>CAMDOA010000003.1 GCA_945903305.1 Chitinophaga pinensis
ACTACTGCCTTGCCGGGTGCCGGTTTTGCTGAGCCGGTAGCCCGAAGTTTTATATCGTATTCATTTAACAATGTTGGGTCGCTGGCATGTATGCCAATGGCGAGGTTTTCAATTTGATTGGCGCGCAGTGTAAGCGATTGCACTGATGCACGGCCGGCGGCGCGCTTTTGTTGCACCTGATCGAGCGCCACATCTATAGCATCATCGTCGGTGTTGAGAGTGCCAATCATGGTATCAACATCACCAACCGCTACCGGTTGACCAACCCATCGGGCTGCGTTTGCAGTCATACCATTTTTTAATGCAATAAATCTGTTTTTGAGTTCTTGAATAAATGCTGTCATTGGTTTGAGAATTTATGGGTTTAAAATTGAATTGTTTATTTTTTAACTGAAATAGTACTATTCAGAAGTGAAATTGTGCTTTCCGAATTACGAATAGTACTGTTGGTAATTCCGGTTCCACTATTGAAATCATGGACAATAGTATCCGTTGAACCGATACCACTGTTGAAATCATGGACAGTAGTGTGCGTTGAACCGATACCACTGTTGAAATCATGGACAGTAGTATCCGTTGAACCGTTACCACTGTTGAAATCATGGACAGTAGTGTGCGTTGAACCGATACCACTGTTGAAATCATGGACAGTAGTATCCGTTGAACCGATACCACTACCGGAATTACGGACAGTGCCCTCCATGATCTGAACCTTACAATTGGTACTACCGATAGTGGTATCGGTATTTTTAAATCGGAAATAAAAAATGTGATTAACTGATTTGCTGCTCTTGAAAGTGGCAGTGTATTTTGTTCGGCTATATATTACCCGTACTCCGTACTCCGTACTCCGTACGAACATCGAATATTGAAATTCGAAAGAGAATAATTTTTATGTGAAACCGTATTCATATTTTGTTGCATCAAATATAAAGTTAATAATTTGGTAGTTGCAAGTGGTGGCTGGAAAAAAGAAACCAATGGCATTGATACAAAAAAAAGATGCCATCGCTTGGAGCGATGGCATCTTTAAATATCTAATGATTAAAATTTCAGTATGCTTTTTTAAAAACTTCTTTCTCCAGAATTAAAATTCGCTCACCGAAATCTGCCAGTCGCATAACCGATAACCTTAATTCCTGAATACCAAGGTTGGTTTTTGCCTGTTCTGTTTTCAACTCTTGAACATCTCCACGCATCCCCGAAATATCAATTCGCATTTCATGAACCTCGGCAAGCAGTTCACTCTTCACTTCTATCAATCTGTCTTCATTATTCATTTCAGTAATTATTTATTGAATTCAAATTTAAGTATTGGTTTTAATATTAATGATAAGGGCTGATTATTTTTTTAACCACCGCCGTGTATCTCCCGATCCAGGGAATGAGCAGTACAAAAAAAAGATGCCATCGCTTGGAGCGATGGCATCTTTAAATATTTGATGATTAAAAAATTACCCACCGCCGTGTCTCTCCCAAGCCAGGGAATGAGCAGTGCGAGGACACGGTGCGGGGGGAACCTGACTTTAGTTGCGCTCCATAAGCAAACCACACCGGCTTATTATATTTTTGTTGCCGCCCAATGACCGACCTCGATTTCAAGCTACTGCTACCTACCCTGCCCGCCGAACCCGGCATTTATAAATTCCGCGACAGGGAAGGCAAACTCATTTATGTGGGCAAGGCAAAAAATATTAAGAAGCGCCTGAGCTCTTACTTCAATCGCGAGCACGAGGCCAACAAAACCACCGTGATGGTAAAAACTGCGGCATCAGTGGAATTCACCATTGTGAATACCGAGCATGATGCGTTGCTGCTCGAGAATAACCTGATTAAAGCATTTCAACCGCGCTACAATGTGTTATTGAAAGATGGAAAAACCTATCCGTTCATCTGCATAAAAAAAGAAAACTTTCCGCGCATATTCATCACCCGCAAGGTTATAAAAGATGGATCCGAATATTTTGGTCCCTATACATCAATGGGTCGCGTGCATGTGCTGATCGATACGATTAAAATGTTGTTCCAGCTACGCACTTGTTCGTTAAGTCTTTTGCCAAAAAATATTGAGCAGAAAAAATTTAAGGTGTGCCTCGAATACCACATTGGCAATTGTAAAGGCCCCTGCGAAAGTTTACAAACCGAAAATGATTACAACCAAAGCATACAACAAATCCGGAATCTTTTAAAGGGACACCTGAAACCGGTAAATGATTTTTTGAATGATGAAATGCAAGTGCTTTCTGAAAGCTACGAATTCGAAAAAGCGAATAGTATAAAGCTAAAAATTGATTTGCTTAAAAATTATCAAAGCAACAGCACAGTAGTAAATACTGATATTAATAATGTAGATGTTTTTGCTTTTGTAGAAGATGAGTCCACCGCCTATGTCAATTACATGAAGGTGGTAAATGGCTCGGTCATTCAATCCAAAACAATAGAATTGCACAAAAAGATTGAAGAAGAAAAAGAAGACTTATTGCAATTGGCTGTAACAGAACTGCGCGAACAGTTCAACAGCGAAAGCCAAGAAATTATAGTCCCCTTTTTAATTCCATCTCCAAATGACAAAATAAAAATCACCATTCCGCAGATTGGCGATAAGAAAAAACTGCTTGAACTTTCAGAAAAAAATGTATCGTATTACAAACTGAATCTGGCGCTTAATTCATCCGGCAAATCATCACCCGCCGAGCGGATTTTAAAACAATTGAAAGAAGATTTCAGAATGAAGGAATTGCCCGTGCACATTGAGTGCTTTGATAATTCAAATTTTCAGGGAAGTTATCCGGTAGCCTCGCTGGTGGTATTTAAAAATGCCAAAGCGGCAAAAAAAGATTACCGCCATTTCAATATCAAAACCGTGGAAGGCCCCGATGATTTTGCATCAATGGAAGAAATTGTTTTTCGCCGATATAAAAGAATGCTGGATGAAAATCAATCGTTGCCTCAATTAGTAATAGTTGATGGTGGAAAAGGACAACTAAGCGCCGCGGTAACCAGCATTGAAAAATTAGGATTAAAAGGCAAAATGGCGGTATGTGGAATTGCAAAACGATTGGAAGAAATTTATTTCCCTGATGATTCATTGCCGTTGTACATCAATAAAAAATCGGAAAGCTTAAAACTCATACAGCAAATCCGCAATGAAGCACATCGGTTCGCTATCACTTTTCATAGATTGAAGCGGAGTAAGGGAACCATTAAATCAGGGCTGCTTGAAATTCCCGGAATTGGAAAAGCAACTACAGAAAAATTGCTGAAACACTTTCACTCCATCGAAAAAATAAAACAGGCAGGCGAAGCAGAAATTATAAAACTGATAGGAAAATCGAAAGCGGCATTGGTGATGGCTCAACTTCAACCCAAGAATGATTTGGTGAATGAATAATACCAAAACGCTCCGGAAAAAATTTCGGAGCGTTTTTTTATTAACTGAGTAGTAAGTTATTCTTTACAACGACCAAAGGTCATGTTCCCATTCGAACATTTCCTGTTTAATTTTTTCGGCTTCCATTAATGCATCAACGCCGGTCTTGTAATCTTGAATTCGTCTGTCAAGCACATTTGATTCCTTAATTATATAACTCCCAAATAATCTTCCTTCAAAAATATCGTCCCAACTAAAACGAATCGCATCGTTCTTTGGATTAAAACAATCTTGCTTAACTAATATTTTTCTGAAATCAGGATAGTAAACCCAGTATAAAGGTAATTCGCCTGCATCAGGGTCTGTATATATCGGGGCTATTCCAAGAATTCGCACTTGAAGAGTAGAGGTTTCTTTATCAAAAAACCAATCTTCTTTTACTCTGAATTTTTTTACCGAGTTCGGATCAAATTCATTTTGCACAATAGTATCCTTCGTGTAATTTCCATCAATATCATATTGGGCAATGGTATCTATACTTCCTGTCTTCTTATTAAAGGCTTCAACAGTTAATGGAATTTTAAAATACTCATCGTCATAAACAACAGCCCCTTCTTTAATCGCATCATTAAAAATGGTGATTAACGGTTTCATGTCTTTCCAGTCAATACCTTCATATTTAAAAGGCAAATTAATTTTTTCTCTTGAATCAATCACTCTCCATATTCTCTTCTCCATAAAAACATCAGATTCACGAATATGATCGTACGGAATGATTTCTCTTTCTGACGGAGAAACACGGCCATAAATTCGATCACGAGGTGCTTGTTCTTCGGTGGTTCCTTGTGCAAAAGATGCATTGCAAAAAGTAAAACCTAAAGTCAAAACAATTAATAACGATGTTATTTTTTTCATGACTGATTAATTTAATGAGAATTAAAAACTAACGAATTTCAATTGGAATACTATTGATGGAACGAACAGTACCATCAGGGCCTTTCGCACGAATTTTTCTGAAAATGAATTGATCACCGGGTTTACAAATTTTCAGGTAATCTGAAACTGCTCCGGAAAATTTCGCTCCTGTCATTGGCGAAATTTTAGCATCTTGTCTTTTTGCAATAAATACACACTCAAATGCAACAACATCAAAACGAACTCCTTCAAAATAGAAATCTTTTAACACAGCCCCGATACCTGGAACTGCTCTAATTTCACCCGTTTTCATATCACCTTCAGATTTACCGCCAATTTGTGCAACTGGATCCGGAATCCGCTTAATCACAAATTCTGAAGCACCCACCGTAGTGGTTTTATCCTGATCTTTCACTGTAACCGTGATTTTCACCTTTGTATTAACCATGCTTGCAGGCATGTTGGCAATGTATTTTCCCTTGCTGCCTGTAAATGAACCAGCAGATGCTGAAGCTGTTAATTTATCTGCAGAAAATCCCGGAACCGAAATAGAAAAAGGATTTGGAATACCTGCATAAATTAAATTCAAATTATCGGGTGCAATTACGCAAGACCCTTTAGCTGTTGTATAAACTGATTCAAATGGGTAATATACCGGAGTTCCGTCGGGACCGGTTATCATTACTGCACCTGAATATTTTTGCTCTCCTTCACCACTTGCGGTTCTTTTATATTTTCCCATTCCCAATTCAATTTCCAATTTTTCGCCGCCACCAGACACAGGATTTACTTTAGTTTCTTTGTAAGAGTCACCATCCTTTACCGCATTGCTGTTAAGCGGGCCAATAATAATTGTTGGATCAGCAGTTGAATTATAGGCAGCCACAAAAATATCTGCCTTATACTCCTGACCCGACATGATATAACTTGATGGTGCAATTACTTTAGCAGTCATTCTATCAACTTTAAAATCCAAAGCATTAATTCGACTTAATAAATAATCAATTACCTGTGCCTCAGAATTTTTAGCATCGTTTTTAAATTTATTTAAAAGCGTCATACAAGCAATTGTTGGAACCATATGAAAGTTTGCCTCTTCCCAGGTTTTAACCTCACCTTCCTGTCCTTTAATATTTTCCATAATACTTAAAGGCATTTGACTCTCAAAATTCTTTTTCGCTTCTGGATCTTCAATTAATGCTAAAAGTTTTGTTCTTGTGTCGATAATGGCTTTCTTCAAAATTTCAGCTTTTTTTCCTTCCTCGAGCATTAGTCGTGTCGAAACATCTAAGTTTTTATCATCGCTTAACTTCCCCAATTCAGGTTTCCAACCTTTCATTTGTACTTGCTCGTTTTTATCAATCCATCCTCCACTACCTTCAACTACTTCATCCATAATTCCGGTAATCAAAATACATAAATCATCCACATATTTTTTTGAGAGTGCAGCTTTATCATAATAAGGTTTTGCTTTTTCTTTTTGAATTTCTAATTGATCAGCAAAAAATTTCATTGACTTTTCATTTTTCGAGTCTACCGATATATTAGAATTATTAATACCCTGATTTACAACATGAAAGGCATTCAGGATTTCTGCAGACACATTCATCGCGAGCAGGGCAGTCAACACAAGATACATCATGTTGATCATCATCTGCCTGGGTTCCTTTGGAATTGACATTATCTTTAAGTGTGTTTTGTTTTATTAATATTTGGTTCAAAAATTATTCTATCGACCGCTTGCTCCACCAATTTGCATTGCTGAAAGCATGTTACCATATATAGAGTTCAAATGACCAAGGTTTTTTGCCAATCCATTCATTTCAGTTTTATATTTTTTAGTATCTTCAACTGAATCATTTAAATTTTCAATGGCACTTGAAAGTGTACCATAAAATTTATTCATAGTTTTCAAATGACTGTTGGTATCTTGAAGTTCCAATTCGTAAATAGCATTCAATTGTGCAAGATTTTTTGAAACTTGTTGAACTTGTTCATGATATTTCTTGGTTTCATCTGCACCTGAAGCAAGCAATTCTGCAGCATTTGTTGCTTCGTTATATGCCTTTTTCATTTCTGATAATGCGGCTGATGCTTCTTTGGTTTTTGCAGTATATTCTCCGGTAGCAGATGCAGCATCACTAACCTCTGACAATTTTGAAAGGTTTTCGCCTAATTTATTAAGGTTATCACCTAATCGACGAATAAGTTCTTGATCAACATTGGCTGTTTCTAATAAATTATCAAATTGTTGAGTTAAAGTACCATGAGTAGCTTTATCATGCTCTTTTATTAACTCTTCTTCATCAGGTGCTAAATCAATTTCCGGATAAATTTTTTCCCAATAATAATCTTTGTGGGGAGGCAATATTCCTAACAATGCAAAAATAAAAGCTTCGGTACACATACCAACAATTAGCATCTCACTGGCAAAAGCCCAATGCTGTAATTTAAAAAGAGCACCCATAAGTACAATGGCTGCACCTAATCCGATAATAAGATTCTTAATTCTTTTACCTTTTTCAGTCTCGAAAAAATGAGCGAGTTTATTCATTGTTTAAATGTGTTTATTTTATAATTTGTTTTTAATTTGGTTTAATTAATTCAAAACAAGGCAGATTAAATTTTTATAAATAATTTAATGTATAACAGTTGTTAATCATTAATCATTTATTGATCGACCTAAGAATGTTAAAGTGTTTCGGAATCCAACATATGCTTTACCGGAATCCTGATATTCATAATTTCGAACTCCAGTCTGGCAATAGTATGCAATGTCTTTCCAAGATCCACCTCTGATAACTTTTCTTTTTAAAGTTATTGCATCAGAATTTTGAGTGTTATATTGAATATCCGGGTTTAAATCCCATACAAAAGAATACGAATTTTCATAAAATGCAGTTGAAGTCCATTCTGAAACATTTCCTGCCATATTATAAAGACCGTAATCATTTGGGAAATAAGCATCAACTTTTACTGTGTAAAAACCACCATCATCAGGGTAATTACCGCGACCAGGTTTAAAGTTTGCGAGTATACATCCTTTTTTATTTCGCATATACGGCCCCCCCCAAGGATAAGGAGAAATATCCCGCCCGCCTCTTGCAGCATACTCCCATTCAGATTCATAAGGAAGTCTGAACTCATCATTTATTACATCGCCTAATTCTGTTCGGTAATCATTCCAAAAACGAGTACGCCATTTTGAAAATGCAGTTGCCTGCTTCCAATCAACGCCAACTACTGGGTAATTATCAAATGCTGGGTGCCAAAAATAATTTCTGGTCATAGGCTCATTATATGAATAAGTAAAATCGTGAACCCAACACAATGTATCAGGATATACATTTACATTTTCAGACATAATAACTGTGCTTCTATCAAAATCAAGATTGTGAGGATTTGAACCCGAAGTTCTATTTTCTTCTTTTGCTGCTGTTTTAAAATCTACCCAATAATAAACATAGTTGAGCATTTTTGTATTGATTTCCTTTCTTCCAAGAATTCGCTGATTTTCAGGCGTATATAAAGATGAAAGTTGATCTTGTATTTCTTCGTCTTCCCAATCAATTTGTTCTCTCCAGTTAACTGCATTGTCATCAATTAAATAATCGCCTCCTAATATTTTGTGAGCAATTGAATCTCTAACAAATTCAACAAACTGACGATATTCATTATTGGAGATTTCGGTCTCATCCATAAAGAATCCTTGAATGGATATGGATTTAGGTTTTTGTATCAAGGCATTATTAATGTCTTGGTCACTTTGGCCGATGTGTAAAGTACCGGATGGAATGTAAATCATTCCGTAAGGAACTATCGTATTCCATTCAGGCCGGTCGAGGGAACCGAGCAGTTGCCCATTGTACCCGCCGTTGCAAGCAGCAAGTAGGCACACTAACCCTATTAGAAAATACCTTGAAATCTTGATCATGGTTCGTGGTTTAATCACTTAGCGAGTAGAGGTTGTTACTATAGAAAGTTATTTATGGGTGGGTAAAAATAATTATTTCATCTATCTAACCAAATCAATTTTTTTGAAGGGTACTTTTTGAGTCAGACGCATTTTAACGAAGGATTCAAACAAAAGGTTACAAATCTGTGACATTATTTTAAAATCTTGGGGTGAAAATTATTTTTTCAGGCTTAGCCGGCTTGGTTAAACTAACAGAATAATGAAGCATTAACTCGTGACTTCCATCATTCGCAGATGATAATTTTGAAATGGAATACTCATAAGCATATCCAATTTTAAAATCCGGAGAAAGATTTATTCCCAGAAATCCAATTAATGCATCCGGATTTTTTGAACTCATACCTCTGTATCCTACACCAATCCATCCTGATTTTTTATAGCCTAACATTATAGACCCTTCGCTTTGAAACTCATTGAAATTATATTTTAAAAAAGCAGCCGGCTTTATACTTATTGTTTTTTCTCTATTTATTAGAAATGAAATACTGCCAGAAATATTTCTCACTTCATCAACAGATAGTTTTCCGGAATTGGAGGAATATTTTAATGTTGGGTTTAATAAGTGAGACCCGGTTATTCCAACATTCATAATTTTATTAAGATAAAATATTCCGGTTGAAAATTCAGGCGCGATTGCTGAAACGGAATTCAGGGGAAGAAGGCCGTCATTATGGCTAATGATGGAACCAGAATAAAATCCATCTGGCGCAAGCAACTTTGCACCATCAATTGTGGATTGAATAATTCCACCACGAACGCCAAAACCAAAACGATGATTTTTATTCCCAGCGATAAATGAATAACCAACCATTGCATATGTATTTTTTTGTACCCCTTGTTGACTATTAAGTATTAATAATCCCAACCCTCCATGAAGATTTGGAATATATGAACTGAACGATAGCGCCTGTGCAGTTGGATGACCTGTAATATTCAACCATTGGGTTCTTCCGATTGCTGAAGCATTTATGGATTTTGTAATTCCGGAAACGGCCGGATTATAAAATTCTGGGTTCAAAGAGCCATAAGCAAATTGGGGAAGTTGTTGAGCAAAAGAAAATTCTGAGCTACAGAAAATAAATATAATTAGCTGAAGTAAAATTTTTTTGTCCTTCATTATTGTGTTCAGAAAAATAAAAATAATCTATTAGGTCTGAATTGCAAATGCATTTAATTTTTTCAATAATTGTTCAACCGAATTAACCGGTTGTTCGCACGAATAATTTCTGCATAAATAGAAAACAGGCGTATCAGAAAATTGTTTGTCGTTCAATAAAGAAACGGCTGTTAGATTTTTTTCTGAGGCAATAAGAATATTTATCGGAAGAAAATTCTTATTCAGCTGTTGTGAATTGAGTATGGATTTCTGCCCGGAAATTACCATTTCAATGAATCCAAAATCAAAAGCATTTAACATCAACAACCAATTACCGAAGGATGAAGAAAATTGAATGGAGATATTTTTGATTTTTGAATACATATTTATTGCAATTTCTCTCCACTCAGATTTATTGAAAATTACACCTAATCGGTAGAGGTTTTCTGCCATCATTGAATTTCCGGATGGAGTCGCATTATCAAAATATTCCTTCTTCCGAACCACCACATCGTTTTGCCATTCGGGTGTGTAAAAGAAAAGCGGTTCTGCTTTATCAGTAAAATGTTCGACAACATATTGTGCCAGTGTTTTTGCCTGTTCAAGCCACTCAATTTTAAAACTTAATTCATAAACATCAATGCATGCTTTTATCAATGTAGAATAATCATCGAGAAAGGCAGGATTCGCTGCGATACCGTTTTTATAGTTATGATGAAATGCACCACTTTGTTTTTCATCTTTAAATTTTTCAAACAGAAATATGAGCTGCGCAATTGCGGTTTCTGAATATTCTTTATTGCCGGTTGCCTTAGCTGCATTTGCAAAGGCAGAAATCATCATTGCATTCCAGCTCAAAATAATTTTATCATCTAATGCCGGACGAATTCTTTTTGCCCGTTCGCTCAACAATTTGTTCTTGCAAACTGAAATCAGTTTTTCTAATTCTGTTACACCAACATTTTTTCTATTCGAAAATGAATCAACGCTTTCTGTACAATTCAGAATATTTTTTTCTTCCCAATTCCCTTCTTCACTCACATTATAGTATTCACAAAAAATTACTGAGTCTTCCTGCAAGCAATTTTCTATTTCTTTCCTATCCCAAACATAAAATTTACCCTCGACTCCTTCTGAATCTGCATCTAAACTGGAATAAAACCCTCCGGCAGGACTTTTTAATTCGCGATTGACAAATTCCAGCGTTTCATCAACCACTTTTAAATAATTTTTATTGTGCGTGAGTTTGTAGGCATCAGAATAAGTTGAAACCAGCAACGCATTATCGTACAACATTTTTTCAAAATGAGGAACCAACCATTTATTATCTGTTGAATATCTTGAAAAGCCACCTCCAACCTGATCATAAATTCCACCGCGCATCATTTTATCCAACGATAAGCGAACATGATTCAATGCGCTTTCATCCTTTGTAAAAAAATAATAGTGCATCAGAAAATTCAAACTGAAAGTGGAAGGAAATTTCGGTGCACCACCAATTCCTCCTTCAATTTGATCAAACTGATTTTTGAGATTTTCGAAAGCAGTTTTTGAAATTTTTTCTTCGGAATTTTTTGTCTGATACTTTTTCAACAAGTCATTTCTTCCCTGAATCATTTCAGTTAAATCATTTGACTGACTGATGATTTCATTTTTCCGTTCACTCCATGCCTGAGTAATTCCACTTAAGATCTGAATCCAACCAGGACGATTGTATGCAGGTTTCGGTGGGAAATAAGTTCCGCCATAAAATGGTTTTAATTCCGGAGTGAGGAAAACATTCAGCGGCCATCCACCGCTTCCACTCATAATCTGAACGGCTTCCATATAAATATGGTCGAGGTCAGGTCGCTCTTCACGGTCAATCTTTATGTTGATGAAATTTTCATTCATGAACATTGCCACTTCTTCATTCTCAAAAGATTCATGTTCCATTACATGACACCAATGACATGCTGCGTAACCAATGCTGACTAAAATCGGTTTGTTTTCTTTTCGAGATTTCTCTATTGCATCAGTACTCCACGGAAACCAGTTGACCGGATTGTGCGCATGCTGCAACAAGTACGGACTGTTTTCATTAATAAGTTGATTGGTGAATTTTTTTTCAACTGTTTCCATCGTGCGAAGAAACAATTTAATACTTCAAACGAAATGATATTTTTATTTCTTCTTTTTTGAAGCAAGAATATATTTTTCTATGGCCATAATCATAGAAGGAGATTCAGGAGAAGGAGCAATAATTTCGCAGCGCAAACTTGCATCTTCAATTGCCTTTAAAGTAAGTGGACCAAAACCGCCAATCACCTGATTTTTTTGTTTGTAATCGGGAAAATTATGCTTCAAAGAATTTATACTCATTGGTCCGAAAAATATAAGTGCATCAAAATCCAAATCCTTTTTCTTTAATTCCACCGGTACAGTATTCAGAATTACAGCTTCAGCAAAATCAATATTACTCTTCTTCAAAAAATCTGGTATATCAGATTTATGAATATCAGCGCATGGCACCAAAAATTTTTCACCTTCATTTCTGTGATGTAGCACTACCTTGAAAAAATTAGGAATTGATCCATCGCCATAAAACACTTTGCGTTTGCGATACAAAATATATTTCTGTAAGTACAGGGCCACTGATTCTGTCATGCAATAATACTTTGTTTCGTCGGGCATGCGTATTCGCAAACTCTCACACAAACTGAAATAGTGATCAATGATATTTCTGCTGGTAAAAATTACAGATTGGAAACTCAGCGGATTTATTTTATACCGACGAAATTCTCTGTTTTCAATTCCGACTAAATGAATAAAGGGTTTAAATTCAATTTCAACTTTATACTTCCGGCACAACTCGTTGTACGGGTTTTTATCGTTCTCCGGTTTTGCCTGAGAAATTAAAATAGTTTTTATTGGTCGCGGGGGAATAAAAGGTGCCGCTGTCTCAAAAATTTTTTTAGGGTCAATAGAATTAGAACCTTTTTTAGAAAATGTTTTTTTTAAATGTGTAGCCGCCTTGGAAATTGAATTGGTGACTTTCTTTATTTGCTTCTTCGTTTTTGTCAACTTCATTCAAAATTTTTTTCACAATCAGTTACAATCCTTTCGTCCACTCCTTCACCAACTTTACAAAAACCACGAGGGGCGCTATTTCGAGGGTGCAAATATAAACGAGAAAGTGAAACTTATGCCTGGCGAAATAATCGCCGCCGATGCTGAATCCGCGAATGTACCGGAACAAAATAATTGCAATTACTAAAGTGATACTTGCAAACAACACCACCTTGCTCACCATTTCCGGCGCAAACACAATGAAGAAAAGCATGGGCAAAAGCACAATGCCGGTTACACGATTCAGTTGCACTTCGTTGAATTGATAAAAATTAATTTCTTTCCGAAACGGAAATAAACTTCCGGCGATTTTCAACACACCAAAGCGCGTGATTAAAATGGCACCGGCAATTATCAGCGACACACATAACAACCACCAGTAAGGCGGAATTAAATGAAAATACAGCGCCACTAAAAAAAGAAACACTCCGATCGTTATGGCAGAATTTAAACTCAGCAGAAAAGCACCGAGCCGGATGATTCCAAAATTGTCGCGGAAAATTTGCTGGTTAATTCCTAGTGGTTTAAAAATCTGAAACACTTCGCTGAACTCGCGAGCATAACTCACGCGCATAAAAACCAGAAAAACTGCAAGCGCCAGCAACAAATAAAACATCCACGATTTCCATTCATCATTTCGTTTTCGGACTATTACTTCATTATTTGCAGGCAACGAATTTTTTTCCAAAACTTTCTCAGGTGAAATAAATTTCCATTTATCTTTTGGCTTAATTGAATTGTCCGTAACAGTTGGGATAACAAAATTCAGAAAATGATTTTGCTGAATTGATTCGTGATGCACAACTGATGCAGAATTATTTGTTTGATGATTTACTGAATCAGCTTGAGCAAAGCACTTCAACAAGCTCAGTGTGACAGATGCAATTAAAAGAAAACTGAAAAAATAATATTTCAAAGAAAAAAACTTTCGCGACTGTTCTCCTTCCTTTTGGGAAGGAGTTAGAGGATGGGCTTGATTTTCAGAATTCATTGATGTAGCCGAAATGAATTTTTGCTGAACGCAATTGTAATGGATTTCCTCTTTCGCTTCCCACTGCATAACTGACACCAAAGATGCCTGCCTTTATTTGAAATGTCAAACCGGCTCCAACACCTTTCGGCCAATCAGTATAAAAATTATTTGGCAACTGATGTTCGATGTATGCAAAGTCGGCAAATAAAAACAGGTATGATGTACGCTGAATCAGGTAACGATACTCAGCTGTAAACACATTGTACCACGAAGCATAAACCGATTGCTCATCGAAACCACGCAAAAAATTGTTGCCACCAATTCGATACAATTCATTCCGGAAAATATCAGGCGCAATCAGCGACTTGGTTTGAAAAGATAATTTCAAAACCTGCGTGCGCGAAATGGAAGTGTACTTATCTGCCTTCGCTAATAATTCATATCGTAATGATTTTTTAGGTAGAGAATCGTACAGCGAACTGAAATTAAAATCGGGTTCATTCAAATCTGTAAGTTGTGTGATGGCAGGATTACGAATCACTTTTCTGTTTCCGACGGCGGCTGATGCAAACATGTACCAACCCTTGCGCGGACTCAATCTGAAATCTAATTTTTCATAAGCCGCTTCCAATCCATAATATGTAACCGACAAATCAATTTGCGACGGAAGGGTTTGCGATTGTTTTATTTCAAAAGTATCAACTGACAATAATGACGACGAAGTGTTGCGCACAAAACCCTTTATGTAATTTCTTCCGCTGAATAAATATTGCAAGCCGATTTCTTTTTTCACATCAATGTAAAAAGTATCATTCTTGTTTATTTCAAATCCGAGATTCACACCGAATGGTTGCTGTAACAGATATGGATATTGCAAAGCAGATTTGAATTCAGTACTGCGCGGTTGCAGTTTATCTAAACTCAAAGTCAGTCGTTCACCGCGACCCAACTCATTCCACATATCCAACGAACCCTGACCAGTAACAATTACTTTTCCCGAAACACGATTGTTCGGCAGCACCCCAATCACTAAATCGAACTTGCTTGCATTTCTGTTTTTTAGTTGAAGAATGATGCTTGCTTTATCATCGTTGAAAATAATTTTCGCAGCACTCTCCTGTTGCACAAACGGAATTTCATCCACTTGTTTATTAATTTCTTGAATCAGACTTTCGTTGTATAAATCTCCGGGTCTTATTCCAAGGTAACCATACAAGTAGGCGTTGGCAATTTTCACATCGCCATCTATTTTAATACTGTCAATCGTAATCAGTTTTCCTTTGTCAATCATCAGCGAGGCACTCAGAAGGTTTTCTTTCCACACAATGCTGTTGAGCCAGACTTTCGCAAACGGAAATCCATTGTTCTCGCAGTAAGTCACCAGTTTTTCTTCAATGGATTTTATTTCCTTGTAGTAGAAATTTTTTTCGGTGAACGAATTTGTTTTCAGATTAATGCGGTTCATTAAATCTTCACTCACATTTCCTTTTGAAAGAAAAGCCCACTCCACTTGCTTATTTAATTTTATATAAGCAACGAGATGAGTAGAATCAATTTGCAAGCTGTCAAGCTCTGAAAGCAAAAAACCTTTTTCATACAACTGATTAAAAACAGCAACCAATTCCCTTTTCGCAGTAACAGAATCGCTCAGCGTATTGCGATAATTAATGAGTTTGTGAAGTGCAGCAGTATCTTTGTCGGAAGCAATTACTTTAAAATGAAATAACGGCTGCGCATGAAGAAAAGAAAAACAGAAAATAAAAATGGCAGTGAGCGCGGCTCTCAAGATTTAAAAGTTTTTTTTCAAAATTAATCGGACAACAAATCTATGGCAGGTATTTATGTTCACATTCCGTTTTGCAAGAAAGCTTGTCACTACTGCGATTTTCATTTTACCACCACTCAATATTATCGAGACGAAATCATTCAGCAGTTGGCGAATGAAATTGAACAGCGGAAAAATTATTTAACGGAACGAACACTCAACACTATTTATTTCGGTGGAGGAACTCCTTCTATTCTGAGTGAAGAAGAACTGAGTTTGCTAATGAACAGTATTCACAAAATTTTTTCTGTTGCTGAAAATGCAGAAATCACTTTGGAAGCAAATCCGGATGATTTATCAATGGAAAAATTACTGATGCTGAAAAAAATAGGCATAAACCGGTTGAGCATTGGCATACAAAGTTTTCGAGACCCAGATTTGAAATGGATGAATCGTGCACATAATGCTGAACAAGCAAAGCAGGCAGTAACGAATGCAGCAAATGCCTGCTTCAACAATATCAGCATTGATTTGATTTATGGTATACCCACTTCAACTTTATCCGACTGGAAAAAAAATCTGGCGCTAGCTGTTACTCTTCCGATTCAACATCTCTCGTGTTATTGTTTAACCGTGGAAGACAATACTGCGCTTCATCATTTTATTAAGAAAGGAAAAGTGAGTGAGAAAAAAGATGAAGTGAGTTCAGAAGAATTTCTGATGGCGCATGAATTTCTTTCAGCAAATAATTTCGAGCATTATGAAATTTCAAATTATGGTTTGAAAAATTTTCACAGCAGACACAACAGCAGTTACTGGGAAAACAAACCCTATCTGGGCATTGGTTCCTCCGCACATTCATACAATGGAATTTCTCGGCAATGGAATGTTGCCAATAATATTCAGTACCTGAATTCGATGAAGGAAGGAAAATTATTATTCGAGCAAGAAGAACTTTCTGTTGAACAAAAATTCAACGAATACCTGATGACACGACTGCGAACTTCAAAAGGAATTTCATTGGAATACATTGAAACAGTTTTCGGAAAAAATTATGCAGATGAATTGCAGCTAAAAATTTCGGCTTATGAATTCCCTAAACATTTCGAAATTCTAAACAAAAATCTTCATTTGACGATTGAAGGAATGTTGAAACTCAATTCCATAGTGATTGAGTGGATGAAATAAGTTTGCGTCGATAAAAAATATTTATGGCAGACAGAAAAAAATCCTTCCTCGAAAAATTTAATCCGGATTATAATTTCATCGGAGCAACTGTTACAATGGGGGCTCCCATTTTAGATGGTGAAGTACTGACGAATAACTTTGTAAAAGTTCCACTCAAAACTTTAAATCGTCACGGTTTAATCAGCGGCGCAACCGGAACCGGAAAAACAAAAACGCTGCAACTTTTAGCGGAGGGATTATCAGCCAACAGTGTTCCTGTTTTAATGATGGATGTGAAAGGCGACCTGAGTGGAATTGCAGCAGCAGGAATTTCAAACGAAAAAATTCAGGAGCGCGCAACTAAAATCGGTGTCACTTATTCTGCATCCGGTTTCCCAACTGAACTGATGACACTGAATGAAGAAAACGGAGTGCGGCTTCGTGCCACAGTTTCAGAATTTGGTCCGGTGTTGTTTTCAAAAATGCTTGGATTGAATGATACACAAACCGGAATCGTGAGCATGCTATTCAAGTATGCAGATGATAAAAAACTACCGCTGCTCGATTTAAAAGATTTTAAAAAACTGTTGCAGTATGTTTCTGATGAAGGAAAAAAAGAAGTGGAATCGTTATACGGCACTGTATCCACAACTTCAACAGGAACCATACTCAGGAAAATTATTGAACTGGAACAGCAAGGTGCCGATCTGTTTTTTGGTGAAATGAGTTTTGATGTAAATGATTTGTTGCGCATAGATGAAAATGGAAAAGGATTTATCAGCATCGTTCGCTTAACAAACATTCAGGATAAACCAAAACTGTTCAGCACATTCATGTTATGCCTGCTTGCTGAGATATATAATACATTCCCCGAAGAAGGAGATCTGGAAGCACCGAAACTGGTTGTATTTATTGATGAAGCACATTTAATTTTTAAAGAAGCAAGTGGCGAATTACTCGACCAGATTGAAAGCATCATTAAACTCATTCGCTCGAAAGGAGTTGGAATTATTTTCTGCACGCAAAATCCAACTGATATTCCACAGGCAGTTTTAAGTCAGCTTGGATTGAAAGTGCAACATGCATTGCGCGCATTCACAGCGCTCGACAGAAAATCAATCAAGCAGATTTCTGAAAATTATCCGCTCACTGATTTTTATGCGGTGGATGAATTACTTACTTCACTCGGTATTGGTGAAGCTGCTATTACTGCATTGAATGAAAAAGGAAATCCAACCATGTTGACTGCAACATTGTTGTGCCCGCCATCATCACGAATGGGAATTTTGAATGATGAAGAAATAAATGGCACCAACTCAAAATCAAAATTAGTAAGTAAGTACAGTCAAATAGTTGACAGAGAAAGTGCGTATGAAATGTTGCTGCAGAAAATGCAGGATGTTGCAAATGAATCAGCGAAGGATACACCGCCTATTCCAACAACACGAGCAGGACAAAAACCAGAGAAGAGTACTTTCGAAACGATTATGAAAAGTCCGGTAACCCGTTCAGTTGGAGTTGCAATAGCAGGAGCAATCACCCGAAGTTTACTGGGTTCACTTGGATTAAGAACGCGAAGTAGTACTTCGAGAAAAAAGAGTAGTTGGTTTTAAATAAATGACATTTTTAAGTAAGCAATGATGAAAATAAAATCGATGATAATTAATGAAGTAATTCATTGATTTATTACTTGAATCATTCTACAAATTTTTTTTCTTTAGAAATTCATAAAATTTTTAACAATAGAATTGAAAAATCAAAACTATTTTTTTCAGAATAATCAATTGATTTTAACAATCAATCTTTCTTCAATACATCCACCGCCTTCAGCACATCGTTATCCATGTTATTCAGAAAACGGAAATACTCGTTTTCGTCTTTAAGCATTCGTGCGGATAAACTGGAGAGTGTAAGCAGCAATTGTTTTTTCTGAACAGGACTCAGCTCACTGAAATTTATTTTTAAAACCGGTTCAATTTGTTTGACATCATTTGCTGTAAACACCCGCGAATAATTAATGGCAAATTGGTAAGCCACCTGTTGAATTAATGTTTGACTCACACCGGGAATAGAGGCGCCGAACAATGTGGTATCCACACTTACAAATACATCGGGCACTATGCCGCCGCCGCCATAAACCACACGGCCCGATATAGTATAGTACTTAGTAGTGTCGGTTAGTTTTATGCTGTCTTTATTAGTGAGCTCGCCATTGCCATAGCGATTGATCATTTCGTGATAATAATTTTCGGTTCCGTTGTGATACGATTTCTGAATGCTGCGCCCCGAAGTAGTATAATATCTCGCAACAGTTAATCGCAATCCGCTGCTGTCGCTCAAAGTATATTGTTCCTGCACGAGCCCTTTTCCAAACGAGCGACGGCCAACTATGGTAGCTCGGTCGTAATCCTGCAAGGCACCTGCAAGTATTTCGCTGGCCGATGCGCTTTCTTCATCAATCAACAAACACATTTCGCCGGTTTCAAACAAACCTGATTTGCGGGTGTAGTATTCCTTTTTCGGATATACGCGGCCAACGGTATAAACCACTAATTTTTTTTCGGCAAGAAATTCATCGGCAATTTCAACGGCAATATCCAACACACCACCACCATTACCGCGCAAATCAAGAATGAGCTTTTTCATTCCCGATTCTTTCAGCCGGTTCATGGCACTGTGTATTTCGTCTTCGGTGGTTTCGCTGAACCGCTCAATTTTAATGTAGCCGATTTCCGCATCTATCATATATGATGCTGTAACGCTCAATAATGGAATTTTCCCTCTGATTATAGTGAAGTATTTCAGTTCATTCAAACCTCTGCGCTTTATTCCCACTTTTACTTTTGTTCCGCCTGTGCCTTTCAGTTTTCCTTTTATTGAATCATCCGCATAATTTTTTCCGGCAACATTCACATCGTTTACACTCACAATTTTATCGCCTTTTTTTATTCCCGCTTGTGATGATGGACCGCCTTGAATCACATTCACCACAGTGGCAGTATCATACACAGCATAAAATTCTATTCCCACTCCATCAAAGCTTCCCTTCATCTGCTGATTCACTTCAATCAATTTTTTATAAGGAATAAAAACAGAGTGCGGGTCGAGTTGCAACAACAAAGCTTCAATTCCTTTTTGTTTAATTGAAGCAAGATTCACGGTGTCAACATATTTGGCGGAGATATAAGCAAGTGCTTCGTCCATGGTGCTTGGCTTTCCTTTTCCGCCGAATGAAATTTTATCGCCACCGGAAAGCAGCATTCCCATTTGAATTCCCATGACTAAAACAACCGCCAGCAACACCGGCATCCATATTTTAATATTTCCTTTCATTGGCAGCAAAGAAACAAGGTTTTCATCAGCAACAATATGGAGTGAAAAAAAATTGTTGTGAAAAAATTTCGCACGGAGACACAGAAATCATGGAGATTAATATTTTTATCTCTTCAGAAAATAATTACTGTGAATAAATTTCGCGGCTGTTCCCATCTCCTTTTCGGAGATGGGTTAGGGGTGAGGATTACTTGAAACAAGGTTTTCATCAGCAACAACATGGAGTGAATTAAATTTTTTGTTTTGCCACTAAGACACGAAGGCACTAAGAAGTTAAGCTTCATAATTTGTAAAACTTTGTGTCTTCGTGTCTTTGTTGCAAATTCTTTCTACGGTAGTAATTACTTTTGACCGCAGCTATGCAAAAAACAACAGAAGAAAACAGTCGTTACAATCACCTCGAACACATGAGTGTTCATGATTTGCTCACGAATATTAATCGCGAAGACAAAACGGTTGCCGATGCCATTGAAAAAATAATTCCGCAGATAGAATCATTAGTCAATCACATTGTTTCGAAAATGAAGGAAGGTGGAAGATTATTTTATATCGGAAGCGGCACAAGCGGACGATTAGGAGTTGTGGATGCATCGGAGTGCCCGCCAACATTTGGAGTGGAGCAGGGAATTGTTGTGGGCATAATTGCAGGTGGCGATGCAGCAATACGGAAAGCGCAGGAATTTGCTGAAGATGATGTGGAACAGGGATGGAAAGATTTAAAAACACACAATATCAATGCACTTGATACAGTAATTGGAATCACTGCTTCTGGTTCTACTCCTTATGTGATTGGAGCGATTGAAAAATGCAAGCAGGAAGGAATAGGAACAGGAGGTATTACTTGCAACGCAGGTTCTCCTTTAGCAATCGCTGCAGATTTTACAATAGAAGTTGTTGTTGGTCCTGAGTTTGTAACCGGCAGCACAAGAATGAAAGCAGGCACCGCACAAAAGTTGGTGCTGAATATGATTTCAACTTCAGTAATGATTCAGTTGGGAAAAGTACTCGACAATAAAATGGTTGACATGCAACTCACCAACGAAAAACTGATAGAACGCGGATCAAAAATGCTGAGCCGACAATTTGCATGGGATTTAAAAAGAGCAAGAGGAATTTTATTGGAATACGGAAGTGTGCGCAAAGTGATGGATGCACACAGGAGGAAGAAATAATTTGAAGATTTGGAAATTTGAAGATTTGAAAATGAAATACAACTCAACACGAATTAACTCGAAACCCGAAACAAAGTACCCCGAAATTTAAATAAGTTGCACAACATCGAACCCTTTTATAACTGGAAAGATATTTACTCAGCTGAAGAAGATGAGTTGTCGCCGTTTTATAAAAGAACTTACAGCGAATTTGAATTCACAAACACTATTTATAATTATTTTATTCATCCGCAGTGGGACGATATAAGCTCTTCCACCTTGTTTGTAAAAATTTTGTTTGTTGATTATGCCAATCATTTTGCAGTGATTGAGTTAATGGGTGAATGGAATGATGCCATACATAATGACATTATGATTTTAAAACGGGAAGTGATTGATGTAATGCTCGAACATAAAATCAACCGCTTCATGCTCATTGGTGAAAATGTATTGAACTTTCATGCATCAGATGATTGCTACTACGAAGAATGGTATGAAGAAATTTCGGATGAAGGCGGATGGATTGCAGCGGTGAATTTCCGAAAGCATGTGTTTGACGAAATGCGCACCGTGCATCTTGAACATTATCTATACATGGGTGAAAAATTTTTAGACCTCAACTGGCGCACCGTGAAGCCGCAGTTTTTACCTGAACTGATTGAAGGAATTTTATTGAAACGGTTAATGCCGGGGGAATAATTATTGTTGGAAATTGTATTTCAAATGACTTATAACTAATCAACTAATCAACTTTGTATTCCTTACATCCAACTCTTCATAAATTGAATTGTTGCTGATATACTCTGGAACAATTTGTTTCATCTTGCTCACGATGGCATTGTTGTTTTGTTTGTCGAAGAGAGAAATAAGTATTTTAACTTCATTGCTTGCTTCTTCAAATTCATACTCACGCACTTTTGCAATTAATATTTTCGGGTGGTGTGTTGGAATGGTGTTCTCGGCATTCGCTAAAAGTTCTTCGTATAATTTTTCTCCCGGTCGCAATCCTGATATTTCAATCTTGATGTCTTTATCCAATTGCAATCCGCTCAGTTGAATCATCTTTTTTGCGAGGTCAATAATTTTCACCGGCTCACCCATATCGAAAATAAAAATCTCGCCACCCTTTCCCATTGCACCTGCTTCAAGCACTAACTGACACGCTTCAGGTATAGTCATAAAGAATCTCGTAATCTCAGGGTCAGTAACTGTAATTGGTCCACCTGATTCTATCTGCTGACGAAAGCGCGGAATCACCGAACCGTTGGAGCCAAGTACATTTCCAAAACGAGTAGTGATGAAGTGCGTTGCTTTTTCTCCGTGTTCAGAAAATAATTTTCTATTGAGTGATTGCACATAAATTTCAGCAATGCGCTTTGATGCTCCCATCACATTGGTCGGATTCACAGCTTTGTCGGTACTCACGAGTACAAAAACTTCAACTCCATATTTAACAGCAAGGTCGGCGCAGTTTTTTGTTCCGAGCACATTAGTTAGTACTGATTCTGATGGATTATTTTCCATCAACGGTACATGTTTGTATGCCGCTGCATGATAAACCAATTCAGGTTTCAATAACCGAAAAACTTTTTCCAGTCGTTCTTCCACCCGAATATCACCCAACACAATTTCAAATTTCAGTTTCTGAAAATCGTGTTGCAGTTCCAGATCCAATTCGTGCAACGGGCTTTCGGCCTGGTCAAAACAAATAAGCAACGATGGATTGTATTGCGCCAATTGTCGTACAATTTCCTGCCCGATTGAACCTGCTGCACCGGTTACTAAAATTCGTTTTCCTTTTGTTTGCAATTCAATAATTTCTTTATCTAATTTAATTGGTTCGCGCTCCAGTAAATCTTCAATACGCACTTGCCGAATCTGATTTACACTTAACTCTCCATTAATCCATTTTGATGCCTGTGGAACTGAAAGCACTTTCACATCATATTTTAAACAAGAATCAATCACTTTGTTTTTTATTGCCTTTCGAACGGTAGTGTCACTGATAATTAACATATCAGCTTCGCCGGTTGCCAGCAATTTATCCAGATCGCGATCAATGTTCAACACCTTCACACCCTCCAGGTTTTTTGTTTGCATGGAAGGATTGTTGTCAATAAAAGCCACTACATCATAATTTTTTTTGCGGTCTTGTTCCAATGTGCGTTTTGTAATTATACCATTGTAATCTGCTCCATAAATAATCACTGTCACTTTCGGTTTTTTCGATTTTACCACTTCTTCATAAATCGTTTTTACGGCAATGCGGTATGCAGCCAACAAAAACATGGAGATGAAATAATCAATCAGCAGAATTGAAAACGGTACCAGGTAATTTTCCTGAAACTGAACAACAATAAAATTTAAAATTCCAAGTGAAGCTGTACCTAAACTAATGGTTAAAAATATTCGTTGGGCATCTTCTGAACTCGTGTATTGAATCATGCCTGCATAAGTGCGAAAAAGCAAGAAGCAAACAAATCGTATAGTAAATAGTGAAACTACGGCTCTGAAAATTAACGGTTGTTCATTCTCGGGCAATGAAAAATTAAACCGCAACTGATAAGCGAGAATAAGAGAGATAATGACAATTAAACAATCAACAGCAAGCACCGCCCAATGGGTCCATAATGATTTAAGATTGATTTGTTGCAAATTCATTTATCCGATAAAAATATTTAAAACCTTATGAAAACAATTTTTTTCTGCACTTGCTACTTTTTAATAACAGCTATGAGGTGTGTTCTTAAAAACGAAAACACATTAAACAATGGATACAAAATTCCAACTCTTCGTCCGATTGGAGGGGCAAGAGTTACTTTTTTAAACCATTTGTTTTTTGTTTCTGGAAATAATTTTTCAATTTCTTGTCTGCCAACTCTTTTTACATCTGCATTGTTCGGGTTATTAAAAGTGAAATCATACCATAAAATAATTCCTCCGGGTTTTAACAGCCGCCACATTTTTTCAGCTAATTGTTTTTTAAATCCATCATCAAGTATGGAAGTGAAAACAGTGGATTGAAAAATCAAATCATATTTCTGATTTTCATCAATCAATAAAGCATCGCCGGGAATCACTTGTGCGAACGGACAATTCCTTTTCAAATCTGCAACCCGGTCTTCAAGTAATTCGTTTGCAGTTATATTTTCCCATCGAATACCGGCTTCATTAAAAATAAACAAATTGCTTCCGTTGCCGGCACCAATTTCAAGCATTTCAATTTCCGCTAAGTTATTGAAATGACTTTTGAGAATTTGCTGATACACTTGTTCTCTTTCCTTCACCACAAAATGAACAAATGATTTCACATCAGCCGATTCAAATCTTTTTCGCCGTTCATATCTCTGCTTTATCAAATCGGTTTCTTCCATTGGAAATAATTTTATTTCAAGGTTTTAAATACTGTTCGCAAAATGATTTTTAAGTCACCCGCAAAACTTCTGTGAGATAAATATTCCAGATTCATTTTCAATTTAGCTAGCATAATAATTTCGATGTATGCTTTTTCTGCATCATCATATTTTGAAAGAATTTCATTTTCATTCGAATAATGTATCGAAGCATTATCAGTAATACCTGGCCGCACATTCAAAACTTTTTTCTGTTCATCAGAATATAAATCAACATACTTTTTTACTTCAGGCCGTGGTCCTACAAAACTCATATCGCCCAACAGCACATTCAGCAATTGTGGTAACTCATCCAATTTATACTTGCGCAGATAGAAACCAATTTTTGTAACCCTTGAATCTCTTCTTCCCACCGTGAGCAATCCTTTCTTATCTGAATCAGGTTTCATGGTTCTGAATTTTATTATTCCGAACGGTATAAAATTTTTTCCAACTCTTGTTTGAATATAAAATGTTCCTCCTTTCGAATCAAAAATTACCAGCAAAGCAATGACCATTAACAATGGCGAGAGAATAATTAACGCAACAAGTGAAACTATAAAATCGAAACTGCGCTTTAACATTTTATTTTTCAGCTAAAACCTGTTCAACTGATTCAATAACAGTTTTCGAAACAAAATCGACCTGCTCGCTTGAGAGATTGAAATAAACAGGCAATGAAATTTCTCTTGCATAATTATCATAAGCAATCGGATAATCTTCCATTTTATAACCAAGCGATTTATAAAAACTCAACAACGGCAGTGGCTTGAAATGGACATTGACCGAAACATCTTTATCGCTTATCAATTGAATAATTTTATTTCGTTGCTGTTCAGAAATATTTTTTACCCGAAGCAAAAACAAATGATAAGAGCTTTCAGAATTATCCGTTTTAAAAACCGGCAATTGCGCCCATTCATTTTTAGAAAAGTGATTGATGTATTGGTGAAAAATTTCTTTCCTCCGGGGTAAAGTTTCTGAATCGTATCGTTCGAGTTCAACCAATCCAATTGCAGCGAGAATATCGGGCATGTTCCATTTATATCCTGCTTCCACAACATCATATTCCCAACTTCCTTTCTGCATTTTCGCCAGTGCATCTTTGTTCTGTCCATGTAATGATTTTATACAAAGCGCCTGATATATTTTTTCATTGCTGAATGGCGCAGGCAAATTCAAACACACGGCTCCACCTTCAGCGGTAGTTAAATTTTTCACAGCGTGAAACGAGAATACACTTGCGTCGGAATCTGAACCCACTTTTTTCCCATTATAAAAAGCACCAATCGAGTGCGCAGTATCACATAAAACTAAAATTCGTCCAAGTCCTTTTTGAATTTCATTTTCGGCTTTAAACATCGATGCGCTTCCTTTTGCCAGATTCATAATAGAATCATAATCGCATGGAAGACCGCCAATGTCAACCGGTATAATGACTTTAGTGTGTGGAGTAACGGCATCGGCAATTCGTTGCATTGAAATATTAAAATCAATGGCATTTACATCAACCAGAATTGGTTTTGCTCCGCAATGAATCACTACATTGGCGGTGGCAGAATAAGTATAAGCGGGAAGAATTACTTCATCACCTTCCTTCACACCAAACCAGCGAAGGATAATTTCCAAACCAGCAGTTGCTGAATTCAGGCAAAGTGCATTTTGCACTCCTGCATATTCAGCAATTTGTTTTTCAAATTTTTTTGTTCGCGGTCCAGTGGTAATCCAACCTGATTGTAAGGCGGCTACAACTTCGTCAATAATTTTCTGATCAATTCGGGGCGGTGAAAACGGAATCATTTTATATTTTTTATCAGGTCGCAAAAATGCTTAATAAAATTTTAGTTCATAAATATTCAATTCGATGAATGGTAAGCATTTACTTTTGGCAACTTTCAATACAAATGCTTCTTTCAAAAGAATTAAACGATAAGCTTACTTATTATCTGTTGCTTGCATTTGCATTTTCATTTCCCTTTGGAAATTTTTACGGAACTGTTATTATTATTTTACTTTCTGTGCTATGGTTATTGAATGGAAATATTTCTTCAAAAATTAAGAGGGCATTTACTCATCCGTTGTTTATCACTTACACATTGTTGTTTCTGATTCAGTTTGTATGGCTTTTTAATACTGAAGATTTTGACCGGGCATTTTATCTGATTAACTGCAATGCATCCATGTTTGTTTTGCCTTTGTTGTTTCTGACCTTTGATAATGAACGGCTTAAAATAAACGGAAGAAATATTCTGATTGCATTAATTGCCGGATGTTTTACCATTTCAATTGTAACATTGGCAAGAGGGATATATCGATACGAAACAACAGGCGATTGGGAAATGCTTTTTTACAGTAAGCTCACCCAAAATTTTTATCATCCTGGATTTATGTCCATACATTTTTCAGTTTGTATTATGGTTTTGCTGTTTGATATTATCGGAATTGAAAAAAATTTTTCAGAAGGAAGAATTTTACTTAAATCAATTATCACCGGTTGGTTTATTTTATTTCTGATTTTACTATCTACAAAAATCGGATTGATTGCGCTTTCTTTGATTTTATTGATTTCAATTTCATTTGGTTTAATTAAAGTAAAGAATAATCTGTTTCGGGTTACTGTCCTTTTAATTCCTGTATTGTTAAGCTGGCTCATTTATAAATCTGAAATTGGAACTAGAATTGAAAATTCTATTCGTGCATTAACATCAAAAGATAACCTAAACACTAATGAAGAATCTACCGCGCTAAGAATCACGGCCCTAAAAACAACTGCAGAAATAATTAAAAATAATTGGTTGCTTGGAGTTGGCACAGGAGATGTGTGGCCGGATTTAAGACGATATTATTTTGTGGAAGGCAAATCAGCCTGTCTGAAAGAAAGGGTAATTCCTCACAATCAATATCTGAACAGTTTTGCTAAGCATGGAATTATTGGAATTTCTGTTTTGCTCCTGCTTCTGATTTTTCCGCTGATAAAATCGTTCAATCAAAAATATTGGTCTGGATTTTTGTTTATGCTTTTGATTACTTTGAATTGCGGAGTA
Source organism: Chitinophaga pinensis (assembly GCA_945903305.1). GTDB lineage: Bacteria > Bacteroidota > Bacteroidia > Chitinophagales > UBA10324 > UBA10324. The sequence continues at coordinate 27,291 of CAMDOA010000003.1, forward strand.
GAAGATGTTTTTGAAGTACAGAATGGGGTGGTGTTCACCAGTTTTTTTTATTCGTATTTTTTTATTTTGAAGCGGAATACCTGATACTGCATATTTCCACAAAGGCACGAAAGCTCAAAGTTTTTGTCCTAACTTTTCTCTAATGTGAATTCGAAGTTATAAGTTACCTGCTCAAAGATTCATGTTTTGATGCAGATTTTTTCCGGAGCAATAAAAAATCAATTACTCCTTTTAAATATCCTGAACCATATGAAATATGAAGGAGAATAAATGCAAAAACAATTTGAAAAATATTTTTCTTCTGCTTGTTTAAAATAAAAGCTGCAAGGAGAGCACAAAGAATATAGGTGACAAGCGAACTTATGTAGAACCACAAAAAATAATAAGAAACAAAACTCAGAACAAACCCGGCTATGAGACACAACACAAACAAAAACGGAATCAGTTGCCGCATGGTCGTTACCATTCTATGCTTACGATTGACAAACACTTTCCAGTAACCGTATTGAAAATACTGACTCCATAATTTCTTCCAGCTGCCCCGCACAAAGTATTTTATGGAAGTATCGGTAGCAAGCCATATTTTTTTTCCTGCCTTGGTTAACCGGTAATTGAATTCATCATCCTGATTGCGGGTCAGCTCTTCGTCGAACAATCCAATCAATGAAAAAACTTCCTTGCGATATGCACCAAATGCAACGGTGTCAACATATCCTTCCCTGGCTCCGGTTCTGAAGTGCGCGCTTCCAACTCCAAAAGGAGAGGTCATGGCGAGCGAAATAATTTCGCCGGTCTCATCCTTTGATTCATTTTTTAAAACTCCGCCGCAGCACCACACCTCTTGTTTTTCATTTAAAACAGATATGCAAGTGTGTAAATAATTTCCATGCATTTCGGCATGCGCTCCTAGAATAATAATCACATCACCGGTCGAATTCTTTATTCCAAGGTTGAGAGCATAAGGAGTGGTTCGTTTTTCATTCGACAGTATTTTCAACTGGGGGTTTTTATAAGTAAAATTTTTCAGCAATTCATAGGTTCCATCGTCGCTCATTCCATCACAAACAATTACTTCCATTTTTTCATGCGGATAATTATTGTGCAATACCGACTGAACACAGGAAATGATGTAATCTTTTTCATTTCTGCATGGAATAATAATTGATACAACCGGCTCAATCATGCTGTCAATAATGTTTCAACAATAACAGCACTTGCCTTACCATTTCCATACAAATTAATGTTGAAATCAGATTTTTTATTCCGGAAATATTCAAATGCATTTTGAATTTTCAATTCATCAGATCCTGCAACCAATGCAAATCCCTTCTCAACCAATTCCACCCACTCCGTTTGTTCGCGAAGCGTGATGCAATGTTTTTGAAAAAAGAAAGCTTCCTTCTGCAATCCTCCGCTGTCGGTCATTACCAGCGAACAGTGTTTTAATAATTCAATCATATCGAAATATCCAACGGGGTCGGTGATTTTGAATTCCGCTTGTAAATTATGTTGCGCAAGAATTTTTTTTGTGCGTGGATGCAACGGAACCACCACCGGAATTTCAGCATTTATTTTATTCAATGCATTTATTAATCGTTGCAAAACATTTATGTCATTTGTGTTTTCTTCTCTGTGCAAAGTGGCTAAAACAAATTTTTTCAGGTTGAGATAAGAAATAATTTTTGATTGTTGCTCCGATGTTTTTGCATAATATAGGGCAGCATCCTGCATTACATCTCCATTCTTCACAATCTGTGTCGGATAATTTTTGAATCCTTCTGCCTCCAGGTTTTTTATTGCAGTATCAGTCGGAACAAAAAGAATGGTTGACATTCTATCAGTGAGAATTCGGTTTATCTCTTCCGGCATTTTGTAATTAAAACTTCGCAATCCTGCTTCCACATGCGCTACTTTGATATGCAATTTACTTGCAGCCAATGCTCCTGCAAGTGTTGAATTTGTATCGCCATACACCATTACCCAATCTGGTTTTTCTTCCAACAAAATCTTTTCGATTCCTTCCAGCATTTGCCCGGTCATGGCGCCGTGCGAAAGCCCGTTGATGTTTAAGTTGTAAGCAGGCTTTGGAATTTCCATTTCACGAAAAAATATTTCGCTCATGTTATCATCAAAGTGCTGACCGGTGTGAATAATAATTTCATTCAGTGCTAAATGTTTTTTCAGTTCACGGCTTACAGCAGCCGCTTTTATAAATTGTGGTCTTGCTCCGATAATGGTGACTATTTTTTTCAAAAGATTATTTGCTTAGTGATTGAAATGTTGTTTCATCCATTTTTCGAAAATGAATGTGCGGAAAATTAATGAATAGTCAGTGTTTGATTTTCCATTCAGGAAATCCTGGTAGTAATTCAGAAATTTTTCTTTGTTAATTATCCCTTGTTCGTGAAGCAGCGAATGAGTGAATTCATTTTTTACCATTTCTGTTAATTGCGTCTTTAACCATATTTCTTCGGGTGTGATAAATCCTTTTTTATCTCTTCTCCAACGAATAGAATCTGGCAATTCAGTCATCGATTTACGAAGAATATACTTTGTCCATCCGTTTTTCATTTTCATATTTAATGGAATGCTTAATAAAAAATTCACCAACCGATGATCGAGAAAAGGCAATCGCGATTCAATGGAAGCGGCCATGGAATTTCGGTCTTCATAATGCGTAAGCACGGGTACACTGTATAAATCAATGTCTTTTTGCTGCCGTTCTACAATGGAATGGAATTGCCATACATTTTCTGTTTCACCATTGAGCAGAATAAAATCATTTTTCTTTCCGGCAAAACCCGGCAGGTATCTTTTCATTTGATTCCACTCCAATTGCATGAGAACGGTGCGATTGATAAGAGAAGAAAGAATTTCCTTGGCAATCAAATCCCACCTTCCGTTTCGTTTATAATTCTGAAGGTTGAAGAAAAAATATTTGAGGTAGCCCATCATAATTTCATCACCACCTTGTCCGCACAAAATCACTTTGATGTCATGTTCATTTTTTATCTGTTGAAACATGAGGTACTGCGCTACAATGCTGAACGATCCGAATGGTTCATCCTGATGAAATAAAACTTTATCAATGTGTTCAGGAATTTGTGAAGACTGAAATCGCAATTTTGAATTGAGAATGTGATTGTGCTTTACCAATTCATCAACAAAATTTTCTTCGCTGAATTTTTTGTTGTCATTCACAACAGAAAATGATTCAAACTTTCCGGGTTGAAAAGAATCAGCCAAAACCGTGATGGCAGATGAATCCAAGCCACCACTTAACAATGAACCAACCGTTACATCACTGCGCAAGCGGAGTTTCACACTGTCAACAAACAGCGAATGGAATTTTTCAATTGCATCGGATTCATTCGTTACAGCTGCATTCAATTCATAATCCCAATATTTTTCTTCGTTAAACTTTCCGGTTGTTAAATCAATGATGAGCGAATGTTTTGCACCTGCTTTTTTTATTCCTTCAAAAAAAGTTTCGTTGGTGTGTTCCTGTAATTGCTGTTGCAAAAACTGATAGGCTAATTGTTTTTGCAATTTTTTCTCAGATAAAAAAGGCAGCAGTTGTTTTATTTCACTGCCGAAATACCAGTTACCATTTTGCTGTAAATAATAAAGTGGTTTAATAGAAAACCGGTCGCGCGAACAAATCACTTTCTGATTTTTCAAATCAACCAACACAAAAGCCCACATGCCATTGAAGTTGGTGAAACCTTTCATGCCATATTGCTGGTAGGTGCGCAGTATAACTTCTGTATCGCTTCCGGTTGAAAATTGATGTCCTATTTTTTTTAATTCATCGCGCAACTCCACATAATTAAAAATCTCGCCGTTGAATACGATGTAGCAATCATCGCGCTGCATGGGTTGATTTCCATCAGCACTCAAATCAATAATGGACAAGCGACGATGCCCAAGAAAAATATTGAACTGGTTATTGTCAGCTTGTGATGTTGTAGAATCCATTGCAAGCAATCCTTGCGAATCGGGCCCACGGTAACTGACTAATTCGGTTGCACCTGAAAATTTTTTATAATCAGAAGCATCAAAAATTTTTTCAGAACTGACGGCAGCAAAAATTCCACACATATATTATTGGTTCAGAATTTTGTGATAGAAATTAATGAGTACTTTTTCTTCTGACTCCCAACTTAAACTGTTATCAATCATTCGCTTTGCGTTTGCAGCCATTTTTTCTTTCAATCCGTTTTCTGAAAATATTTTCATTACCCCGTCAGCAATTGATTGCGGAGATTTCGGATTTACATAAACCGCAGAATCGCCAAACAAATTTTTCCAATATAAAAAATCAGAAAGAACCATTGGCAGTGAACATGCCATGTATTCAAATGGTTTGTTGGGCATTGCTTCTAAATGGTTAGCCGCTGGCAGATAAGTAAGCATTCCTGCATCAGCTATTTTCATTAAGCCATAAGCAGTTAACTGATCCAATTGTCCGAAGTATTTACATTTTCGCCAACCATCGTTATTCGCACAATCCTTTTGCAAATCAACTTCATCCCAGGTTCCGGCAATCCACAATTCATAATCATTTGAAAGAAATTTCATCGCACTCAACATCTCTTCAATTCCACGAATTCTTGTTAATCCACCAGTAAAAACGAGAATGATTTTATCTCCTTTTTCAATTTTAGAAGCGGCTGCACTTTCAATCAAGCTAAGCACAGGCAGGTTTCTAATTAATACTGATTTCCTCTTTCCAAATTGCTCATAAATATTTTCAGTAGCCCCAATAATTCCGTTCAAAACTAAATATGAAAATTGTTCAGCAGTATGAGCAAGAATCGAAATTGATTTCCTAAGGAAAGTGGGTTTTATCCAAGGTTTGTCAATAATATCTTTTGCTAAATTTTCGTGCGCATCATAAATCACTTTTTTTCCAAACAGTCTCAATAACCAACCAATCGGCATTAACTCAGGATCATGCAAATGATAGAGTGATGATTTAGTGTTTAATGCTTTAATAAGTGCGCTGAAAGGTTTGAAAAATATTCTTATAAATCTTGAATTGGTTTCAGAGAGCGCAACTATTTGAACATTATTAATGATTTCATTTTTATTATTTGTTACAACATAAAAAACTTCATAGCCATTCTCGGATAATGATAAACATTCCTTAATGAAGATTCGAATATCCTTCACTGAATGTACTGTGGAAATATGGCAGATACGAATTGACATTTGGATGGGCGCGAAAATAGCAGAAGAAATAGTTTGAATGCAAAAGCCAGCAAACGATTTAGGTTGTCGTTTTAACAAACCCTTTCCTGAAAATAAGAAAGAGTATAATTATAAGTGCCCAACCACCTGATAATAGTAGTGTTAGAAAAGATGAGGAACTCAACATAAGTACATAAAAAATATTGATGCAGAGTTTGATAAAATTATTTTCTAAGAAAAGAAAATTTATAAAGACAAAAATCAATGCTAGAATAATTGCTGAATAAATGATTCCAATCCATCCGAAATTGGAATAATCATACATAAAACTTGCAACATTTACTTCACCTGCATAACCCAGTTTAGCATATTCAGGATACATGAGTTCATACAATTCAGAGGAATAATTGCGATACTCACAATTTTTTATTGGTGCAATAAATCGAAACCCACAACCATTGAGAAATGGTTTTTGCGAAGGAATGGTTTCGAACCATCCAGAAACGGTTTTACCAGGAATATAAAAAGTGCGATCAAGCAGATTGGACATGCTGCTTTCCAGTCCAGCTCCTTTATCTATAATGCGGTCCGAAACAATTTTTGTATTAGTGTCACCACTTCGAAGGGATGGATTTGCAATGAACATCAGAAAATTTAATCCACCAAAAATGATAAGCCCAAATAAAATAAACCGAAAAAAATGTCGCTTATAAAAACAAAAAATCAAAAGAGGAATGAATGAGGTGACTACAAAACTTTTTGCAATCAATGAAAGACAATAAAACAAGGAGACAACAAATACAGGAATAAATATTTTCCAATTTCCTTTTTGATAAAAAAAAATTAGCAGAAATGGGATTATTGCCTTTAATGTAAAACTGCTTAAATAATTTATCAGTTCGGAAGAATCGGCGGTTACTGATTTTCGTATCTCATAAATTTTGAAAGAATCGTTGCTGAACCAGGCGCGAATAGTTGGAACACCACCCAGGTAAATGAAGTGAACCGCCATAAAAAGCACTGTTGCCATTAAAATAACGATGGAAAAAATTTCTACTTTTTTTACTTCAATTTTCGAAATAACAGTAGAGATAATTCTATTTAAAAAGACCGATTGATTAAATAATTTTTCGGATAAAAAATAAGTGAGTAAAAAAACGGAAGTATATACAAGCAGGTAAGAAATGTATTGTGTGCCACTGTCGGAAATCAAACCAAGCATGAGAAATAACATGACCACGCAATAAACCATCAACAAATTATGACGGTGGTTACAAAATATATCAATCCACTTATACAGTATTTTGTCTAACAGATTTTTCATATTGGTTTAATGCAGTAAGAATAAGAACAAAGTAAACAGAATAGAGCAAAACATCAATGGCAAGATTTGCATAGAGGAAGAATTGAATTTCATTTTCACCAAAAAACCAAAGTGCACAAATGGCAAAAAAGTAAAGCGCCTGCCAGGCCGAAATAGTTTTTACACGACCCAATGCGGGCAATAAAATACTGAATGATGAAACCAGAAATTGCAACGAACAACTCAAGGCCAGAATCCGTGCAAACTCTCCGGCAGTTTCCCACTTGCTGCCGAATACCAGACTGAATAACCACGGACCTGTAAGCGATACAACTATAAAAACAAGTGTTGCAACACCGGCAAGAAGCATAAACAAATTGTTGAATTCCTTTTTTATAGAAATTTTTTGCTGAATCTTTTCGGTGGCGCGCTGAAATAAAACCTGCGATACGGAATAAGAGATAAATGAAACCGGAACAATTAATACCTGCCGAGCCAAAGTAAAATAACCGGCAATAGTTGATGTATAAAAAATGGTAATGAAGAACAAGGGCAAACTTGAACTCACCGCATTCATTAATGCCGGCAATGTATTGTAAGTGAGGAAATCGCTGTGAACTGAAAACATTTTTTGCATTCCACTTCGGGTGATTCCTGCTTTTTTAAAGCCTGTTGAATTCAGTTGAATCCAACCGACAATATTGATGGCAACCCATCCGAGTGCATAGCCAATCACAATTCCATACGGAACTCCCAATAACCCAAGTACAATGCTTCCGGCAGTGGATGAAAAAGTTTGTCCGATTTTATTGAGCGCATTTTTTCGGAATTCTTTTTTCCGGATAAGCCAGAAATTTAGCGCCTGATAAATACTGATAAATAAAATAACAACCGGAGCGAGGTAAAGCAGCGATGAAAAATCGGGTTGCTGTAATTTATCAATAATAATATCGTGAAAAAAAACAGTAAGCGTTCCGAACATAATTCCGGTGACGATGCTGATGAAAAGTGAAAGGGCAAAAACATTTTTTGCTTCTTCTTCTTTTTCCGGAATCATGATGGCCATTTCGTAGCGAGCACTTCCGATTACTGAAAATGAATTGGTGATAATCATGAACAAACCAAGCAAACCAAATTCAGCCGGTTCAAAAATGCGGGTGAGAAACGGAGAAGCAAGAACCGGAATAAGTTGCGCAATGACATTGCCGGACATGAGTGTGAAAAAATTTCTTAAAAACTCATTGTCAGGAATCCGTTTTTTAATCATAGTGCTCAGTATGATTTTGCTTTTTTGCTTTTTGGTAAATGATAAAACCAGTACATATTATATAACAGCAACAGGGAAGTAGAACCTGCCATTAAAACAAATGCGAGATAGACATTATGGTAGTACCCGCCAATCACCAAACTTGCAGTTCGAATAATTATATCGGCAATGCCTATCAGCATATTGTAATGCTGCATTTTAACAACCACTGCAATTACACTCACCGGTCCAAGTATAAAAGCGAGCATGAGTGTAGGAGATAATATCTGCGAATACACTCCGGCTTCGCGCCACTCACTTCCAAAAACAAAACTGAATAAATAGGGGCCTGCTAAAAGCACAATTCCGAAAATGGGAATGGAGTACAGAAAAAGTTTTTTATACACTTTCATAATTTGATGTTGCATGGCATCGGCATCAGGATAGAGTTCGCTCACGCGTTGATAAAACACCTGTCCGGTTGCTGCACTGATGATACCTGCCGGAAGTTTTAAAATGCGATAAGAAAGAAAAAAGAAACCAGCCGCCTCGCTGCCGAAATAATAATTGACCAATGAAGCTACTATTAAATCCTGACCAACATTGAGCAATGAATGTGGTGTATTAAAAGTTAGAAAATGAATGTAGCGGTAAAAGAGTTCCTTCATTTTTATCCAACTCACAGCTGCCTTTAACCGAAGCCAATCGGCTCTGAAAAAAACAAGATACAATGCACCAATACTTACCTGCCCTATTACCGCCCCAACAATTAATCCGCCGTGCTGAAATCCTAAAATGAAAAACAAGATGCTGAACAATGCTGTGCAAGCTGATTGAGCCACCTTTCCATAACTGAGTTGCCTGAATTTTTTCATACGCGACAACCAGTAATTGAGTGTGCCCATGCATCCAAAGAAAAAAACATACAATGCGACCCACGATAGGTAAGGTTCTATTGGTTCGGAATGAATGAATGAAAGTAAAACACCACCGCACAATTGAAAAAGCAGAAAAATAAAGATGGAATAAATGAAAGTGATTAAGAACGAGAGTGAAACCACATTCATGGCTTCTTCGTCTTTTTGCGGAAGCATTACTGCAAACTCATAACGGAAAGTTGAAACAACAGCGGTAGTCGCAGCAAGATTTATAAAGATGGAGTATAAACCGAAATCTTCAGGTGAATAGATGCGGCTCAATACCGGTGATAATGCAATAGTGATTATTTGTGAGAGCAAAGTGCCCCCAACCACATTGGCTACATTTTTACTGAACTCGGTTTTCGGTATTAATTTTTTAATCATGTTGAAAGCCTCAACGCTTCACCTGATGATATATTCTTTCAATGATGTCAACCACTTTTAACCCTTCCATGGCATTAGTGGTGATGGTTGATTTTCCCTGCAAGGTTTCCACAACATTATCAATTACATAATGATGATTGGCGGCGCTTCCTTTGTAAGCACCATAATCATTTGGCGGATTGCTTGGCGCCAGTTCAGGCATTGTATAATCTTTGATGTGGCAGTATTCCACTTTATCCATGTACTGTCCGCCCACTTTCACACTGCCGTTTTCGCCAATGATGGTGATGCTGCTTTCTAAATTTTTATCCCAAACAGAAGTAGTATAGTTGATGCAGCCGATTCCGCCATTATTGAAATGGAAATTCACAATTCCTGAATCATCAATGAACTCGGTATTTTTTGTGTGATTGAAATTTTCGAATCGCGCATTAATATCTTTTATATCACCAAACAGCCAGTACATAATATCAATGAAGTGACTGAACTGAGTGAAGAGCGGACCACCATCTAAATCATATAATCCTTTCCATCCACCTTTTTTATAATAACGATCGTCACGGTTCCAATAACAATTCACCTGAACCATAAACACATTGCCGAAACGGTTTTCATCGATCAACGATTTTAACCAGGCCGATGGCGGGCTGTACCGATTCTGCATCACACAAAAAACCTGTCGCGATACTTGTAGCGATTTATAAATCACCTGTTCGCATTCGGCTTTGGTTAATCCCATTGGTTTTTCACAAACCACATGACACTTTTTTTCCAATGCTAAAAGCGATTGCGATGCATGCAATCCGTTTGGTGTACAAATATTCACCACATCAATTTCAATATCCGACTTAAACAATTCTTCAATTGAATTGAAAAATTTAGTTGCGTATTCCTTTTCAACCAAATCTTTCAACTGAATATTCGTATCGACTACTGCGGTTAATTCAGTATCGGTTCGGCGGCGAATCATTTCGGCGTGTCGCTTTCCAATGTGACCAAATCCTATAACTGCAAATCGAATTTTACTCATTTGTTTTTTTATTGATTTTTAAAAATCGAAATAGTGATTGAACAATGAAGTCTTGAAGCCAAAAGTAATGAAATTGGTGGGGCTGCTTATTCCATCAATGGTTTGGTTTCGGTAGGTATAAGAAATTTCGGCTCGCAGATTATTGTTTCTGTTTATCAGGTAATTCAATTTCAAAATTGAAATCAAGATGGTCGATTCCACACCTTGTCCCACATAGTTTCCATAAGTGCCAACAAATTTTCCATTAAAATCAAAGCTGTTTGGAATAGCATAATCAGACCGGTAAACATCTTGTCCAACATTTCCTGATGCTGAATCAATTCCTGTTAAAACATACATGAGTTCAAATCCGGCAAACCAACGGCGATGATTGTATTGAAGTAATAAAAGCGCCTCGCGGAAATTAGCTCCAAGCGGATGTGCCAGCGGCTGGTTAAAATGCGCATAATTCATAACCGGCAATTTATGGTTGTAAGTATAGGGCCATACTTCGTTGTACTCGGCCTGAACCGATAAACCGGAAATGTTCAGCACATTAAAATATTTCAGTCCAAGCTGGTAAGCATATTTATTCCGGTAGAAACCTTTTTTGCCTTTCGACTTTGCCAGATCAAAATCATCTAATAGCAACTGATTATAGAAAGTAATATGGTTTGAAATTTTCCACTTGAATGATGTTCCAATCAACGAATTATCGGGTGAACCTAAATTCCATTGAACAGAATGATAGTAAATAATTGGATTAAGATAATTGAAATCAAAACCACGATACGAAACCGAATCGCGCGCCTGCCAGACTATAGCTTCAAAAAATCCCAACTCCATACTTTTTCCAATCAAGATACTTAAATGATGCGCTGCTAAATATTTCCGGCGAAAGCCCTCACCTAAAACAGAAGCTGTTCTGGTATCAGCCATTTGCGACCACAAGTTGGTGTACTGAAATTTTCCAGCAGTTGTAGTAATTTTCAACATTGGAAACGGAACCGAATTATCTGATAACAACAAGGAACGATATCCATCGCCGATAAAAACTTTATTGTGCCCCAGTTGAAAATTAAAATGTTTTGAGGGCGTGTATGAAATATATCCGGTGCCCGAAGCATAATCATAACTCTGATCATTTTTAAAGCGAATGGCACGACCGATGCCGGGAACAACATTGGAATCGCGCACGAAAACAGTAAGGGATTTTGGAAACAACGATTGATTTTCGGAGAAATAAGTTTCGAACGAAAATTTCTTTCCGATGTCGCCTCTGATAATTGCCCCGCGCGAATTGGTGTAAGTAGTCCTGTCCCAGTTAAAATCTTTTCCCATTTCAAAATCAATAAACGGGTTAACAGCAATTTGAAAATCACAATCATGGATGGCAATTAAGTTTTCGTGCACTACATGATGGTAAATTTTCCGGGTTATTCCTTTTGGTTCAATTCGCTTTTTCATCCAGCTATAAATTGAATCGTTGCTGCACGAGGCAGGCAATGCTGAAACAATGTAGGGTTTGAATGAAGTATGAATCAACACATTCTTATTGTTCAGCTTCCACTCATACTGCGCGAGTAATTGTTTTTCTATGGAAGGTGATAATTGTTGTGCCGTTGAACTGTTAAAGGCAGCCATTAAAATGAAAGTGAATAAAATAGCAACCGGAATTTTCAAATGAGCTGATTTAATTTAGAATAAACATGACTTTGATTTATATCAGTAACCATTTTTTTCGCCTTTAACAATATTGACAATGGTGAGTAAAATTATTTTTATATCGAGCAGGAAGTTCCAGTTCTCGATGTAAAACACATCGGCCACAATTCTCTTTTCCATCTTTTCGTGATTGGCTGTTTCGCCTCTGAACCCCCGGGCCTGCGCCAAACCTGTAACACCGGGCTTCACTAGGTGACGAATCATGTACTTTGAAACAATTGAGCGGTACTCTTCATTCAGTTTTAAAGGGTGTGGTCGGGGTCCAACCACACTCATTTCGCCAATCAATACATTTATGAATTGCGGCAACTCATCAATGTTGTATTTTCTTAAAAATTTTCCAAGTCGGGTAACGCGCGCGTCGTTTTGTTTTGCCTGCATAAATTCTCCATCAGTTTCACGCACATTCATGGTTCTGAACTTGATAATCTTAAAAGTTTTATAATTTAATCCTGAACGGTTTTGCAGATAAAAAACTGTGTCTCGTGATTCAAGCCACAAAGCAATTCCCACTAATGGAATGAGCCAGGATAATATAAAAACAATAACCAACAAGCTGAACCCAATATCAAAAAATCGTTTGGCAGCATTATTAAAATAATTGCTTAATGGTTCCGGCGCTGGCGAAATAACCGGAACAAATCCATAATAATCAATGGCGAATGGTTTATTGTGAATGGCGCTAAAATCGGGTACTATTTTAAACCGGATTAAATGCTTCTCGGCAAATGATAACAACTGAGCTATTTTATTTGTTTCGGTTAATGGCAGCGCGCAAAAAATATCTTCAATGTTATTATCCGCACAAAATGATTCAGCAGCTTTTAGATCGCCGGTAATTTTAAAATCCTTCTGTTCGACAGTATATGAATCATCAAAAACTCCGAACACTTTGTATCCATACCCTTTATGCGTTTGTAAAATTTTTAATATCTGACTTGCCATTGGTCCCGAACCAATAATTACAGCAGTACGAAAATGGTCGGTTGTGTTTCTGGTATTTCGCAACCAAAAGAGTAAAAACAACCGCCAGATTAAATCAAATGGAATAAAAAAAAGATAGGCCTGAATAATTATGTCGCGGGTTAAATCAAAATTTTTTAAAAGAAAAACCAAGGAAAAAACAACCAGCACATGTATAAACAAAGTACGGAATAAGTGGTTGAATGATTGTTCGAACCGCTCAATTCGGTTGGCGTTATACAATTTAAATGAATAGCCAAGATAAATCCAGGCGATGGTTACCCACAAAGAAATTTTAATGGCAAACTCATTTTCATTTGCACTTTTAAAATCGCGTGAAAAATAAAGTGATAATAAAAATGCGGAATTAAGTATAAATAAATCGCCCAATAATGTGATAGCGCGATAGACAAGAAATTTTTGCTTAAACATTTACAGCCCGGTTATAGTCAGACAGCAAATTTAATTTAAAGAGTGGTGGAAAATAATTAATGCGAAAGCTTTTATCTATTTTTTATCAGAGGTTGTAGCATTCAATTTCCATTTCCTGTCAGTAATCATTTTTGAAAACAGTTCATCGTACTGATTGCAGATTTTTTTCCATGTGTAATTATCAGTAATCCGCTGCCGCGAAATATCTTTTTTTGTTTTTACCTCTGTTGCGCTGTGGTCAATAAAATCTATTTGCGAGGCCAGCGATTTCGGATCGAGATTAAAATAAAATCCATGCTTATCGTCGAGCAATGTTTCGCGGTTAAAAATATTATCGTGAGCTATAACACAGCAGCCATAAGCCAACGCTTTTAACAACGAAGGATTGGTGCCACCATAGGCATGGCCATGAAGGTAGCAGTAGCAATTGGCAAACAATTCCATTAATAAATCCTGATCGGTAATGTAGCCCGTAAAAATCACCTGTTCGTTAGCCATGGCTTTCATTCGAGTGGCGTACGCATCATTGTATGGTACATCGCCCACCACCACTAATTTCTTTTTCGAATTGCTTTTGTTAAAACCTTGAATAATGGTTTCCACATTGTTATCCGGAATCAGCCTTCCAACAATCAGGTAATAATCATCCTTTGCTAATCCGAGTTTTTCAATGGCTCCTTCGCTCTTGCTTTCTTTCGGATAAGCGCCGTACGCAATCATCACCGAACCGGCATTAAACTTTTCCCGATAATAATTCTGCATGCCGAATGCATCAGTTACTAAAACATCAAAATGCTTAACGGCAATTTTTGTAGCCCATAAAAAATATTTACCACCTAACCCTTTCCACTTTGGTCGTTCCCACTCCACTCCATCGGTATTAATGGCGGTTCGTTTTCCGAACAGGCGAAGAAATAATCCGAACGGGCCATTCGAAGTATTCACAAAAAAATACAAATCGTAATTCATAAACAGCGCGTGCAGGGTGCTTAATGCGCTGTTGGTTATCTGGCTCAGAATTTTTGTTTCGATAGTGGGTATGTAGTGCAGCACAACATCGTTCACCACTTTCGGTTTTTCTTTAAAGTAAGAACGATGACAGTAAACATGTATCTCATACTTGCCGTGCAGGTGTTCGCACAATTCGCGTAACCATGTTTCGTAGCCGCTGTAAACAGCAGGATAACCCCTTGTACCTATAATTGCTATTCGTGGTTTTTTATTTTTTTCCATTCCTGTTTTGGGCGCGCAAACATAAACAATAGTGAATAGTGAAGAACTAATAGTGATGAGTGAATTTCTCTTCACCGATCACTATTCACTCTTCACATTTTTTCATTTACATTTCAAAAAAAATTAATTGTGCATGGAAGAAATCAAACAGATTGATTCAGAAAGCAAACCTGAAATGAAGCGCTCACTCGGGTTGTACGATGCAACCATGATGGTGGCGGGCTCCATGATTGGCTCGGGTATTTTTATTGTGAGTGCCGATATGAGTCGGGTGGTAGGGAGCGCTGGCTGGCTGTTGTTTCTGTGGATACTGAGCGGCGCCATTACCATGATGGCGGCCTTGTGTTACGGCGAGCTTGCCGGTATGATGCCCAAAGCCGGTGGTCAGTTTGTATATATTGAAAGAGCGTGGGGTAAATTTATTTCGTTCCTGTACGGGTGGACCGTTTTCACTGTAATACAAACCGGAGTGATTGCAGCAGTGGCAGTTGCGTTCGCAAAGTTCAGCGCAGTATTCTTTCCTGCTGTAAGTCCCGATAATATATTATTTACAATTGGAAGTATTAAGATAGCGGCGAGCCAGATGTTAGCGATTGCCCTTATTGTGTTTCTCACTTATATAAATTCGAGAGGGATACAAAACGGTAAAATGATTCAAACCATTTTTACTTCGGCAAAACTTTTAGCGCTTGCGCTTTTAATAATACTTGGAATTTTAATTGGATTGCAACACGATACCTTGTTCAGCAATTTCAGTGATATGTGGAATGCACAAACCACTTACAAAGCAATGGAGGGTAATTGGATAGTGGAAAATATTTCGGGAATTGCCTTGGTACTCGCACTGGGTACAGCCATAATCGGTTCGTTGTTTTCAAGTGATGCATGGAACAACATTACATTCATAGCAGGGGAAGTTCGCGAGCCACAAAAAAATATTCCACGCAGTTTAATTTTAGGAACCGGCATTGTAACCGTTTTGTACCTGTTAGCAAATGTTTCTTACTTATCGCTGTTGCCTTTAAAAGGTTCTGCTCAAGCAACAGATATTATCGGGCAGGGAATTCAGTTTGCAGGAGCAGGAACAGACAGGGTGGGTACTGCTGCCGCTTCGCTCATATTCGGTAATGTGGCTGTGTATATAATGGCTGCTCTCATAATGGTCAGCACTTTTGGATGCAACAACGGAATTATTCTGGCAGGCGGACGAGTGTACTATGCCATGGCGAAGGATGGTTTGTTTTTTAAGAAGGCCGAACAACTGAACAACAATGGCGTGCCTGCTTATGCAATGTGGATGCAGGCAGCATGGGCGAGTGTGCTTTGCCTCAGCGGAACTTACGGCGACCTGCTCGACTACACCACTTTTGCATCGCTGTTGTTTTACATTGTAACTATTGCAGGCATTTTTATTTTGCGCCGCCGCGAACCAAGCGCCGTTCGACCTTACAAGGTAATTGGTTATCCGTTGATGCCTATTCTATACATAGTACTTGCACTCAGCATTTGCATTATTCTTCTTTACACAAAAACTTTTAACACCGGAAGTGGCTTGCTGATAGTGGCGCTTGGTGCGCCGGTTTATTTTCTGGCGGTGAAGAAAAAGAGTTAAAGGTTTAACCACGGAGTAACGCAGAGTTTAACACTGAGTTTTTTTCTCTGTGTTACTCTGTGGTTTGTATTTACACTTGCTACTCAATAAAAAATTTACCGCTGTAAGTTTTGTGCTTGCTGCGGATGTGGAAGAAATAAATGCCTGTTGGTAGTGCCGATAAATCTGCTTCGGGGTTTTGGTTTTTCTTTTTCTGTTGTTATAATAATTTCATCCCTTCGGGATTAGCATCACAATCACCTTATAAATTTTTTTGCCTTTGTTTTTCTCATTCAATACAGCCGCGCCGCCATTTATTTCCGGCTGTTCTTTCTTCTCAAAATTTCTTTTTTTAATAAGCTCAGCTCCCGCCCCATCTGTCCGCTTACCGATGTATTTTCCTGTGCGCGGCGCATTAAATAAGGTACCACATCTTTTACCGGGCCATACGGCACATACTTGCTTACATTAAATCCGGCATGTGCCAGATTGAAAGTTATGTGATCGCTCATTCCTAATAATTGCGAAAAATGCAGATGCGGATGATTGTGCGGCAATTTATTTTCTATTAAATAATTCGCCGCAATCATATTGCTGTTTTCGTTGTGCGATGCCACGCAAACAGAAATCAAACTTATATTATTCAAACAAAACTGCAGTCCGTTGTTGTAATCATTATCTGTTGCGCTTTTATCTGCATGTATCGGCGAGTTATAATTCATTTTAGCAGCTCGCGCTCTTTCCTTTTCCATGTAAGCTCCGCGAACCAATTTTACCGCTAAAATGTAATTTCCATTTTTCGCCTTTTCAAAAGCCGCCTTCAAAAACTCCAGGCGGTCGGTTCGGTAGTGCTGTATGGTGTTGTAAACTACTGCCCGCTCTTTGTTATAAAACGAACTCATTTCTTCCATCAGATTATCTACCGGCTGCTGTATCCAGCTTTCCTCGGCATCTATCATCATGGCTTTACCGTTTTCGGCAGCGCACTTGCAAATGCGGTGCATGCGGCCTTTCACCCGGTTCCATTCAACCCTTTCTGAATCAGATAAAGTTTTATTGTCAGCTAACTTTTCCAACAACGAAAACCGCGCAATGCCAGTGACTTTTAAGCTTAAAAACGGAATATGCAATTGCGGGCCGGCAAATTTTATTGCCTTTATAAATTCTTCTGTGGCGTTATCAAAATCATCATCGGTTTGCTTGCCCTCCACCCCATAATCCAGAATGGCGCTTACCTTAAACTTCGCTAATCTTTCAACCACCAATAAACTATCCGTTAGTGATTCGCCTCCGCAAAAATGTTTGAATATGGTTTTTTGTACCACCCATTTAATAGGCAGCCGCAGTCTAAAAGCAAGGGGAGTCAGCCGCGTGCCTATTTTAACCAGTGTATTATTATTGATCAGCTTGAAAAGCAAATTGGATTTATATAACGCTCCATTCGATTTATAAGCAAAAGCGATTTCAGTATTATCGAACGACAGCATAAGAAGTTTAGTTGACCTTATTTTTTGAAAGGGCAAATATAAAAGCAATGTTAAGATACCACCTGACCTAAATCAGTGTTGAAACACACAAAATATAAATCTGATTTTATAATATCTGCTTGAAATGTTTCAGTATATAAAAATTTCATTTCGGGTGAATTACGAATTCGATTAGGTTTGCATCCAATGCAATTCAATTTGTTTTCGAAGTGGCCAATTAAATCAGGATATCCGTTTCTGATAGCCGGCCCCTGCTCTGCCGAGAGCGAAGAGCAGGTTTTATTAACAGCCAAAGAGCTGATGAAAACTCCGGTTAATTTATTTCGCGCCGGTGTTTGGAAACCGCGCACACGACCCAATAGTTACGAAGGCTCAGGAGAACAAGGATTGAAATGGCTGCGCGAAGCAAAATTGCAAACCGGTTTACCAATTACTGTTGAAGTGGCCTCGCCGGCACATGTTGAACTGGCACTCAAATATGGCATTGATGTTTTATGGATTGGTGCCCGCACAATGGTTAGTCCGTTTGCTGTTCAGAGTATCGCTGATTCTTTATCCGGAATAGATATTCCGGTGATAGTAAAAAATCCAATCAATCCTGATCTTGATTTATGGATAGGAGGACTTGAACGAATTTACAATAATGGAATCAAGCAAGTAGCTGCCATTCACCGTGGATTTTCTACTTACGATAAAAGCAAGTACCGCAATAAACCATTATGGGAAATTCCATTGGAATTAAAACGCCGTTTTCCCGATTTACCGTTGCTCTGCGACCCGAGTCATATTGGTGGTAAAAGAGATTTATTACTTCCGATAGCGCAAAAAGCACTTGATTTAAATTTCGATGGATTAATGGTGGAGGTGCATCCATCACCTGATAATGCATTAAGTGATTCGGAACAGCAAATTACTCCTTCAGCCTATTCTGATTTATTAAATCAATTAATTATCAGAAAAAGAAACGCGGAAGACAGCTTTGCTTTTTCATCATTGGAAGAGTTAAGAAATATTATTGATAAATTAGATGAACACTTGTTAGAAACGCTTGCCGAGCGCATGGAGTACGCCGAAAAAATAGGTCTGTTCAAAAAAGAAAATGACATTGCTATTTTTCAGCCTGAGCGGTGGAACGATGTAATAAAAAGGGTAAAATTAATTGCCGCTGAAAAAAATTTATCGGAAGATATCATTCTTAAAATATTTGATTTCATACAGAAAGAATCTATTCGTAAACAAAGTGGGGTTATGTATGGCCAGTCAGAGATTATTAAAATAAAATCTCATTGAACAATTCTGACATTTTTTATCCTTTGTATTCGCCAAAAACATTTCGAAGTGCATCGGCTATTTCGCCAAGTGTTGCATAACTCTCTACTGCTTCAATAACAGTGGGCATTATGTTCTCTTCGCCCTTCGCTTTTGTTTCAAGTGCCGCCAGAATCGAATTCACCTTTACATTATCTCTTCGCTCACGCAGCGATTTCAATTTTTCAGATTGATGCGTGCGAATAGATTCATCTACCCGAAAAACATTTTCAGGTGGCTTTTCATCCGCTAAAAATTTATTTAGCCCAACAATAATTTTTTCTCCGCTCTCAATATTGCGTTGGTACTTGTATGATGAGCGCGCAATTTCTTCCTGCATGTATCCTTGTTCAATGGCAGCAACCGAACCGCCCATTGCATCAATTCGATGAATGTATTCCCATGCTTTATTTTCTACTTCATCAGTCAATGCCTCAACAAAATAAGAACCACCCAGTGGGTCAGCAGTTTCGCTCACTCCACTTTCGTGTGCAATAATCTGTTGTGTCTTCAATGCAATGCCGGCAGCTTGTTCGGTTGGTAATGAAAGCGCTTCGTCAAAACCATTGGTGTGCAACGATTGTGTTCCGCCCAACACTGCAGCTAATGCCTGAAGTGTAACACGAGTAATATTATTCATTGGCTGTTGGGCGGTCAGCGTACTTCCACCTGTTTGGGTGTGAAAGCGGCACATCATGGCGCGCTCATCTGTTGCGCCCATCTCCTTTGTAATTTGCGCCCACATTCTTCTTGCCGCTCGAAACTTCGCCACCTCTTCAAATAAATTATTGTGCGCGTTGAAGAAAAATGAAATTCGTTTTGCAAAAACATTTATATCGAGTCCGCAATCAATGGCTGCTTTTAAATAGGCTTTACCATTGGCGAGCGTGAATGCTAATTCCTGCACCGCATCACTACCGGCCTCGCGAATGTGATAACCGCTTACTGAAATAGTATTCCACGCCGGAACTTCGCGACTGCAATAATCAAAAATATCAGTAATCAATCGCATGGAAGGTTTGGGAGGATATATATAAGTTCCCCGCGCCGCATACTCTTTCAGAATATCATTTTGGACAGTGCCTGATAATTTTTTTACATCAGCGCCCTGCTTTTTTGCCAATGCTATATATAATGCCAGCAGAATAAATGCGGTGGCATTAATGGTCATTGAAGTAGAAATTTTATCGAGCGGAATTCCTTTGAAAAGAATTTCCATGTCTTCGAGTGAATCAATAGCCACTCCCACTTTTCCCACTTCGCCTTCTGACATGGCGTGGTCGCTGTCGTATCCAATCTGGGTAGGTAAATCAAACGCAACTGATAATCCACTGGTGCCCTGACTTAATAAATAATGGTAGCGCTTGTTTGATTCCTCAGCGGTAGAAAATCCAGCATACTGCCGCATCGTCCACAATTTATCGCGGTACATTGAAGAATGAATTCCGCGCGTGAATGGAAATTCCCCAGGCAATTCTTCATTTTGTTTTGAAGAATTTTTATACAATGGGTTTATTTCAATGCCACTATCCGTTTCAATTTTTTTTGATGAAGATTTTTCTTTCGACATAATTATTTAAAAAAATTAGAGCCACACTTGCCTGCCGCACGCAGGGATTCACCGATTTATTTTCACTAACTACAAAAATATTTTATACAGATTTTAACAGAAACTTCATAATCGAATTCAATCTCCTCTCCCTTCGAAAGGTTGGGTGGGGCTTTAGTACATCTTCTTCACTTCGTTTTTTAAAGTATCCAATGCTTTTTGCGTGGGCATCGATTGTTCGTTATTAATAAAGAATTCAAAAATGCGCCGGCTTAAATCCTTTGCCGAGGCGGTTTCAGGCAAATCAACCGCTACCCGGTTTACGATGCTTACAATTTCTTCCTTCACTTGCACTATTTGATTCCAGGTTGGGCCGCTTACATAAATTTGTTGCGCCAGATTGTGTTCAAACTCGAGCCTGATATTACTGATTAGCGCAAGCTGCATATCGTGGGCGTTCATTCCGGGCTTATTTACCCTGTGAATTAAACTGTTTGGCGATATCCGCTCAAGAAATAAAGCCAGTCTCTCGTATGCCTGCAATCGAATGGGTAATGCGGCTTTAAAATTATCAATGCGCACTTCCAGTTGTTTTTTTTCATAATCTGCCTGAAGAAATGTTTTCAGAATATAATAAGCAGTAAGAAAAGTGATGAATGATGGCAGCGTATATTTTAAAATTTCGAGAATGTAGGTGAGAACCATTTGCGTAATTTTTATTTCGCTGCGAAAGTAGATGAAAGTGAAATGAAAAGTGAAAATCTTAAAATGAAAAAAAATTAAGATGCCTATTTCAGTTTTTCATTCTGTTGATGTCGTTCGGCATCGCGGTTATTTTTTTTCTCGAAATTTTTTTCAAGTGCCTCTTCAAGATTAATTCCGGTTTGATTGGCTATGCAGATTAAAACAAACAACACATCGGCTAATTCATCACCAAGTTCTTTGTCTTTATCTGATTCTTTGAAAGATTGTTGGCCATATTTTCTAGCCATAATTCTCGCCACCTCTCCTACTTCTTCGGTAAGCATGGCCATGTTGGTGAGTTCGTTGAAGTACCTGACTCCGGTAGTTTTAATCCAATCGTCAACGGATTGTTGGGCTTCGTTAATTGTCATGATGAAATATTTTTTACCAAAGTAATTCCACTGAAATTTTTAAATCGAAAATATTTTTCCAAGAATCAAATGCCTTCATAAATGATCAATTATTGCATAAAATAAAAAGTAAAATAATTTTCAATTACTGCTTATGAAGTAAGGATCAACCGACAACTCTGCTTTAAAATCAGGAACTAATTGCATGGTTGAAATATCTATGGCAGTAATGTATCCGTTCTTTCCTTCACATAGTGAAGCATGATGTGCTGCCGGCCCACCGGCCGATACATTGCGGTTGGTTACAAATAGTTTTTTCTGTTTATCATCCAGCACCATTCCTTTTGAATCATGGCCGGCGGCTATTTCTAAATTAAATGTTTCAGTAGCAGCACTGAATACATACACGCTGCTTTTTTTAATAGTGCCCGGCACTCCTGAACAATTAACAAACAACAACAAATTTGATTTTGAAAAAGCCATGGCATCAGGGTTACTTCCGGTAGATAAAATAGTAATCAGACTATCATTCATCGTTTGGAATATCCGTAGCTCAGCTGATTTATTGCAGGTGACAAAATACTTGCTTTCGTCATGATTGAATTGAATGGATTGTGGATTTAAAGAAGGTGCAGAAGACGCAATGACACCGGGCTCAAGCGATAATGTATCAATAACCGGTGCCAATGGATTTTGAATATCAATTTTATAAATATAATTACCTTCATTAGAAGTGGTATACAGTTTTGTGTTGGCATTATTTAAAAAAATATTAAATGGAAATTTTAAACCGGTTTGATAAGTAGTAATAACCGCCATGTTTTCTAAATCAGCATAAACTATACGGCCGTAAAAATTTGCATCGGAAATAAATATTTTTTTTGAATCGGCAGTAATAGCAAATGAAGACCATATACCCGATCCAATATATAATTCTCCTACTCTTAAATTATCTGAAGTGCTGTATTTTTCAATTGTTGTTCCCTGATTAAAAATCACATACCAATGTAATTTATCAGGTGAAATCTTGACCATACAAGGAGCTTCAATGGCCGAATTATTTCCGACATCGATATAACGAATTGCCAATCCTGATTCGGCATCCATAACTGTAACCACATCGCAGCCTCTGTTGGCCACATACAATTTAAGTTTATTCTGATTATCAGAAAATTTGACAAAATTATTTTTGTCTGGTGCACCTTGCGTAATCCAGTTTTTTATAGTTGCAAATTCTGCTGCTGATAATGGCGTGTTATTGATTGGCATTACCGGTTGCATCATTACTCCATTTGCCGAATCGGTATTTATATAATAACAAAGGGTACTGTAATCAGGTCGGAACGGAATAACAACGGCACCACCGCGACTTCCTTCAAACATATTATTCCATGTGGAAAGTGATAAACCTCCTGCAGCTTCCCTGCTTTCATTATCATGACAGCCTGCTGTGGCACATTTATTATTGATAATGGCGGCTACTTCTTCCGGATAACCGGATAGTGTTACTATATCATCAGCTGACCGATAGGTACATGAATTTATACTGATACAAAAGGCTACAATTAAAATCGAAAAATTTATACAAGAATTTTTTTTCATTAACAAAAACGCATTGTTTGATACAATAAAAAAAAATTATGGCTCACAGTTTTTTCCGTTAATTAATCGTTGCTCAATTATTTAGCTGAACGCACCATTTAATTATCTGTTACGGGTTTTTATAGCCTGGTTATTTTTTTTGTTATTGTTTGATTATTCATTTTTACCGATATGAAATAAACGCCTGAAGGCTGATTTAAAAAATAACCGTTCAATTCCAATTTGTTTTCGCCGGCTTCAACGAAAGACCTGAATGATTCCATTTGTTTTCCAACCAAATCAGAAATATTTATTTCTGCTAATGATGCATCAACCGAATTCAGAATCATCATAAGTTCATCCGATGATGGATTGGGGTAAACTTCGCAAGAAAAATCAACTGCCGGCTCTGTTATTCCAACCGTTGATTGGCCGATATAAATATCATCGACATACAAATTATTTCCCCAGTCACTTGTAAAATTAAATGCAAGAATTAAATCTGATTGGCCTACATAAGAACTTAACGAAACCGCTTCAGCACGCCAGTTACTTGCAGCAGGTGTCCAATTATTAGTTGCATAATTAGGGTTAGAAGATAAAGTGCTTCCTGATTTATCATAAATTGAATTCCATGTATTTCCGCAGTCGATAGAAGCCAAAATACTTAATGCATCTAAAGATGTATTATCATATTGTGCATAGGCTACATTAAATTGAACATTTGTATTGGCGGGTGCGCCGGTTAAGTTAATAACAGGTGATAACAGAAAATCCTTTTGTCCTTCAATATCCATGGGTCCGCTGAAGTTATCCATTTTTGCACAGCCGATGCTGCCGCCAAATCCACCGGTGGTGTGTCGAGCTAAAATATTATTCGGATTATAGTTAATGTAATTCCAGCCCGCCGGAGGGAAAGTGCTTGATGCGAAATCTTCGCTCACCGGAATAGTAGCCGGAGGATCAACAACTCTGAATGAACCCATGTAATGATTATTCAAATCAATATCATCGGCAGCTCCATTTACTTGTGTGATTTTTACTTTCAATAGATGCGATCCGTTAGCTACTGCAGTTGATGGCAGGTTAATGGTTGTAGAATTTCCGGAATTTAAATTTCCATTCCAAATAAAACTTACCGGCGTTCCACCGTTTAATTGAAACTGAATTGCCATCGTTGTAATTGCAGTTAAACCAGAGTTAGAAACTGTAATTACAGGAGAAATGCTGCCGGTGCAAACATTAAAACCGGTAGAATAAAAATTTGCCAGATGATTCTGCACTGCAGGCGAATTTATTTTTGTTATACCAGCATCAACCGTTGTTGTACCTGCATCTAATCTGTATATTTTGTTTTCTGTTTTATTCACACACCAAATACGACCGTCGGGTGCAACTTTAATTCCCATCATACCGGCATGGCCTGTAACAATTGTATCTCTGAAATAAGTGTTGTTTTCCATGTCATATAAATAAATGTCGCCGGTAGTATAATCACTAACTAATAATCGCCCGTTATAAAAATCAATGCCGCATGGTTGTGAAAGCAGTGTATCAATGATTTCAACATTGGCAAATTCCATTTTATAATATCCTGCAAGAGGCTCCTGAGCAGTTGTTGGGGTTGATAAATTAGCTGTAAAATTCCCTGTATTGGTATTCATTCTTCGTATTGTTTTCGAAGCGCCATCAATATAATATAACCAGTCGCCCTGATGATCAACAACTGCATGACTAGGCACTGAAGGCACTCTTGCGAAAGCCACATCAGTATATCGCCAAATTTTTCCGGCTGAATGATCGTCGTAACCAGGCCCGTGATCTTCACCAAAATCGTACTTGCAAATATTTCCATTGTATCCATCCAACACCCAGTAAACCATGTTGGTATCATGCGCAATTCCCATTGAAAAAGGGCTTTGATGAAGCATATCTAAATGGCTGCCAAGTGGCTGGCTTCCTGCCCAATTATTTTGATAAACAGCTGCATAAATTGCTGTGTCGCCCGACCAAAGTGCAGGACCCATGAATGTGGATGAAGCAGCGCCTGTATTTTTAATTTCATTTGTGTTGGCCCACTTCCCATCGTTGCCAAATGCGAGTGCACTTGGGTACATCATAAAATGATCGTTGTGGGAGTCTTCCCGCAATTCACTGTTTTGCCCTGGCAAACCGGCATCATAAATAATAACGATTGTTCCGCCGCTTGAATTTCCATAATTCACCACCCACAATTCATTGGTACCCGGTTTAAAATCTAGATCGCGTGGTTGATTAAGCGAATTGGCACTTGTAGCAATTGTAGTAAGTGTTACTGCATTGCCAATGTAACTATCAATATAATTTACTTGTGCAAAAACCATTTGATTTGAAAACCAAATCATCATTAGTAATAGGATTAATTTTTTCATTTTTTAAAAATGTTTTTTTGAAATTTACTTTGACCGTGCTTTTGAAATTTTAATGTATGAGTTGAAGTTTATTTAGATTGCAATTTAGCTAATTAATTATTCCCGTAGGATCAGTCTATTTAATTATTGAATGAAATTATTTTTATTAAAGTTGGTATTTATACAATTCGGCAATGGTTAAAAAATATTCCTTCTCACTTTCCAGGTAATTGTAGTAGGCTTGATTGTAATAATTTATCTCCAGGAAATATTGCAGTGTTGTTATTTCTCCCAATGCAAGCGCCTTGTTTAGCAGTGCTGCGCTGTTGAGTGTTGTAAAAACGGTTTGGTAGTCAGATAAAATTATTTTGAGGTTCGCATACTTTTCATAAATGTGCTTGATGTGATAATAATGTTCATTGATGTGCGCCTCCAATTCCAAACCGGCAAACAATTGTTCGGCATTTTTTTGCTTCACAGTATTTTTATTTTCCCAAAGCGGAATGGAAATGCCTGTATGAATGCCCTTGTAATTTTGCCCTTTGAATCCCTGGTAATGATAGCCGAGTTCGATTTTCGGAAGTGATAATGATTTTGAAACACTCACTTTTTTTTCTGCGATAATTTTTTCCTGCTCTAAATTTTTTCGAAGCGGATCGTTGCTTTCATAATCACTTTCCAGTTGTTCGAATGGTGGTATCAATGGCAATTCATTGTAAACAGTATCGGTAAAGATGATAGCATTTCCGCCATTGAGTTCAATCAGTTTTTGATTGAGCTGATTTATTTCCGATTGATTATTCTGAACTGCTTTATTTATTTCGAGCAATTGCAACTTCGCTTTGTTTACATCTAAAATATTTCCATCACCGGTTTCCAATCGCTTATTAAAATCAGCCACTATTTTTTCGGTGTTTTTCTTTTGTTTCGAAAGTTGAATTTGCATTTTGTTGTGATACACCAATTGTATGCAGGCATTTTTTGCTTCCAATAAAATATCCTGTTGCGTGGCAGTCAGTTGAAATTGCGCCCTTGCTGATTGCTCGTTTGCCAGTTGATTTTTTTTGAAGTAAGCAGTAGGAAAATCAAATTGCTGATTGATGCTGAACTCAGTTTGGTTACCGGCATTAACCGGACTGCCATACAGGTAATCGTATTCAACCGTTGGATTGGCGGGTGTGAGTCCTGTTTTATAATTTAATTTTTCTGCTTCCCAGTACTGCGTGCTTGCTATTATGGATTTGTTATTCTTTTTTATTTCTGTCAGCACATTTTCCATTGTGGATTGCGCACTTCCATTTACTGAAAGCAGCATAAGAATGATGAATGACATGTAAATTTTGAATGATGAATGTTGAATTATGAATTTATAAGTGCTATGAATTATTGTTGTTGCCTTTTTCATTTTTTGTATCATTTAAAATTCAAAATTTAGAATTACGATTAGTGAGATAATACACTACAGGAACAATAAAAATATTTAGCAGTGTGGAAGTCAGCAGTCCACCTAAAATAACTTTTGCCATGGGGCTTTGAATTTCATTGCCCGGCAAATCGCCGGCTATTGCAAGTGGAATAAGTGCGAGCCCGGCTGTGAGTGCAGTCATCAGAATCGGGCTTAGCCGGTCTCTTGAACCCTGTATAATTGTGTCGTACAAATTCAATCCCTCTTCATTTAAGGTTTTGTAATGCGACACCAGTAAAATTCCGTTTCGCGTGGCTACACCAAATAAGGTGATGAACCCGATGATGGACGGAATGCTCATGATTCCGCTTGTGAAATAAATACTGAACACGCCACCGATGAGTGCAAGCGGAAGATTTAATAAAATGATGCCTGCAATTTTTATGTTTTTAAATTCCTGGTAGAGAAGCAGAAAAATAATGAACAAGGATAGCAGCGAGGTAACGAGCAATGTTTTTGAAGCTTCAGATTCGGCTTGAAACTGTCCTCCGTATTCGATGTGATAACCTTCGGGGAGTTTTATTTTATTGTTAATGATTTGCTGAATTTCCTGTACCACACTTTTCTGATCGCGACCGGCAACATTGGCTGATACTACTGTTTTGCGCTGTACATTTTCGCGATTGATGGTGCTCGGGCCACTGGTGCTAACAATATCGGCAAGGTAGTGAAGCGGAATTCTGCGATGGTGCGATTGATTGTCATTTGTACTTAAACCAATCGCCTCATCAATCATTACATCATTTTCACTAACTCCAACATCAATTAAAGTGTTGCGGATATTTTCAATAGAGCCGCGATTGGCATCGTTAAAGCGGAGTATTAAATCAAAAGTTTTATTGTTTTCATAAATCTCCGAAACTTTTTCGCCGGCAAAAGCCACATCAATAAATTCGTTGAATTCGCCAATAGTAATTCCATAATGATTGAGCATGTCGCGCTTTGCTTTTATCTGCAACTGCGGAATTTCAATCTGTTGCTCCACACTCAAATCCACTAACCCGTTAATGTTTTGAATTTCATTTTTTATTTCGTTTGAAAGTGTAAATAGTTTATTCAAATCATTACCAAAAATTTTGATGGCAATGTTTGCCCGCGTTCCTGAAAGCATGTGATCGATGCGATGACCGATGGGCTGCCCGATGGTAATGTTTACTCCCGAAACAGTGGCCAGTTTTTCACGAACCTCCAGCATAAATTCTTCGCGACTTCTATCGGTTAATGTAAATGGCGCCTCTACTTCCGATGAGTTTACTCCTTGCGCATGTTCATCTAATTCAGCGCGACCGGTTCGGCGCGTGGTTATTTTTATTTCGGGAATAGTCAGCAATGCTGTTTCCACCTGAGTTCCTAACTTATTACTTTCTTCCAATGAAATTCCGGGTAAACTCACCACACTTATTACCAATGAGCCCTCATTAAATTCAGGTAAAAAACTTCTTCCCAACTGAGTCATTATAAAAAGTGATGCAATCAGTAACACGAGCGAAACTCCGATAACCGTTTTTTTCCATCGCATTACTTTTTCTAAAAGCCTGGTGTAACTGTTTTGCAATCGCTCCACCAACCAACTTTCTTTGTGTTGCCGTTGCAACATTTTTTCATCAGTTAATAAATAACTTCCCAATACAGGAGTGAGTGTGATGCTTACTATCAGTGATGCAAAAAGCGAAACGATAAATGCAATGCCGAGTGGTGCCAATAATTTTCCTTCCATACCCGATAAAAAGAAAAGTGGAATGAATGCAACGATGATGATGAAAGTGGCATTGATAATGGATGTTCTGATTTCAACCGAGGCATCAAAAATTACAGTGAGTTTATTTTTTCGTTCTGCTTCCGGTTTCAGTGCATTTTGTTTCAGTCGTTTGAAAACATTTTCTACATCAATAATTGCATCATCAACCAAGGCACCAATAGCTATTGCCATACCACCCAAACTCATGGTGTTAATGGTGTATCCGAGCCAGTGCAAAGTGAGTATGGCGGCAATGAGTGAAATGGGAATAGCGAGTAATGAAATAATAGTTGCACGCCAGTTCATCAGAAACAAAAACAGAATGATGACTACGAAAATGCTTCCTTCCAATAATGTTTTCTGGATGTTGCTGATGGAGGCATTGATAAAATCGGCCTGACGGAAAATATGTGTGTTGATTTTTATATCGCGAGGTAAATTGATTTGTATGTCGGCAACTGCATCATCAATTTTTTTTGTGAGTTCCAATGTGTTGGTCGCGGGTTGCTTGGCAATGGATAAAACAATGGCGGGTTTTGTATTGGACGATGCATCACCGATTTTTTGTGCAGCACCAATTTTTATTTCCGCCACATCTTCAATGCGAATGACTTTTCCATTGGAAGATTTGACAACTGATTTACCTAATTCATTAACATCGTTTGTTCTGCCGATACCTTTCACGATGTATTCGTTTGCATATTCATTCATGAATCCGCCTGATGAATTTCCGTTTGCCTGTTGCGTGGCTTTCAGTAATTCGTTCAGCGATACATTGTAGTAATTCATTTTTTGCGGCGATGCCAGTATCTGGTACTGCTTGTATTCGCCACCCATTATTACTACTTGAGCCACACCGCCTGTTGCCAGTAATCTTGGTCGAATGTTCCAGTCGGCAATGGTGCGCAATTCCATTAGTGATGTTGAATCGGCAGTGAGCGAAATGAACATGACCTCGCCCATGATGCTCGACTGTGGTGCAAGAGTTGGGTTGCCAACTCCCTGCGGTAATTTTTCGGCAACGGCAATTACTTTTTCGTTTACAATTTGCCGTGCTTTAAAAATATCGGTGTTCCATTCAAACTCTACCCAAACGATAGATATTCCGGCTGATGATGAACTTCGAACTCTTCGAACATTGGTTGCACCGTTCACCGATGTTTCTATCGGAAATGTTACGAGCTTCTCCACTTCTTCGGGAGCCATGCCATGTGCTTCCGTTAGTATCACCACTGTTGGTGCAGTGAGATCAGGAAATACATCCACTTCCATTCGGGTGGCTATGTAACTTCCAAAAATTATCAGCAGCACGCTTGTTACTATAATGAGCAGGCGATTGTTTAATGAAAAATTTATTATTCTGTTGAGCATTTTTTTGTTTTAGTGTTCGTGACCATGCGCCGGCATAGTTCCACTTGCTTGTGATAATTTAATCTGGTATGCACCTTTTGTAACCACTCTTTCGCCTTCGGCAATTCCGCTTAACAACTGCACATTCATTCCATCAGTTGCGCCAAGTTTTACTTCACGCTTCTGAAAGCTTTCGCCTTCTGTTTGCACATACACAAAAAAGTTTCCCTGCTCTTCTATCAATGATGAAACAGGAATAACCAATGCATCGGGTATCGGAAATGATTTCAGATAAACTTCCACCACACTTCCCGGAATTAAATTGGAAACTTGTCCCGATGGAGCCGGGATATTATCTATCTCAAAAGTTATGGGAATAAATGGTGAATTGGAAGAAGCACTTTTTCCAAAAGAAATTACTTTACCATTCAACTCTGTAGTGCTGAAAACTTTTTCGCTATCTGTGGATTTGAAATTTGCAGAAGTAATGGTGGTCAGTTTGCTGAAATATTTTTGAGATACATTGGCTTGCAGTATCAGTTTTTTATTTTTTGAAATGATGGCGAGTGAAGTTCCCGCTTCAACAAACTGACCTTCGGTAACCAGAATGTTTTTTACAAAACCATTGATGGGTGCGCTGACACTTACTCCGTTTGATGAATAATTTTTTGCAACCGTATTAAAAACGGTTTGCGCACTTTCATAATCGAGTTTGGTTTGCTGAAAATCTTTTTGCGAAATGATTTTGTCTTTCACCAGTTCTGTAGCACGGTTGTAATCTTCCTGTGCTTTTTCATAAGCTGATTTAGCGGTGCGGTATCGAGCATCAATGTTTCCATCTGATAATTCTCCACTTGCTATCATGAACAAGTTTGTACCGTTACTTACTTCGGAACCAATGATGGTTTTGTTTCCTGTGAATAAAACAATGCCCGATGCTTTAGCTGTTACTATTAATTCATCTCCGGGCGCTGAAAGAATTTGTCCGTTTGTTTTTATGATGTCGCTGAAAGTTTGTTTAGTAATTGGTGCATTTGCAAACTCCACTTTCCATGCTTGTTCTTTCAGGTAAGAGATATCGCCGCCTGCACTTTCTTCGGGTTGATCTGCGAGCGCAGTTTTTTCATCGGCATACACTTTCACATTTTCAATAATGATTTGATCGGTGAAGCTTTTTGTTTTTATATCAAAAATTAATTTACCGGAACCGGAAGTTGTTGGTTTTAATGCCAATCGGTAAATGCCCGGCACAGCAGGCGTTTCAGCAGTTTGCTTAATTCCTTTTCCATCAACAACTAAACTTATTGTAACACTCCCTTCTGATAGTGGTAGAAAGTTTTCGCCAAGTATGGTAAAGTGTGCAGCAAATTTTGATACCGTTCCAACAATTAATGGTTTGAACTCGATAAAAATTTCGGACTTATCAGAATACTGTGTATAAGCAAGCGGTTCCATGCCGTGCTCGTGAGCCGGCTCTTCGGGTGTGTTGGTGCAGGCAGTAAAAAGAAATACAGCCAATGCAATAACTGAAATTATTTTGTTCATTCAATTTATGTTTTAGAATATTTAATTAATGAGAGTGCTTTTGTTTGGCTTGCTTTTCATTTTCATGAGTATGTTCTTTACCTGTTTCTTTTGAAGTGGAATCAACAGGAGCAGTAAATTCTTCTTGTGTAACACTGTCGGCTTCATGATTGTCGTGGACAGTGCCATCGTCGTGCACATGTGTATCTTCTGAGTGCTCTTGTTCTTTTGGTTGATTACCTGAACATGCAGCGAGCAGGCATGCGGAAAAAATCAGCGGGGCAAAAAAGTTTTTCATTGTTCTGTATTTGATTTATTTAATTGGAATTAATAACAAATTCTCTTCCCGCATTTTTAATATGCAGAAAGTACAAGCTTTATGAAACAAAAGCATTTAACTAAAAAATACCGGAGGCCCTCTTAACGCAACAAGGAGCGAATGAGGGGAAAAGTATATTGCTTGCGCCGCATATGGATTGATTAGCAATGGCGGAATATCAAAATCTTCGAATGAAAATTTGTTACTCAAAACAGCAACAACAGAAATAAGTTTTATTGAAAAGAGTTTTCCAATGTTGTGATTCGGGCTTATTGTAAAATCATCATCGGGATGAATGGAATGGGTGAACATGTGGCCGAGGTCATTATCGTGTTCTTCGCCGTGATGCTGGTGATGGGTTTGATGATGCTCAGCTAAATCGTGTTCGTTGTTGTGATGATGATGCGGAATGATGTTGTGCCCGAGCAATAATGCGTAGGCAATGGTTAGAAAAATAATTGTTGCTTGCTTTTTAAACATCGGAAGCAAATGTAATGGAAAATGATTTAGTGATTTGTTATAGAGGTTGAATATTGGTTTGGTTGCAAGTAAATAACGAAAGATGCAAAATGAAAACAAACCTACAGGAAACAAATTTCGGTTCGTGGGGACACGAACCGAAGCGGCAAAACCTATAGGAAACAAATTTCGGTTCGTGGGGACACGAACCGAGGCGGCAATATTGGTTTGGTAGCAAGAATGATATTGAGTTTTCGATTTATTGTTGCACGAAGCGAGGCGGGAATATTTTTTCTGATGATGCCGGTTGCAAACCGGATTGCTTAGTACAGCTATATCGCATATGGGGCAGAACGACTATTATATATTTAAGTGATAGTGCAAATGGTTATGAGTGAGACATAGTATGTGAAAGGGTGTTACGGATTATATGATTGGTGGTGAGATTGTATATTAATCAGTGAGAGGCAGTATGTTAATTGTGGTGACACATTATGTGAATAAGGGTGACACAGGATATGAATCAGGGTGACCTAGTATACCAATCAGGGACACCCAGTATATTAATCAGGGAGACTCAGTATATGAATCAGGGAGACTCATTATATGAATCGGGGTGACCCACTATATGAATCAGGGATTGAATTATGCAGAATTTCGACGATTTTATGTTTATCAGGTTACGATATGACATTATTGAGAGATTGGGGTGAAGAGATACCTCGATGGGCTCTGTATGACAAGTGGTAGATTTATAGATCTACGGAAAATACTTTGCTGATAAAAAAACCTCACCCCTAACCCCTCTCCATGAATACATGGAGAGGGGAACTGACGCGCTACCTTATTGGTAGTTCAATTATCTGTATGGTTTGATGAGGGGTAATGTGTGAGGGAGGGTTAGGCAAAATATGGCGGTTAACTAATCGGGTAAGTGGTGGGATAAAAGATGTTATAAAATTTGTGGCATAAAACCATTAAACCATGCCTGCAACCATCAAACCCATTTACGCTTGTACAATGAGAGAATTGTACTCGACCAGCAGAACTATTATTCAAAGTTTAGAAGATCAGCTTGCTTCGTTTACTGCTTACAAAGCAAAGTATGATGCTGCATTTGTAACCGCCAAGCGAGCGAGAATTGATGCGGCTGAAGCATTGCCGGATGAGGACACAAGAAGCGGTGCCGCCGAATTATTGCGTGTGCAACTGATTCCACTTAACAGAAAGTGCTTAGATAATTTTCAGGATTTGAAGGGATATATTGATGAAGTTTTTTTGAAGGATGAACGGAAGAGTCAGTATGAGGTGGCGGGTGCAAATTATTATGATGAAGGGCAGCGGGAAAACTGGGAAAGCACCAAGCAACTGACTGTAAATATGAATGCATTTATTGCTGCGAACTCGGTAAAATTATTAAACGGGGGTACGAATATGCCGGCGGGTTTTGAAGCACAATGTATAGCTGATGCAATTGCATTTAATGCTAAGTATGAGTTGTTTAAGACGGCGACTCAAACGGGTAATGCGACAGAGGAAAAAATTATTGCCAACAATACAATTTATACAGAGATACTTGACATCTGTAAGGATGGACAGAAGGTTTTCAGGAATGATGCGGGTAGGGCCAACTTTTTTGTTTGGAAAACGGTGCTGGATGTTATTACCCCACCGGGAAGTGCGAGTTTAACAGTTACCGTATTAATAGATGAGACAGGATTACCGGCAGAGGGTGCTACGGTTACTATTCAAAAAGAAGGTGACCCTGTGGCTAAGACTCTTGTAACCGGCACTGACGGGATTGTGTTGTTTACTCCGCTTGACCCGGGCAGGTACAGATATAGTATTGTATTGGCAGGACGACAAACTGAACAGGGGGTGAAGGATGTGAATGCGGGAACAAGCGCGAGATTGGAGGTTAGGATGAAGTTATAAGGGAATGGTGAATTAGGAATGGTGAATGGTGAATTGGAAATGCTGAATTGTGAATTGTGAATTATGAATTGTGAATGAAGCCCTGAGTGATTTTTCATTCGGGGCTTCTTTTTTTATGTGTTGGGTATCCGGTTATGAATTTTATAAGCTATCAGTGAAAATTATTCGCCGCCAATACCTCACCCCTAACCCCTCTCCATGAATACCACCTCATCCGCCTTCGGCACCTTCTCCCAAAATGGAGAAGGGAAATTGCAGAAGGAATTTTTTAGTTGAGGGGAACTGCCGCGAAATTTTTTGTTGCGATAATTATCAAAAGAGGTCTATTAACTAAAAAGTATGAATAATAAAAGGAACAGGAATGAGAGTGTGGAGCATTGGGTGCGGAGAATAGAATTTCAGTGGGATGTGGCGAAGCGGGTGGAGTGGATAATGGAATTGAAAAATATAGACCAAAAAGAACTGGTGCGGCGATGCAGAAAAAAGAAGTCGTGTATCAGTCGGTTTTTATCGGGTGATGTGAATGCTTCGGGATTTTATTTGCAAGAGGTGGCTATGGGTTTGGAGGTGTTTCTTTTCGATATGATTGATTTGGAGAAAAAGGATGAACTATTTGAAGTATGCAAGCGGAGGTTACTGAAACCTAATTTTATGAAGCGATTAAATAAGCGGGTGAAATTTTTAATGAGGGAGCAGGAAATTATTGCTTCGAAACTTGCGATTAATTGTGGTAAAACGGAGAGTGATATAAGCCGGTTTTTGAGAGGGAAAAAGAATTCGTCGGGGTTTTATTTGCTGGAGATTGCGGAGGGGTTGGGGGTAAGTTTATGGGTTTTGATGGAGATATGAATTGTGTGATTTGATGAAAAGGGACGAGGGCGAGGGACAAGGGAAAACATGACAGCTATACTATAATAATAACCGATGTGATAGGCAGAACAATAATCCGCAACCAAACAGACCAAAATTCTAAAATCTTAAATCTAAAATCAATCGAAGCCGGAGTTTATTTTGTGCGCTTAAAATTTAGCACCGGCGAGCAAGAGGTTAAGAAATTTGTGAAGCAGTAAAAAATGAAAGAGGCAAAATTCGTTAACTCAAAAAAGCGTGTTGGTGAAAACACCAGACACGGGCGTGAGCGTATTATATTTGTTAAAAATAAAAAATATTGAACACCAACAACCTACTAAACAATAGTGAACTAATAAATTTGTGTTGAATGAATTCCGGAAATTTAAATTGTTGGAGCGAAATGAAAGCGTTAGGGTCTTGCGGATACAATCCGCAAAGCATAAGAGCAGCACGGTGGCATACCGTGCCGAGCTGGGAACACCAACAACCTACTAAAAAATCAATCGAATTATTTTTTAATGAAATATTTTTCAATAATTAAAGGAATTTATACCAAAAGCTGGAAAACATATGATTGGTTTGAAAAAACAAACTCACTTCTGGCTATTTGTTTGATAGGAACAATTTTGATTTCTTTTTTTAATATTCATTTCCAAAATTTTATAAAAGGTTATAAAAATGATTTTTATGCGATTTCCATTATTTATATTTCTATTTTGATTCAGAGAGCTAATTCATCTAAAAAGAAGATAATTGCACAGAAAAAAATAATTGAACTAAGTGAAACAGAAACAAAAAAACAAAAGTTTATTGTAGAGTTAAAAAATAAAGAAATACTTGAGAGTATAGAATA
This sequence comes from Chitinophaga pinensis, assembly GCA_945903305.1. Lineage (GTDB taxonomy): Bacteria > Bacteroidota > Bacteroidia > Chitinophagales > UBA10324 > UBA10324. Next base: position 63,194 of record CAMDOA010000003.1, read on the forward strand.
CGCTAAACGAATTCAAGCAACCATTCTCCCTCCACCTAAAGTTGTAAAAAAATATCTCGAAGATTCATTTATACTTTACTTACCAAAAGACATTGTTGCAGGAGATTTTTACTGGATGGAAAGTCCTGCGGAGAATGAGAGCGTGGTTTTGTTTGCTGCCTGTGATTGCACCGGTCATGGAGTACCTGGCGCATTGGTTAGTGTTGTTTGCAGCAATGCATTGAACAGAACAGTGAAGGAATTTAACATTACTCAACCCGCACTTATTTTAGATAAGGTTGCTGAGTTGGTGGTGATAGATTTCAGCAAGGATGAAAATGAAAATGTGCAGGATGGAATGGATGCATCACTCTGCGCATTGAATACTGAAACAGGTGCATTGGAATGGGCCGGTGCGAATAACCCGTTATGGATTGTAAGAAACGGAGAACTGTTAGAAACAAAAGCCAACAAGCAACCAATAGGCAAGTATGAAAACATGCTGCCCTTCACCAACCACAATTTTGTAACTCAAAAAGGAGATACCATTTATTTAATAACCGATGGATATGCTGATCAGTTTGGTGGTGATAACAACAAGAAATTAGGTAAAGCAAAATTCAAGGAGTTGCTTTTATCTATTCAACATTTACCGCTCGTGGAACAACGGAACTATTTATATGAATTTCATAATACTTATCGTGGTGCAAATGAACAGGTGGATGATATATTGATTATTGGGGTGAAGGTTTAAAACATCTTAAAGAAATTAATACATTTTAATTTTAAGATTTTTTATTCCTAACTACATAAGTTTTCGAAACCTTATCATACAGGTTTTGATTATCCTTATCCCATATCAACCAGATTACAGGAATTAATAAATAACCAAAAATATTTTTAAGTCCTTCTCTAATAATACCATCAAATGCACTCTTTTTATCGCTGCCATCTGTTGAAGAAATAACTTTCAATCCTAAAATTTTATGTCCAATATTGCCACTCCACATTGGATAAAATAGGGCCCCCAGTATTGCTGAACCAACAATCCCGATAAAAATATTTTCAGGATTATAAGCTGATTCAGATCCCAAAGTATAACCTGGTAAAATTAATATTAAAGGAATTATCAGCACCAATGATTCAACTATCACAGCAAAAAACCGCTGATTTAAACTGGCTAATTCATAGCCAAAATAATTTTCGCTTTCATCTAATATTTCTGTTTGAGTATCCATAAATAAAATTTATTTAGTTTTTTCCTTCTTGGCTACTTCATCAAAATCAGGTGATGCCATTACTCTTGCTGAAAATTCAATAGTGCCGTGTTTTTTTCGTGCATATTCTGCAAGAACAACCCCGAGTATTAATCCTATGAGAACAAATCCACCGGCTAAAAACAAATTAATAGGAGTATCAAAGTTGAAATATGCGATGAGAGCAAAAATCCCAAATAAAATAATTGGAGATAATGCTATTCTAACCCAGTAAAAAAATCTGAAAATGGTTTCCATAATTTTGATTTAAAAATTAATAAGGATAATACTAATTCATTTTAAGACAACAAGTTGATTTATTATTAGGCTACATACATAAGAGGTTATATTTTGACAAGTACTATATAGTATGTGCGGGACATCAAGGACTTGAGGGACGAAAAATATTTTCTTCTTGAAAAATGTGGCTAAAGCCAAGTACCTTTTGAAATTTATTTTCCGTCAGCTAAAGCAGACGGCAATGGATTAGCTGCATTTGACTTTCAAAAAAAATACATGGGGACGATAGGGACATTGGGGACACACCTCCCTAACCCTCCTTGATAGGAGGGAATTAATACAGCGTGAAATGGTGGTAGTAAGTGAGTGCGGAAGCCGGGTTAGGGATTGAAATGGAAATCTTTTTTATTGTATTCAATAAAAAAATTGGAATGTAAAGCCCAACTTTTTTTGAATACAAAAAAAGAACCCCCAACACTTCGACATGCTCTGTGTGACATTCAATTACTCAATATCAATAAAACCTGTGTTCGCTTTTTTCTCTTTTGGTTCGCCGCGCAATCTGGCTTTTATGTTGATGCCTATCATGTACATGGCAGGCACGAGTATGAGTGAAATGAAGGTGGCGAAACTTAAACCGAAGATGATTGTCCATGAGAGCGGGCCCCAGAAGGCAACACTATCGCCACCGAACCAGATTTTAGGATTTAACTCGGTGAACATGGTTACAAAATCGATGTTCATTCCGACTGCTAAGGGCAGCAAGCCGAGCATGGTGGCTGTGGCGGTGAGTATTACGGGAGTCATGCGGGTGCGGCCGGCTTCAATAATTGCTTCGCGTGCTTTCATGCCTTGCGAGCGCAGTAGATCGGTGAATTCGATAATTAGTATTCCATTTCGGACGACAATGCCTGCGAGCGCTACTATTCCTACTCCGGTCATTACTACTGAGAATGCCATGCCTGTAATGGCGATGCCGAGCAGTACGCCAATGATGCTGAATAAAATTTCGCTGAGTATGATGAGTGTTTTTCCGAATGAATTAAATTGTATTACAAGTATTAACACCATCAATAAAATTGAAAGCATTAATGCAGTACCGAGAAAGGCACCGGTTTCTTTTTGTTCTTCTAACTCGCCGGTGAGGTTGATGGTTACATCTTTTGGCAATTTATAATTTGATGCAGCGGCTGTAACATTGCCTACAACTTCCTGTGCATTAAAGTTGGTTAAAATATTTGAGTAAACTGTTACTACCCGCTTTTGATTTCTTCTTGTAATGCCGCCATAAGTATTGGTGTATCGGACGCTTGCGACTGAACTTAATGGGACACTGCGAATGGCACCGCCCATATTCATATCGCGGTAGGTGATTTTTAAATTCAAGAGTTCGGTTATGTTGTTTCGTTGTTCATCGTTCAAGCGCATCATGATGGGGTATTCATCATTGGCTTCCTTAAATTTTGAAACTTCTTTTCCGTACAATGAATTTCGCAATGCCATTCCGATTTGTGCCGTGCTGATGCCTTCGCGGTTTGCGCGTTCGCGGTCAATGTCAATTACTACTTCGGGTTTGCTGACTACTAAATCTGATTTTAATTCTTCGACTCCGGGAATCTGTAATGAATCGAGGTAGTGAATCATTCCTTGTGAAACTGCAACCAACTGATCAAAATCATCGCAACCAATTTCGATGTTGATGGGCTTGCCAACCGGCGGGCCGTTTGCTTCTTTGTCAACTGTTATTTGTACACCGGGAATTCCTTTTACAACTGCTCGAATGTTATCTAACACTTCACCGGTTGAGGCGCCATCGCGTTTTGAAATTTCAACAAACGCTACTGTTACTTTTCCTTTATTGGATGCCACACTTTTATCGCCGCTACTTGGGTCAGTAGCGCCAACAGCCACATTTGATATAACCGATTCAACTATCGGGTTGTGTTCGCCAATGACTGAGTACACTTTTTTCTCTACGATTCTTGTAATGGAATCTGTTACTGCCTGATGTGTACCAACGGGCATGTTTATATACACATAAGCAAAGTGTGGTTCTCCTGCCGGGAAAGTTTCGACCGGTACATTGCGAAGTATCAAAGCATAGACTGATATGAATAATAAAATAACTGTGCCCACTAAAAGCAAAGCTGGTCGTATTCCAATTAAGCACCATGTAATTACCCGCTTATAAAAATCCTGAACACGCGGCCATGTTTTGCCCATGAAATTTCCGGTTACTTTATGCAGCACGAAACGATTGAGTAAAACCAATAACCATAAAAACACTCCGAAATTTCCGACACCAATATTTCCGCTTACATAAAACAACAGGGAAAATGAGAGAAGAATTATGGTTGTTAAACGAAGTCCTTTATTTTTTTTCCGTTTTACTTCGGGGTCATTTTCATCTTCATGCGGCTTCATAAAATCAACTGCAAAAACAGGGTTGATGATGTAGGCAATAACTAACGATGCCAGCAATGTTATAATGAGTGTGATTGGCAAGAAGAACATGAATTTACCAATGATGCCGGGCCAGAATGCTAGTGGTAAAAAAGGTGAAAGCGTGGTTAGTGTTCCGGTGAGTACGGGAACAAATACTTCGCCAGTTGCAATTTTTGCCGCTTGCTTGATGGGCACTTTTCCATTGGCGAAAATGCGGTGTGTGTTTTCAATAACTACAATGGCATCATCCACAACTATTCCAAGTGCAAGCAGGAAACTGAATAGCACAATCATGTTTAAGGAGAAACCTATTCCGGGTAAAATCAAAAACGCGAGGAATACAGAGAGCGGAACAGAGAGTGCCACGAAAAATGCATTGGTTACTCCCATGAAAAACATGAGCACAATTAACACCAGTAGAAATCCGATGATGATAGTATTGATTAAATCGTGCAGTGTTGTACGGGTGGCCTCACTTTGATCGCCGGTGATGGTGATTTTTAATCCAGATGGAAAGGAGCTTTTTTGCAGTTCATCAACTATCACGCGCACTTTATCGGATGCATCAATCAGGTTTTCGCCGCTTCGTTTTATTACATTGAGTGTGATTACATTTTTGTGTTCCAATCGCGCGTAACTTTCTTTTTCAGCAAAAGCATCTTTTACTTCAGCAATGTCTTTCAAATACAAAGTGGCGCCCGACATGCTTCGCAAAACAATGTTTTGAATCTGATTCACATTTTTGAATTCGCCCGATACACTGAGTGAGCGCTTCATTCCATCCATTGAAATATTTCCGCCGGAGATGGTCATGTTTTCAAATGCAATGGCGCGGTCAATATCGTCGAGAGTTAAATCGGCGGCCTGCATTTTAAACATATCTACATTCACCTGTATTTCACGATTCAATGCGCCAACAATATCAACCCGTGTTATTTCTTTCATGCCTTCCACACGATCTTTTATTTCATCGGCATATTTTTTTAATTTATTCAAATCATAATTGCCTGAAATATTCAAATACATAATTGGCATTTCAGAAAAATCGACTTCCTGAACAGTAGGTGCATTTTTTAAATCGGATGGTAAATCAGATTTAGATTTGTCCACTTCATCTTTTACTTTTTGCTTGGCAACCGCTACATCTACATTGGTATTAAATTCAATAACGATGTTGCTGAAATCCTGAATGGAATTGCTGGTCATTTTTTTTACACCACTGATGCTCTTGATGCGCTTCTCCATTTGCTTGGTAACCAGATTTTCCATGTCTGCTGGTGATGCTCCCGGGTAAATAGTACTTACATAAATAGTAGGTATAACAATATCCGGAAATTGTTCCTTCGGAATATTAATGTATGAAAATATTCCGGCGAGCGTAATGATAATGGTGAGCACATAAATACTTGTGCGGTTATCAATGGCCCATGAACTGGCGAAAAATTCTTTGTTCGTGTCTTTCATATTTATAGCTTTTAGCTTTTAGCGATTAGCTTTTAGCGGTTAGCGTGTTTTGTTTTATAATTTATTTCTGAAATTTTTAAACTTAGTAACCTTCTCAATTAATTTTTAACAACTCACCATCTTCCACATCCTGATAGCTTGTTGTGATGAGTGAATCACCTTCTTTTAATCCTTCCAGAATTTCTATTTGTCCTTTATACTCTCTTCCGGTTCTTACTATTTGTTTATGTGCTACTGTTTTTCCCTTTTCATTTTTAACTGATAGAAAAACATAATTTCCATTCTCTGAATTCTGAACCACATTTAATGGAATGACAATGGAACTCACTGATTGATAATCGACGATATTTAAATGTGCAATCATGTTGGGATGATAATTCGGTTCCGATGAAATGGAAACCTGAACATTAAAAGTTCGGTTCATATTATTAATTACACGGCTAACGAAAGATACTTTTGCATCCAATGTTTTATTCATGTCGGGAAATTCTATGATCACATCATTTCCTTCCATAATTTTTCCGGCATAACTCTCAGCTATGTCCGCTTTCACTTTCAACGAATTCATATTTACCACACGCACAGCCGGAAAACCTGGTGCTGCAATTTGACCGAGTTTCAAACTCACTTCATCCACCGTTCCATTAATAGGTGATTTAATTTTATACATATCCAACTGCTCATTCATGGTTTGCATTTTCTTTTCCATGGCCTCTTTATTATTTTTTGCAGAGAGGTATTGCACTTCGCTGCCAATTTTTTGATCCCAAAGATTTTTCTGCTTGTTGTATAAATCAGTTGCAAACGCCAATTGATTTTTCAGTTCTTCGATTCCCTGCTTCATTACTGCATTATCGAGTTCAGCTAAAATTTGTCCTGCCTTCACCGCATCGCCTTCATTAACATAAATAGATTTTACTGTGCCACCCATTTGCGGACTCACGGCTACATTTTCTTCGGCATCTAATTTTCCTTGCACCTGCACATAACTTTTAAATGGCATGGCGGCAACAGGAGATACTTCCACATCCAGCATTTTTATTTTGGTAGTCGTGTCAGTTGCAGCAATTTCCGTTTCCAATTTTTTTATTTTATCAGAAAGTGTTGCCAGTTCTGTTTTTAAATTTTCTAATTCAACTTTTTTGTCGGGAGCTGAACTTCCGCAGGCAAATAATAAAATGGAAAGTGTAGTGAGTATTAAAATGTTCTTCATAAGAAATGAAAGTTTATCGGGGTTGAAATTTTTTTTTGAATGAATTATTTTATTTGTCCGGTTGCATTTAAAAAATCGGTTTGCGCAATCATGGCATCGTACAATGCGCTCAGATAATTTGTTTGCGATTCTTTTAAAGCGGTTTGTGCATTAAGCAAATCGGTATTGGAATTTTGACCTTGTTCGTATTTTGATTTTGTGGCGTTGTAAACTTTTTCGGCGAGTTTCATATTGTCTTCCTGAGATTGCAGCGATTGGGTGGCATTTTGCAATTGTGTTTTTGCATTCATGTATTGCAAAGTCAAACCGTTGTATAAGTTCAATCGGTCATTTGTATTTTTTTCGAGATTCAGTTTTCCCTGCTGAATTCTCCGCGCTTTTTGCAATCCATCAAATATGGGAACTGAAACTTTTAACCCGACCAACCCGGTGGGATACCATTTTTGATTGGAACCGAATAAATCAAACTTGTTTGATTGCGCCTGATAACTGTAAGAACCAAAAGCATAAATGCTTGGGAAATAGGAAACTTTGTGGCGGCGAATATCCAATTGATAAAGAATTGCTGCATTGTTTAACAATTGCATTTCAATTCTGTCTTGAGCATTAAAACTTGCGGATAACACCGATTCAAAATTCATAGGTTGGAGCGAATCAGTTAATGTGAGTTTTGAATTCACATCCATTCCCATTTGATACATTAATAAATACTTGCTGAGATTAACAAGCTTCGTGATTTTCTCTTGTTCGGTTTTCAAATTAGTGAGTAGAATATTGATTCTGTCTAAATCCAATTGTTCAATAAAACCATTGTCGAATAACTGCTTACTATCGCTCGCTAGTTTTGCAATACGATCAACATTTGAGTTCAGTAATTCCATCCGCTTATCAGCAATCAGCGAATTGTAATATGCTTTTGTAACAGTTGTGATGGTTTCAATTTTTGTCCGCTGCGTATTTTTTGTGTTGAATTCCTTCAATGCTTTGGTCGCTTGGATAGCAACAAAATATTGTCCATCAGCAATCAATTGCCCAACTTCCAAACCACCATTGGCGCTGTACTGAGTTCCGAATTTTACAGGAATGTAAGTTCCGGCAGGCGCACCGAAAACTTCGCCCGGTAAAAGACTGGTTGGAATTTCAATGAAATCATTTATGCCACCACTCGCACTTATTTGCGGCAACGACATTCCTAAAATTTCCTGAACTTTTCTTTTTGAAATTTCTTCATCAATCTGCGCATTCAAGTAGGCTGATTGATGTGCAAGTGCATAATCAATACACTGTTGCAAACTGAATTTAAATTCTTCTCCTGACAATTGCGCTTTCAGATTAAAGGTAAAAGTGAGCAGAAGGAGAGAAAATAAAACGGGTTTGAATGGCTTCATACTTTTTGTTTTTTCTTATTGAGTTTCGATAAATATTTATGAATGAGTTGCTGACCTTTAATTGTGGTAATTCCGAACATGTATAATTTCATTGATTGCTCATGCACCAGTTGCATATTAAATTTATTGGCTGGAAATATTTCAGGATTAAAAACACATTCAATCTGTTCCATTCGCAACAGTGATACAATTTGAACTTTCAAGTCAGGGTGAAATAATTTTTCTTTTATTCCGCGCTTCAGATTGTCTTCAATGCTTTTTCTTAAAAAATTTTCTTTGTGGTGAGTGAAATGAACCCAGGCATTGGGGTAATATTTTTGCAAATCATGGAAGGAAGTTGGATTGCGTTGAGAAAAATAAACATTGAGGAATTCCAGAATCAAAATCATTTCCTCAACGGCATTCTCCGCTTTTTTTCTGAACTCGGTACAATTTTGTTCCGTCAGTTTTACTTGAGCAATTACGATGGTTTCCACTAAATCATCCTTATCGGTAAAGTGCTGGTACAAAGTTTTTTTAGAGATTGACAGATGCTTTGATACATCATCCATGGTTACACTGCGGATACCCTGCCTTGTAAATAACTCAGTTGCTTTTTCTAAAATGTGAACCTTCATAAACTGGGCGCAATACTAAGGAAACATTTTTCATTTCCAAAGTTTCCATGAAATATATTTATTCAACCGGTATAAAAAGCAGATAAAGGCATGACTATATCTTACAACTTACCAAGTAACCTTTCCACAATCACCAATATTCCAATAACCAGAATTACATATCCGGCAATCACTTTTAATTTATCAGAATGAATTTTTTTTGCAATACGCCAACTGATAATCATTCCAATTCCTGAAAGGAAAGTATAAATCAATAAAAAATTCCAACTGTAAACTTCGTGTGAAGTATCAGCCGAAAAAGAAACAAGAGAGTTGAATGTGATTAACCAAAGTGAGGTGCCGACTGCAACCTTCATATCCAAACTGAAATAAATTACCAATACCGGAACAATTAAAAATCCACCACCAATACCTAGTAACCCGATTAATATTCCGACAACAATACCTGCAATAATTGCCGGTAAAATATTTTTTGAATGAATAACTAATGAATCAGTTTTTTTTGTTCGAATCATATTTCTTGCAATCACGATTAACAGAATTGCAAACAATAACATCAGGTATGAATCTTTATTAATACTAATTAAAGAAAAGAAATTTATAGAAGCAGGAAGCAGCGGAACTAAAAATTTTCGTGTTATTAATGCCGAAATCACTGATGGAATTCCTAAATAAAAAACCGGTTTCCATGCAACTTGTCGTTGTTTTAAATTAAAAATTGCACCGAACAATGAAGTAATGCCAACCACAAAAAGAGAATCAGGAATTGCCTGCGATGGAGAAATACCCATGCAGTAAACTAATACCGGAACCGTGATAGATGATCCGCCACTGCCCAATAACCCCAAACTTATTCCAATGATTAAGGCAAGTAGTAATCCTATAATATGTAAAAGCGTATCGAATGGGAACACAAATCAAAGATTGATGGCGAAAGTAATAGTTCGCGCTTAATCAAAAGGATATCAGTTGCGTGTTTGCAAGCTTGAAATGAAATGAAATAACTAATCTTATAAAATTAAATAAGAATTGCACTCGATTTTTTTATATAAAAAAAGGGCGGCGAAAAAAATTTCACCGCCCTCATTGTGTCGGGGTACCTGGACTCGAACCAGGGACCCCCTGCTCCCAAAGCAGGTACGCTAGCCAACTGCGCTACACCCCGAACTTAATATTATCACTAACAAATGAACTAATCAACTAATGAACAAAACTGGTGCGGAGAGGGAGGGATTCGAACCCTCGATACAAGTTTAAGCTCGTATAACGGTTTAGCAAACCGGCCCTTTCGGCCACTCAGGCACCTCTCCTGTTAGGCGGGCAAATGTATAAAATACTTTCAACCCTCAAAGAGAAGTTGAAAATAATCAGGTAATACTTAACTGAATTTTCTTTTCAATCTCCTGAACCGACTCTTTAAACTCTTTGTCAGTATCCATCATGTCTTTTACTGCCTGGCAACTATGAATGACAGTGCTGTGGTCGCGACCACCAAAATGACGACCGATAACTTTCAATGAATTTTTTGTGTAACTCTTTGCTAAGTACATACTTAATTGACGCGCCTGAACGATGGCACGCTTTCGTGTTTTCTCTTTCAATTTTTCAGGTTGAACACTAAAGAATTCGCAAACTGCTTTTTGTATAAATTCAATAGAAACCTCGCGTGAAATTGTTTTCACAAAATTCTTGATGATTTTTTTTGCCAGATCTAAATCAATCTCCTTTTTATTGAGTGAAGATTGGGCTAACAACGAGACGAGCGCTCCTTCAAGGTCTCGCACACTTGTACTAATATTATAAGCAAGAAATTCAACAACTTCGCGGGGCAATTCAATACCATCAGCATACATTTTTTTCTCAAGAATGGCAATTCGGGTTTCAAAATCAGGAACCTGAATATCGGCACTCAACCCCCAACGGAAACGACTCAGCAATCTTTCTTCCATTCCTTCCAAATCGCGTGGAGCTCTGTCGGAGGTAAGAATTAATTGTTTACCACTTTGATGAAGATGATTAAAAATATGAAAGAAAATATCCTGCGTGCGATCTTTGTTAGCGAAGAACTGAATATCATCTGCTATCAATACATCAATCAATTGATAGAAGTGAATAAAATCATTCACACTATTATTTTTCAACGCATCAATAAATTGATTGGTAAATTTTTCGGCAGGAACAAACAATACTGTTTTATTCGGATACAAATTTTTAATCTGATTTCCGATGGCTTGTGCCAGGTGAGTTTTTCCTAAACCAACTCCACCATATATAACCAATGGATTAAAAGAAGTAGCACCGGGTTTTTGTGCAACTGCATAACCAGCACTTCGCGCTAAACGATTACTATCACCTTCAACATAAGTATCAAAAGTGTAAGCAGCATTTAATTGCGAATCAATATTCACTTTGCGCAATCCAGGAATGATGAATGGATTTTTTATTTGATGACCCATCACCATGGAGGCGGGCATCTCTTGTGTTTTCACTGCATTGGTAGTTGCAGTCGGAATGTTAACTGTAAATGGTCCGTTCTTTTGTGAAGAATTATCTACCACAACCTGATACTCTAAACGAGCTTCGTTTGAAAGTTCACGCTTCAGTGCCTTGCGCAAAATGCTTACATAATGTTCTTCGAGCCACTCGTAAAAAAATTGACTCGGTACCTGAATGGTTAAAACATCGCCTTGAAGTTTAACCGCCTTAATGGGTTCAAACCAAGTTTTAAAACTTTGCGGGTTTACATTGTCTTGTATGATTTTCAGGCACTCATTCCAAACGGATTCTGCTGACTTCGACATAGTGATTGTATAGTTTTTTTTATTTGTTGTGATTCAATTCGACGATGAATGTATGTATGTGCGCACAAAACTGCAAGAAAATATTTTTAAAAAAAATTTTTTTTAACTTGCAGAATTGGAAATAATTACTTGTTGTGAAAATGCTTGTTTATCAATGCTTTTATTTTTAAAAAAGAAATCAATTTTTCCTAAAACTAATCCTGCCCATCCAACCTGGTTTACTAGCACTTGTTTGTTATCAATGTTTTGGTAACTTAAGGGCGAATCAAGAAAAGTATGCGTATGCCCTCCTATAATTAAATCTATGTTTTTAGTAGATTGGGCTAAAACTTCATCACTGATTTTTTTATCGTTGTACTTGGCTCCTAAATGCGATAAACAAATGACCATGTTGCAATGGTAGTCATTCTTCAACTGTGCAGCAATATTATTTGCAATGGAAACCGGTTCCAGGTATTTTGTTTCACCAAATAATTTCTCAGGCACCAATCCTTTCAGTTCAATTCCGATTCCAAACACACCGATTTTTAATTTTCCTTTTTTAAAAATTTTATACGGAATTGTTTTTCCCTGCAGCGCTGTATTGGTGAAATCATAATTCGCCACTATCAAAGGGAATGTGGCATTGGGTAATTGACTGGCGAGACCTTCCAGTCCATTATCAAAATCATGATTACCTATTGCGCTTGCGTCGTACTGCATCTGGCTCATCAGTTTCATTTCCAGTTCGCCATGAAAATAATTGAAGTACGGTGTGCCCTGAAAAATATCTCCGGCATCTAATAATAAAACATGATCTGCAGCACTGCGTAATTTTTGTATCAATGATGCTCTTGCAGCACCACCACCCAATCCCTGAAATTTTCCTCCATCCATCGGAAATGGATCAATGCGCGAATGCCAATCGTTGGTGTGAAGTATTGTTAGTTTTTGAGTATCGTATCCTGCAAGTGTGTTTACAGGAAAAGAATTTGCACCGAGTAATAAAGCACCGGCTCCTAATTGTTTTAAAAATTTCCTGCGTTCACTCATTGACAACTCTGTGTTCTAATTTTTCAGAAATAGTTTTTCCTTCTGCTGTTAAAGATAGAATGTAATTGATTAATAGATTCCGAAACAGAATCGGACTCATCATTTTTTTTTCGGCATTCAGAAAGGTGCAATCATCCCCACCATTGGCTATGTAATCGCTGCATACAAAATGATAAGTTGCCAGCGTGTCTAATTTTTTTCCATTGATGTAAATCTGTTCGGCTGTTCCTTTATAAATCATGTACTGCATTCCGGCAACGGGCCATCCGCCATTTGCTGCTGCTTTACTTATTAATTTTTGAACAATTTTTCCGTTCACTTCCATTAATGCAATTGCATTATCGAATGGCATGAGTTCAAATATTTTTCCCATTGTGATTTCTCCTGAGGGTAAAGATGGAATTCTGATACCTCCGTTGTTGACAATGCTGAAATCAATTTCTGCATTCAATTCCCTTCTTGCCTGAAACAGTAAAGCATCGGCAACAAAATTTCCGAGTGTGCCTTCGGGTTGCGCTTTTACTAAAACCGAATCAGATTTTCCGATAACGACATTCATTTCTGAATTTAAACTGTCACGATAAGGCGAAAGATATTTCCAGATAACCGAGTCAATCGGGTAATCGGCTTTAAGATTAAATTTTGTAGCTGAATAATCAGTAATTTGGTAAGGTTTACATGCTGAGAATAAAAAGAAAAAAATAGTAATTGACAAAACACAGGTATTGAATTTCATGTTTTCAAAAATGCCATTTTTTATTGAATGTTATTTTTAAAATTTATAAAAGAGTTAATTCAATTTTCATTTGAAAATTATTTGTACAGTCAATTTCTTTTATTGAGAATGAAAAAAATTATTTATCTGGCTAATTATTGATATTATAAAGCAAATGAAATTAATTTTAAAAGATAGAATTTTAAAATTTTATTACCGAAGCAATACTAAAAGCTGCAGCTGCTGCTATTGCCCCAATAAGTGTAGTGCGCAAAGCTCCGGCAATTGGAGATTGCCCTGTTGCTTTGCTTTTAAAATATCCGAAAATAAATAGGGCAATGATTGTTATGATGGAGGAATAAATTAATCCCTCGTAAGGGTGGTTAGTAAAAAAATAAGCAGTAAGCGGAATGAATCCACCGACAATGTAGGAAATAGAAATATTTGCAGCACTCTTTCTGGCCCGCTTATCATCTGGTTCATCTAAGCCCAATTCATACTTCATCATAAAGTCAACCCACTTGTCTTTATCCAATGCTAATTCATCTGCCACTTTTGTTCGGGTAGCTTCACTGATTCCGTAAGCAGCGAGCACTTCATGAATTTCTTCTTTCTCTTTGTGTGGTACTCTTTCCACCTCTGAATATTCGCGCTTCAATTCCGATTTATAATGGTCCTTTTCCGTTTTCGCTGAAAGGTAACCGCCCAATCCCATGGCAATGCTTCCGGCAACAATTTCAGCAACTCCTGCTGTAATAATTATTGAATTATTATCAACCACTCCGCTCAATCCTGCTGCCAGTGCGAATGGAACAGTTAATCCATCAGCCATGCCAATAACAATATCGCGCACCATTGCCGGACTCTTAAAATGTTCTTCGTTGTGTGGATGATCGTGCATTAGTCAGTATGCAGTTTAAAGTAGGCAGTATGCAGTTTGTAATTCGCAGAATTTTCTTTCATAATTATTTTTTCTTCTGATAATTTTTTTGAAATGAGTTTTGAAATTTAGCAGAATTATTCATCATGTATCCAATTAGTTTTCCAACTTCTTCCGACTTTTTTATTAATTCGTTATAAGTAATTTTAGAAATGTATTTGCACGCCATAGAAAAATCTAACCAGACTTGTGTTTCAGTATGTTCCATGTCAGCATCTGATAATTTGCTGATGAAATGTGCTTCGAATAATCTTTTTCTGTAAGCTTCAGCTATACAAGCGCATGTTGAACGGGAAGACATTCGCACTTGGTCTATCAAAGAATATTTTTCTTCTGATGGAAACCCTTTTGAGAGATTGAATATTTCCATCGAAAGGAGAAACCCTTTTTGATAAGCAATCAAATCACGAAAAGTATTCATTAAGAAAAATAAAAAATTTGAATGAAAAAAACTGCTGACGGAATTAAATGCTGCAAAAATGCATACTGCCTACTGTAAACTGCCTACTGATTTATTTCAATTGAAAAGTATTCATAAAGGCAGTAGTAAAATTCCCTTCGCGGAAATCTTTGTTCTTCATCAATTGCTGATGAAAAGGGATGGTGGTTTTTATTCCTTCAATTACATATTCGCTTAATGCGCGCTCCATAGTTTCAATGGCCTCTAATCGGGTTTGAGCTACCGTAATAATTTTTGAAATCATAGAATCATAATAAGGTGGAATAGTATATCCCGCATAAATGTGTGAATCGATACGGACGCCATGACCTCCGGGAGTATTCAGGTTAGTGATTCTTCCGGGACATGGACGAAAATCATTGTAAGGGTCTTCGGCATTTATGCGGCACTCGAGCGCGTGCATTGCAGGATAATAATTTTTACCGGAAATAGGTTCGCCGTTCGCAATTTTGATTTGCTCCTTTATTAAATCGTAGTTGATTACTTCTTCGGTAACCGTATGTTCCACCTGAATTCGAGTATTCATTTCCATGAAATAAAAATTCCGGTACTTGTCAACCAAAAATTCAATAGTACCTACACCTTCGTAACTGATTGCATTGCAAGCTTTGATTGCTGCATCACCCATTTTTGTTCGCAATTCCTCAGTCATGAATGGTGATGGAGATTCTTCAAATAATTTTTGATGCCTGCGTTGAATGGAACAATCGCGCTCTGATAAGTGACAGGCTTTTCCATATTGGTCACCTGCAACTTGTATTTCAATGTGCCGTGGTTCTTCAATATATTTTTCCATGTACACACCATCGTTGCCGAATGAAGCACGGGCTTCAGTTCTTGCTTGCTCCCAACCAATTTCCAAATCTTCCTCCTTCCACACCAAACGCATTCCTTTTCCACCTCCACCTGCAGTTGCTTTCAATATAACAGGATAACCAATTTTCTTCGCAATTTTTTTTGCCTCTTTTAAATCTGTCAATAAACCATCGCTGCCCGGAATAACGGGTACTCCTGCTTTTTTCATGGTATCCTTTGCGCTGATTTTATCGCCCATTCGGGCAATCATACTTGCAGTAGGGCCAATAAATTTCACTCCGTATTCATTACATATTTCTGCGAACTTTTCATTCTCAGCTAAAAATCCATAACCCGGATGAATAGCATCTGCACCTGTAATTTCAACGGCACTCATGATGCGCGCCATGTTCAAATAACTTTCAGAACTTTTTGGCGGACCAATGCAAACAGCTTCATCCGCAAATTTTACATGCAGACTTTCGCGATCAGCAGTGGAGTATAAAGCAACCGTGCGAATGTTCATCTCCTTGCAGGTGCGGATTATGCGCAATGCAATTTCTCCACGATTCGCTATAAGAATTTTCTTAAACATGAATTTCTGATTTGATGATTGAAGAGAAATTATAAATGATAAAGTATAAATCAGTCACAAAAAAATTTATGCTTTATCATTTATGCTTTAAACTTTACATTGGTTCGATAACGAAGAGCGGCTGGTCATATTCAACCGGCTTTGCATTCTCTACTAATATTTTTACAATGCGACCGGTGTGTTCTGATTCTATTTCGTTAAACAGTTTCATGGCTTCGATGATGCAAAGCACTGAACCAATTTTTATTTCGTCTCCAACATTTACGCAGGCAGGTTTATCAGGACCTGATGAGCGATAGAATGTTCCTATCATCGGAGATTTTATAGTTACCAGATTTGCCTCGGCAGTTGCAGTTGCTTTTGCTTCAGCATCTGCAGCAACTTGTTGCGGAGAAGAAGTTGTTGGAATGGCAACCGGTTGTGAAGTTTGAACAGGCATTGACTGTTGGGGCATTACTGTATAGGTTGATGGAATACCCGGTTCGTGTGTGCGTATGGTTAATTTAATATCCTTCTTCTCTATCGTGACTTCGGCAAGGTTTAATTTATTTACCTGCTTGATGAGTTCCTGTATGTCTTTAATGTCCATGATGGAAATTTTTTTCGGATTTGATGAACGAAATATAGAAAGTGTTTTATAAAAAAGTAATGTTTTTTTATTGAGTGAAAATTTTTGGAATGAAATTTATTTCTGAAAATAAATTAACCCCGGAAATTTCCGGTAGTTACCCGCTCCACATAAGCCTTCTTCACGGTATCAACTTTTACTTTAGTTCCTGATTCAACAAACAATGGAACCTGAATAATTGCCCCTGTTTCCAAAGTTGCATTCTTCATTGGCATGTTGGCAGTATCTCCTTTCAATCCGGGCTCAGAATAGGTTACATCTAAAAAAACGAATAACGGTAAATCGCAACCAAGAATTCGGTCGTTATCTGCTTGAAAAATAATTTCAACTTCCTGACCTTCTTTTAAAAATTCATATCCATCAATCATTTCTTCGGCAAGTGTAACCTGCTCAAAAGTATTGGTGTCCATGAAATTATATCCGGTTAAATCTTTATACAAGAACTGATGCTTTCTTCTTTCTATACTTACCAGTGTTAACGATTCTCCGCTGTTGAAAGTATTGTCAACCACCTTACCACTT
This sequence comes from Chitinophaga pinensis, assembly GCA_945903305.1. Classification (GTDB taxonomy): domain Bacteria; phylum Bacteroidota; class Bacteroidia; order Chitinophagales; family UBA10324; genus UBA10324. Next base: position 80,284 of record CAMDOA010000003.1, read on the forward strand.
GTTAAACTTTTCAGTTTGGTGCGAACAAATGCTCCTCCTTTTCCGGGTTTCACATGCTGAAAGTCAACAATGGTCCACAGGTCTTTATTCAGTTCAATTGTTAATCCTTTCTTTATGTCGGTTGTGTTTGCCATTTTATTGATTTCAGATTTATGATTTCAGATTAATTGTTCATTGGTGTATTGGTTCATTAGTATTCATAGTAGCAAACTGCCTACTGAATACTGCCTACTGCTTACTGTCATAAGCCCACTTCATATAAACTGCTCCCCATGTAAATCCGCCGCCGAAAGCAGCGAGTACAATGTTATCGCCTTTGTGCATTTTCTTTTCCCACTCCCACATGCAAAGTGGAATAGTTCCGTTGGTGGTGTTTCCATAACGGTCAATGTTTATCATCACTTTCGCATCATCCAATCCCATTCTTTTTGCAGTGGCATCAATAATTCTTTTATTCGCCTGATGCGGAATAAGCCATGCAACATCATCGCTGTGTAAGTTGTTGCGCTTCATTATTTCTTCAGCAGCATCAGCCATTTTAGTTACTGCGAATTTGAAAACCGCCTGACCTTCCTGATACACATAATGTAGTTTCTTCTCAACTGTTTCAGCACTCGCAGGCATTGCACTTCCTCCGGCCTTCTGATGTAAGTGAACACGACCAGCTCCGTCAGATCCAAGCACTGCATCTATTATTCCTAGTCCATCATTGTTTTTTTCCAATAAAACTGCTCCTGCGCCATCACCAAAAATCACACAAGTTTGTCGATCGCTGTAATCAATTATGGAAGACATTTTATCGCCACCAACTACTATTACTTTTTTTGCAGAGCCAGCCTCAATAAACTGGGAAGCTGTTCTCAAAGCATAAATAAATCCGGAACATGCTGCATTTATATCGAAGCCAAATGAGTTTTTCAGTCCGCATTTATCAGCGATAATATTAGCTGTTGCAGGAAACTGCATATCAGGTGTGGTGGTTGCACAAATTATTAAATCAATTTCAAGCGGATTGGTATTTGTTTTTTTTAATAATCCAAGTACCGCTTCTTTTCCCATATCAGAAGTGCCAAGTCCGATTCCTTTTAATATTCTTCTTTCCTTAACACCTGTGCGAGAGGTAATCCACTCATCAGTGGTGTCAACCATTTTTTCCAGTTCAGCATTTGTTAATACATATTCGGGAACATATCCGTGAATTCCTGTAATGGCTGCTCTGGTTTTTTGCATCAGTCGAAGGATTCTTTAATCCTGAAGGATTTGATTGTTCATGAATGCCTCCTTGAATTTATTGATGAGATTACTTTCCACCACTTCACGGGTGAGTGCAATCATGCTTTTAAATGCCATGTCATTCGAAATACCATGGGCAACAATTACAGGCGCATTAGCACCTAAAATTGCAGACCCACCATAGTTTTCATAATTGAACGAATCAAAATAATCGTCGCGTATTTTTCTTGCTTTTATTAAATCATAAAACGATTCCCCCATTTTCAAAATAATATTTCCGGTGAAACCATCAGTTACCATCACATCAGCTTTATCCAGAAATAAATCTCTTCCTTCTACATTGCCAATAAAATTTATTTTATCGTTTTCTTTTAATAATGTAAAGGTTTCCTGAGCCAGTTTATTTCCTTTCCCTTCTTCTTCACCAATATTCATTAATGCCACACGCGGATTCTCAACATGATAAACATATTTCTGATAAAGTGCGCCTAATATGGCAAACTGATTTAACATTTCAGGTTTACAATCAGCATTAGCACCTACATCCAACAACAAACCAGTTTTGCCATTTTCGTGCGGAACTAAAGTTGAAAGTGCCGGCCGAATAACTCCGGGAATTGTTTTTACTGTGTACATGGCACCAACCAGCATAGCTCCGGTATTTCCGGCGCTGGCAAATGCATCAATCTTTCCTTCATTTAAATATTGAAACCCAACCGAAACACTGCTATTCGGCTTTGAAGCAAGTGCGCGTGTTGGCGACTCACTCATTTCAATAATTTCTGTAGTATGAATTATAGAAATGCATCCATCAAATCCGCCCACCGTTTCAATCATTGGGCGCATAATATTTTCATCACCAAAAAGAACTAACTCATACTTGCCCGAATTGTTTTCCTGGCAAAAGAGTTTAGCTCCTTTAATGCATTCCAACGGGGCAAAATCGCCTCCCATTGCATCTATTCCTAGTCGCATGGTGTGTTAGACGGAGATGCTTTGGTTAGAATTATGATGCAGCTGATTTATCGAGAATGACATTGCCTTTATAAAAAAGCTTGTCTTCGTTCCAGTGCGCACGATGACGAAGGTGCGGCATACCGGTAGTCTGGTCAATTGACACAGTAGGTTCTACTGCTTTATCGTGTCCTCTTCTTTTGTCGCGTCGGGTACGGGAATGTCGTCGTTTTGGATTTGGCATGTTTACTTGTTTTTAATTTTTTTTAATGAATCCCATCTCGGGTCGGGTTTGTGGTCCGACTCGGGACTTAAGTTGCTTAATAATTTTAAAGTTTCTTTATTACACTTTCCTTTTGTCGGAACACTTTCACAGGTTATTCTTCCCAATGGTACACTCAAAATGATGAATTCATAAATGAGCTGACCCACATTGAAAACAGCTTCTGAATGCTTGATGTAAACGACATCGGCATAGCTATCATCATTAATTTCTTCACGATGTTCATCAAATTTCACAACAAGCGGATAATCGGCATCAATGGGAAAATCAATTTCATCGGCACATCGGTCGCATGCAACATGAATGGTTCCGGAAACCTGAAAAGTGAGAAGAAAAAAAGAATTCTTCTTGTCAAAATCCAGATCAACGCTCACTTTGGAGCGGCTTACCGGTGAGTGTTCAAAGAGCTCAAAAAAAGTACTATCAATGTCGTAGTGAAACCTGTGCTTTCCCGGCTTTAATCCAACAAATGCAATATCAAACTCACGAAACGGGTTCACAGGCAGGTTTTTCTAAGGGGGTACAAATGTAAAGAAATGAATGAAATATAAAAGCGAAACTTAAAAGGCAGGAAAAGCTGGTAAAACATACGAAATAAACCCCTTTGACCTTTAAGATTAAAGCTTGATTACATAAAAAAAATATCGCTTAAAAATTAGCCATACTCAAATACTCATTAGAAACAGGCTATTTTCCGTTTGCTTTTCGCAGAGTTGTAATATTGAAATTTATAAAAAACTGGTCTGTTGTTCCATATTCAATTTCTCAACAAATAAAATTCACCTTGGCACTTCCACACTTTGCACCACCTGATTAATCACATCTTCTATTTCTACACCTTCCATTTCCTTTTCGGGGGAGAGAATGATGCGGTGATTTAATACCGGTGCTGTAACAAAACGAATATCATCAGGTGTTACGAATTCGCGGCCACTCATGGCTGCCATTGCTTTTGCCGCTTTCATAACCGCGAGTGATGCACGCGGTGACGCACCGAGAAACAAATCACCATGGTTGCGTGTGGCCACAATTATTTGTGCTATGTAATTGATAAGTTCATCTTTTATATAAACCTGTTCCACCAGTTTACGATACTTCATAACTTCCGCTGCATTCATCACCGTTTTAACTTCGGTGGATTGGCGAATGGTGAAATCTTCTTTGAAGCGCTGCAGTATCATCACCTCCTGCTCCACATTGGGATAAGTGATTTTTGCACGGAATAAAAAACGATCGAGTTGCGCTTCGGGCAATCGGTATGTGCCTTCCTGCTCAATAGGATTTTGGGTGGCAAGCACCATAAAGGGCGCATCCATCTGATAAGTTTTTCCATCAACAGTAATCTGCAATTCTTCCATCACTTCAAACAAAGCAGATTGAGTTTTAGCCGGCGCACGATTTATTTCGTCAATCAAAACCACATTGCTGAAAACTGGGCCGCGATGAAACCCAAACTCCGCAGTCTTTGCATTAAATACTGTAGTGCCTGTAACATCAGAAGGCATAAGGTCGGGAGTAAATTGTATGCGCGAAAAATTTACACTCAAAGTTTTAGCAATGAGTTTTGCAGTGAGTGTTTTTGCAATGCCGGGCACACCTTCAATGAGCACATGACCGCCGGAGAGCAATCCGTTTAATAAAAGTGTGACCAGGTTATCCTGCCCTACTATTATTTTACTGATCTCCCGACGGATGTTTAACACTTCGGTGCTGAGATTCTGCAACTCGGTTTGCAATTGCGTGGGTGGTGGAGCACTCTCGGTATTTGCGCTCTCGTTTGTATTATCAATTGTGTTTTCAGTGTTTTCTTCCATGCTTATTTATTTACAGTTTCTGTAAAAGTGATCAATGCTTTTGTGAAATTCAATCAGTTCGTCGGCATTGATGTGCGTGCGCGATGAAATGCGTTTGTAAGAAGTGAAAATATGTTTCACATCCTGAAAATTTACTTCTGATTTTACAGCGAGACGATTCAACTCTTCAGCTGTATTATTTTTTAAAGTGATTTTGTATTTGTTTCGGATGAACAAATAAAACAATTTCATTTTTTGCTTGGCGAGTGCGAGGTGGTCGTTTTGTAAAAAATATAATCTGCTTACAGTTTGTACAAACTCCAATGAAGTATTTAAGTTGGGTTCAATAACCGGAATTGTTTTTTGTACACGCTTGGCTCTGAAAAAAATGAACAACAAAACGGCGAAGAGTAAAATGTACCATGCCCATCGCAGCGAACGATTGCCGAGAATAAATTTCAACGGGCTTTCGCCGGCATATTGTTTTGAGCGATCATCCTGATAAGGTAGCTTGCTTGCTTCGTCCCAAATTATAGTTGCGGGATGAAAATTTGAAAACACATTTTGCAGGTATTGAAATCCTTGTTCGTGATTGAGATTGAAATTGGTGAATGCAATTGGATTGCTGTGCAGATAAAAATATCCCTTGCCGTATTTCACCCGAATGAAATTGACATAATCAGTATTGATGGTGCCAAGCGCGGCAACAGAATCAAGTGATTGTTCACGACCTTTTTCGAAAAAATAATTCCAATCTCCAAACACAAACTTCCAGTTAAAAATATAATTCACTTTAAAACCGTTGTCGCTTTGAAATGCAGAATGTAGCAGTGAAAATGAAACTATGGAATCACTGAACTGATAGGGTTGGTAATAATTCGAATATTCATCTTCAGTTGAATCAGAAATTTTTCCATACAGCAAATCATAATAAATATTGTACGGAACATAAGCGGCAGAAATGAATGCAATGTTGCCATCACTCACAAAATGCATGACTGCATCTTGCGCCGAACTATCCAAATACAACCAACCGCCGGCAATAAAATAAAGTGCATCGTTTTGGTTTTTGAGCGCATCCAAATTTTCGCGCAGTGGTTTATTGATATCTACAAAGCGCGAACCAGCGTATTCTGATTTTAATAAATTGTAAAGCAACTGCAATCCATACGGCTGGTCGCTGGTGCGCTCATATGAAACTGACCAGTCATATTTTTCTTTTGTCGGAGATAACAAATAAACAACCACGAATAACAAGAATGCAATTCCAACAAAAATCAACCAACCCTGTTTTTTCATGTTGGCTGCTTGATTTGGTGAAGAATGGATTTGAATTCATTCTGATAATCACCGAATGCATTTTTGTTTAGTGTGTATTCGCCATACCAAACCTGATCGAATGCAAGAGTGAGCTTTGCAAATGATTCATAATATTTTTTCGCACTGCATTCAATTAAGTATTCACCGTTAGTTTTTTCTTTTCGCCAAACAACTTGTTTTTGCAGAGCGAGTTGTTGAATGAGCAACAAATAATATAACCTAAATGCGAGGCGAAAATCTTTTTCATTAATTGCTTTTGAAAGATGCGGAGCAATATCACTCTCCGGTAAATTTTCTTCCAGTCGCGCGATGAGTAAATTCTTATCGTTTACTTTCTTGTTGAATATCCAGTTTGATTTCCGCAGCAATAAAACAATAACCAAAATCAAAACACCAATAACCAATGATATTAAAATGGTGCGCGTCACATTGGTATCTATATCAAAACCCCAATTGGATGAATTATTTTTTTTCTTATCAAATGTATCTTTTTTTTCTTCCTTCTTTTCCTTCTCTCCTTCCTTTACATATTGATAAATGTCTTGTTGTTTTTCCCAATCCTCTTTCTTTAAGTAAGAAGATTTTAATGTAGAAGTATCATACTTGGCTTGTTCAGGATTTCCGGCATGAGCTGAATCAACATAAAATGCAGTCAAACAGAAACTACAAATAACAGATAACAATAATCCAATAACTTTTCCTTTATCGCGCATACTTTCCTTCTTCAAATTGTTTTACCTGCGATAAAAGTTGTGAGCCTTCATTTACTTCACGCAATGAAAAATATTGTAATCCTGCTCCAAGAACCAACAGCGGAATTAATAAATACAATCCGAGATAAATTAAAAACACCATTGATAAAGTTAAAATGGTTGCAACAGTTTCGGGTTCGAACGGAAGATTCCAACTCATGACTTCAAAGTACAACCACAACAACGGTGAACCTGTGATGAGGAAAAACAGGAAGGTAATTAACCCAGTCATTAAATAAGTTTCAATCATTCGCACCCAACCACCGCTTCGCAGGTATTGAAATGAAAGAATTATTCCATCCATCCAGTTAACGGAATTTACATTGACAATGAAAATTAAATTCAAAGCAAACGGTATTAAAAACATAGCGAGATATGAAAACGGAAACCCTGATACCTGCATAATGAAAAACAAACTGAACAACAAAAAAATAAGTACTCCGCTGTTTAAACTTCTGATACTGAAAAAGTGAATTGGTTTCCGGTTTTCGTTTTTTAAAAAAATTCGAATCAGAAAAAACTGCGCGCTGAAAACGGAAAGTGCTGCAACAGAAGTCGTACAAAAAATACTTGCCGAACCATTGTCGGACCTGAACAATCCAAATACATTTTGAATTACTCTGAAAGAATCGAAAATACTTTGCGCATAATAAAATCCTTTTTCATAATAGTTTTTTGAGAAATAAAAAATAATGGTGGTAACTGATGCTGAAAAAATAAGTCCATACTTCCAGTGCTTTTTCAGAAATGTATTATACATGGTAAAAGATTCGGCAAACACTTCACTTGATTTTTTTATCCGATGAAAATCAATTATCCGTTTTTCGGTAGCAGGCAAACGAAACTCAATGAGTTTTGCACTTCGTCCGCTTCTGCTTTTAACAAATGGAAATACAATGAAGTAGCCAATGATAAACGCGAAACAAAACAGTATAAAAAATATACGGACTGCATCAGGTAAATCTGTATATCGGGTTAAAAAACTTTCGATGAATGCGGCAAGAATAATTACCGGAGTAATTCCCAGCATTACATTCAAACCCCTTCGTGCTGAAAGTTGAAATGCCTGAAAACGGGTGAATGTTCCGGGGAAAAGCAATCCTTTGCCAAGTGAAACTCCGGCAGCTCCTGCAATTATTATGGCGGGAATTTCCAATGAGCCGTGCATCCAGATGGTCAACAATGATTCTCGCAACACTCCGGGATGATCGTCATTCATTTGCAAAAAGAAATATTGGAAAGTGCCAACCATTATTCCGTTGTATAACAGAAAACCAACAGTGCCAATGGAAGCAAACAATCCTAATAAGAAAGTAAAGAATGCAACCCGAAGATTGTTTAAGGTAATTCCAAGAAACATATCCATCTGTTGACTGGATTTGTAAACCGCCATCGGATCGCCATTGTCAATATTTGTTTTGGTCATTTCAACATAACCATCACCCAAAATAAATTTGGGAAACTGCAGGTCGTAACCAGAACTCAATACACCGATTCCCATTGCGAGAAAAAATACAATCAGCGAAACATAAAACTCTTTTCGTGCTTCGTAAATCACCAATGGTAATTCTTCCAGCCAGAAATTAAAAAATGCTTTCCAGCCTGAGAAACGATTTCGATAAATGTTTCTGAAAATTTTTTGCGCGAGATTATTTAAGTAAACTTTTACTGAGCGGTTCGGATAAAAAGTTCGGGCATACGATAAATCATCTGTCACCTGAATAAATAATTCGCTGAGTTTATCAGGGTCGCGGCGCTCCTGTTTGAGAATGGTCTCAAACTCATCCCACTTTTTTTTGTTTTGCTCAATGAATGAAGTTTCGCGCATGTAATAGTTCGCGAACGAAAATAGTCAGGTTACTGATTAATAAAATTTTCGGAACTGAAAAGATTCATGCAAAAATGGGGTATAAATTATTCGAAACATTTAAATCGGATAATAAGAACGGAAGCCGAAGGTTGTTTTTAAAATTAGAATCAATACAATTTAACTATTTGACATTTGAGATAGCAATTAGTATAACGATTTGTCGAAATAGTTAACAAAAAGTTATAGTGAAAAATTAATTCTCCCTTAACTCCCACCTGTTTTTCGGACGCACATTTTCCAACCAGATAAAATCTTTCAGTTTTAATTCATCTTTCGGTGCCTGATTAATGGGGTACATGGTGCCATCGGGTTTCGATAAAAATTTTATGCGACTCACTTTATTTGAGTCGGTGTAAATAATCATGCTGCTGCAAATAATTTTATTTACTCCAATGAAAGCGGTGCTATCATCCTGTGCATAATAAATACTTTGGCCACTTCCCTCAATGAGCATGTGATGCAGTTTGCCCTCTACAAAAAAACCCGTAATATTTTTTCCTTTTGCCTGATTAAAAAAATCACTTTCCACTTCACTTATCATGAATGATGATTTTATCAATTCAAATTTACTGACTTCATCATTACTCATTTGAATACGAACGGTATCAGCAGTCATTTGATTATCTTCCATCCATAACACCGGATTCTGGTACAACCGGAACATAGAGTCAACATCAGAATAATACAGTGAATCGCAAAGGGCCTGCATATCACTCTTGAAAATTTTTACTTTGTGGTAAGCCGAAAAACTTCGCGCTTCTGTAACTGAATCCTGCATGGAATGCAGTGTGTCGGCAGTCATGTATAAAGTATCATCTCCAACTTCTGATATGAAAAGTGTGTGGCCAACGGCGAGAATATTATTTGCTTCATTATTGTACCACGCACGATCGGCCAGAATGGTTAAATGTTCTGAAGTATCAGTCCAGTTAATATTTCCAGCTGATTTTCCTTTGCTGCTTTTTTTATCATACCATATCGAATCAGCGCTTAACACATTTGGAAGATTTAGCATTACTGCCTTTGTAGTGAATTGCGCCACATCATTATTGGTATCATAAAATCCCCCTTCGCAAAAAATAGCAGAGCTATCTGCATTAATGTTTGTAGGACCAAGAAAATACGCTGTACGGTTTTCGGAATTAAAGCGTAGCGTATCAGCAGTCAGATTGTATTGTGGTGACACCACCTTTACATCTTTTTTAAAATAAACATCATCAGAATTTGCATAATAATACCCGATCGCACTGGTAAGTATGGTGCTGTCAGTGGTTAGAATTCCACCCGTTTTATAATTTGCAATTTTTGAATTCAAATCATAATCAAGCGCCGAAGTTTTCATGACCATTTTCGAATCAGTCATTTTTACATTGCCGGTGAGAATGGCTTTACGATTTTTACCATCATAATATAAATGGTCAGAATGAATGACAACAGTATCTTGCCTGATAATCACATTTCCGTTTGCTGTTAAACTATTTTCTTCTTCATTCAGAATTGCTATGTCACAAAAAAGAAAAACTTCATCTTGCTGCAATTTTACATTTCCGGTTAAGGTTTTTATTTGCACCGCTGCTGAATCTTTGAACTCAAATTCATCGGCGCCTAAAATTTTTATTTGTGTGCCCTGAGAAAATAAAAGGATTGGATGAATGAGTAAATAAAAAAACAGAAATAAAATTATCGAATGCTTATACAAAATTTTTTCACTTATTTCTTGGGTTCGGTGGTTGCAGCATTTTTATTTTTATTCCGATTGCCGAATACTGAAAAATGAACATAGGCATCCGGATTTTCCTTCAAATCTGTGAGCAATAAATCAAGCGCCCGTGTTGATTGTTCGAGATTATTATACAATTTATCGTCATTCATCAGTAAGCCCATTGAGCCCTCTCCTCTTTTTATTTTATCCAGAATATCGGCTGTGCTTTCCAACACATTTTGCGCATTGGCAATTACTTGTTTCAGATTTGATTTTGCAAGCGTATCGGTAATGGTATTGAGATTGGATAACACAGCTGTAAAATTTTCTTCATTGTTTTTCAGCATTAGTGAAATGCTTTCAATGTTGGCAAAAATCCGGTCGATTCGTGTAGTGTTCTGCACCAGCAATCCCTCTACATTTTCGGCAGATTTATTTATGTGATTGAGTGTGGATGTAATACTGCTCACACTTTGTTTTATATCCCTGGTTGTTTCTTCATTAAAAATGGTTCTGATAATAGTGAGTACCGAATCAATGGATGAAAGAAGGTTTTCCGCTTTTTCTTTTACCGGCAATAATTCTGCCTGTACACTTTTCGATAAACTTTCTTGCAGTGCTGATACAAGGGTATCGCCATTTGCATAGAATACATTGGTATCGGATAATTCCAGATTTATTGCCTTCGTTCCTAATAAATCAGAAGAGATAATTCGTGCCACTGAACCTTTTGGCAATTTAAAATCTTCATCAACTGTAAATTCAACGATTATTTCGCCGTGCTTTCCTTTTTCTAAAACTAGTTTTGTTACACGACCAACATTCAATCCTTTAATCTTTACAAAGTTTGATGTACCGAGTCCATCCACTTCATCATATCGGGCATAAAATGTATCGGTGCTGCTGAACACATCAGTGCCTTTCAAAAAATTATAACCGATTATGAATAACACAATGGCAACGGTTGCCAGTACTCCTATTTTTAATTCGTTAGATATTTTCAAAACCCGTTGTGTATTTGTTTTGCCAAAAATAAACTTTCTGTGCACCCATCACAGCGCAAAATTATTTCAAAGTTTCTAATGGAACTCTTTTCCCGTTTTTATAAGCAACTAAAAAAGCATCTTTAAAACCTTTTGTCTTCATGGCTTTCATTCGCGATTCGGCTTCGGTTCGTTTTGTATAATTTCCAACTACATAACGGTTCAACCCCTTGGCACTTTTATCGTTTACCATGTCTTTAATTGAAGAATATTTCGGGTCAGTTTTACTGATTGTTTTATCTGATGCTGCAATCTGAACTTTATAAATAATAGTGTTTGGCGAAATTGTTTTATTGCTAATAGGTTCGGTTTTTTTTATTGCAACAGTATCAATGGTGCTTTCAATTTTTGCAGGAATCACTTCGGGTTTTGTTGGTTCAATAGGTGGATTATCATCAACTCCATCCATGTTTTTATCTATTGAAATACTTCCGGTTTTTGTTCCTTCAATAGTTTCCTTATAATCTTTTACAGCATCAAAAATCGAATTCACTATTTCGGCCTGACCTTCTTCCGAAGCAAGTAATTTTTCTTCAGTGCGATTTGTTAAAAATCCTGTTTCAATTAATACTGCCGGCATGGTGGTTTTCCATAAAACCAAAAACCCAGATTGTTTCACTCCTCTGCTTGTTCTGCCATCTTTTTCAAATTCATCCTCCACTCGTGATGCAAGCGCAATGCTTTGATCAATATATGCACCCTGATTGAGCGAGAATATAATGTATGACTCCGGCGCATTCGGATCAAATCCGTTGTAGTTATCCGCATAATTATCTTCCAGCAATATGGATGAGTTTTCGCGCTTAGCCACTTCGAGATTCGCATCGGATTTATGCAACCCCATTACCCAGGTTTCGGTTCCGTATGCGCTGGTGTTTTTATTCGCATTGCAATGAATGGAAATAAAAAGATCAGCATTGTTTTTATTGGCAATGTTTGCGCGGTCATACAACTCAATAAATACATCGGACTTTCGGGTATAAACAACTTTAACCCCGGGAATATTTTTTTCAATCAATGCGCCGAGCTTCAGGGAGATTTCGAGTGTAATATTTTTTTCGCGGTCAGTGGCGCCAAGGCAACCTGTGTCGTGCCCTCCATGCCCGGCATCAATCACAATTGTTTTTAATGAAAATGGACTTTTCCTCTTGTGTGCAACCAATGGAGTGTTTGTTGCATCAAAGAGGAGAGTAAAAAGGAATATGGCTATAAAACTTAATCGCTTCACAATTATCTATTTTTGTTTCCGTTTAATCGACAGTAATCTTTTTTTAATGAACGCTAAAGTATCCGGTTTCGTCTCTTGAGTATTCTGAAAACACATACAGTTTTCCTGTTGATGGTGTTGATATGCATTGGAAATTATTTTTCAACTGATGCCGAAATGTTTCCTGACGGAAACATTATTCCTCACATTAAAACAGATACACTTCCGGTTTTTTCAGCAACAGATTCTCCTGTTGTAAAAATTGATTCTTCTACCTACCAAATAAAACTTTCGAATGATTCAATGGATGCGCCGGTCAGTTACAATGCCGATGACAGTATTGTTACAGACATAAAAAACCGGAAAATTTATTTGTACAATAATTCGGTGGTGAAGTACAATGAGATTACGATGCATGCATACTTCATTATTTTAGATTGGAAGGAAAATACTATCAGTGCATTCGGATTATTTGATAGTGCCACCAATAAAACAACCGGACTTCCATTGTTTAATGAAGGTGATAAAGAATACGAAGCCGATAAAATCACTTTTAATTTTAAAACCAAGCGTGGCAAAGTATTAAATGTATTCACGCAGGAAGATGAGGGTTTTATTCACAGTGATGTGGTGAAACGAAACCCAGATAACAGCTATTATGCAAGTGATAACAAGTACACCACCTGCAGTTACAAAGACCATCCGGATTTTTACATCAGTGCTACTAAAATGAAAGTGGTGCCTGATAAAGTTATTGTATCGGGTCCGGCACACCTGGTTATTGAAGATGTACCTACTCCGTTGTTTGTTCCATTCGCCATTTTTCCATTGCATAAAAACAGAGCCTCCGGAATTTTGCTTCCTGAAATCGGGCGAAGACAGGATTTAGGGTTCGGATTGATTAATGGCGGATATTATTTTGCATTGGGCAATAATTTTGATTTGCAATTGCGTGGCGATATTTATTCACGCGGAAGCTGGAAATTAAGCGCATTAACTAATTACAGTAAAAGATATAAATACAACGGAAGTTTTGGATTGAGTTACAGCCGCACCAGAAATTACCTGCTTGAATTTAATGAAGTTGAAAAACAAAATGATTTTTTAATTAACTGGTCGTACAGCCAGGATTCGCGGGCCAATCCGAAGCGCCGATTCAGCGCATCGGTAAATGCAGGTAGCAGCGGTTACAATAAAAATTATTCGTATGGTGCTAATGATTACCTGAGCAATACCTTTAAATCATCGGTTTCATATTCAAGAACTATTAATAGTAAAATGAGTTACTCGGTTAATCTGGCTCACGATCAGAATATTAATACGCATGTGGTGGCACTCAAATTGCCGGTCTTCAATTTTAATGTGCAGCGAATAAATCCTTTTCAGAAAAAAATAAGTATCGGCTTGCCCAGGTGGTACGAAAAAATCGGATTCTCTTACAATTTGAATGCAAGCAATGAAGTGCGACAGTATGATTCCTTATTGTTTCAATCAACCACGCTCGAAAAATTCAGCAATGGTTTGGAACATTCCATTCCAATTTCTACTTCATTTAATTTTCTGAAGTACATCAATGTATCTCCGAATATTTCATTCGGACAGGTGATGTATCGACAGAGCATTCGTAAATCATGGAACGCAGACAGCAATTGGGTAGAAACCGATACGGTAAAAGGATTTGCAACAGGATATGATTACACCTCTTCCATTGGTTTGAGTACACGCATTTATGGAATAAAAAATTTCAAGCGAGGAAAACTGAAGGCTATCCGGCATGTATTGAGTCCTGCTTTATCAATGCAGTATCATCCTGATTTTGGTGAAGCGCAATATGGAACATACAAACCGGTGCAGGTTGATTCGACAGGTAGAACACAGTTGTACAGCATTTTTGAACGAAGCCCTTATGGCGGACCATCGAATGGAAAATTCGGAGGAATAAATTTCGGATTAGGGAATCAGTTAGAGTTAAAGGTTTTTTCGAAAAAAGATACCGTGAATAATGTGAAGAAAATAAAACTGCTTGAAACTTTATCCATCGGAAGCAGTTACAATCTCGCGGTTGATACTTTTCAATTAGCCACTTTTAATCTGAACGCAAGCACCACGCTTTTCGATAAAATTAATCTTCGATACAGTTCTGTATTTGACCCATATACATTGAATGAGAATGGCAGAAGAATCAATTCATTTCTGCTTCACACGCAAAATAAGTTAGCGAAGCTGCAATCAACTTCTATCAGCGCCGGCGCTACTTTTAAAAGCAAAACAAAACGACCAATCAAAAATCATAATTCAGATGATGAAAGTGCCGCTGAATATGAAATGATAAATAATAATCCGATGGCGTATGCCGACTTTAATATTCCGTGGAATTTTTCGGTGAATTATATTTTATCCCTACGAAAAAATATTGTGAATGCGCAGGACACTATTATATACACTCAAACACTGAATTTGAATTTCGATTTTAACCTCACCGAAAAATGGAAAATAAGCGGACAATCAGGTTATGATTTTAAACGAAAAGATTTCAGTTACACTACGCTTGAAATTATGCGCGATCTGCATTGCTGGCAAATGACCATCAGCTGGATTCCGTTTGGAACTCGACAAGGATATTTTTTAAATCTTCGGGTTAAATCAACCGTGCTTCAAGATTTGAAATTGGTGAAACGCAGTTCTGGTTGGGGGAGTTATTAGCTATTTTAATAAGCTATTTCCGAATTTTATTTCCATAACTAATCAAACTTTCTATTTTCGCTCTCAAAGATAATTAGCAATTTTTTCACTATTGATTAATTCATGAAAGGAATCATACTCGCCGGCGGAAGCGGCACACGACTATACCCGATTACTTATGCCATCAGTAAACAAATGATGCCGATATATGACAAGCCGATGATTTATTATCCGATGTCGGTTTTACTCTTAGCGGGAATAAATGAAGTACTTATAATTTCCACTCCGCACGATTTGCCGGGCTTCGAACATTTGTTTGGCGATGGAAGTCAGTTCGGATGCAAGTTCACTTATGCAGTGCAGGAAAAACCAAATGGACTGGCGCAGGCATTTGTGATTGGCGAAAAATTTATTGGCAACGATAGTGTTGCGTTAGTTCTTGGCGATAATATTTTTTATGGTTCAGCACTCGGGTCATTACTGCAGGATCATACTACAATTAATGGCGGAGTAATTTTCGCGTATCATGTTTCAGACCCTGAGCGATACGGTGTGGTGGAATTTGATAATGACATGAAAGTGCTTTCCATTGAAGAAAAACCAAAAGAACCCAAATCAAATTTCGCTGTGCCCGGATTGTATTTTTACGATAACTCAGTGGTGGAAATTGCAAAGAATATAAAACCCGGAATTCGCGGCGAATACGAAATTACTGATGTAAATAAAGAATACTTAAAGCGCGGAAAATTGCAAGTAGCAGTACTTGATCGTGGAACTGCGTGGTTAGATACAGGTACATTTGATTCATTAATGCAGGCATCGCAATTTGTTCAGGTAATTGAAAACCGACAAGGATTAAAAGTTGGATGCATTGAAGAGATAGCATGGCGGAAAAAATTCATTGATGATAATCAGCTTCGGAAACTGGCTGAACCATTATTGAAAAGCGGATACGGAAAATATCTCATGGATATTCTGGAGTAAAAAAATTTAGCTGATGAATAAAATATTGATTACCGGCGGCGCGGGATTTATTCCGAGCTGTCTGGCTGAGCGTTTGGTGAAGGATGCAAATAATTTTGTGGTCATTTTCGATAACCTCATAACCGGTTCAAAAGAAAAACTACCGTCTAATAAATTTAAAAACTGGCGCTTTATAAAAGGCGATGTAAATAATTACAATGATGTTTCATCAGTGATGTTATCGCATTCGTTCGATTATGTTTTTCATTATGCCGCCTTGGTGGGTGTTCAACGCACACTTTCAAATCCGGTAATGGTGCTGGATGATATTCAGGGAATAAAAAATGTATTAGACCTTAGTAAAAACACTGGTGTTAAACGGGTTTTCTTTTCTTCCTCTTCAGAAGTTTATGGAGAGCCGGTTGAGTTTCCGCAGAACGAAGATACCACTCCGCTCAATTCTAAATTGCCTTATGCCATTGTGAAAAATGTGGGTGAAGCTTTTCTGAAATCATACAAAAAGGAATATGGTTTGGATTTCACCATCTTCCGTTTCTTCAATACTTATGGTCCGAAACAGAGTACTGATTTTGTGATGTCGAAATTCATTCGTGCTGCATTAAAGAATAAAGAAATTACCGCCTACGGTGATGGAAAACAGACACGCACATTTTGTTACATTGACGATAACATAGAAACAACTTACAATGCGCTCACAAAAAATATGTTTCTGAATGATGTGGTTAATGTGGGCAACGATAAAGAAACCACCATCATTGATTTAGCAAAAATGATTATCAAACTCACCAAGTCTAAATCAAAAATTGTTCATCTGCCTCCACTGAAAGAAGGCGATATGACACGGCGCAAACCCGATATTGCCAAGATGAAAGAATTACTTGGCCGGCCACTTTTACCTATTGAAGCAGGTATTAAGAAAGTTATTGCATCCGGTAATTTCTGATTCTTAAAATTATATAAGAATGGAAAAAATTTTAGTAACCGGCGGTTGCGGATACATAGGCAGTCACACCATTGTTGATTTGGTTCAGAAAGGATTTGAGGTAATTTCTATTGATAATTTTTCCCGTTCCGATAAAAAAGTGTTGGAAGGTGTGCGCAAAATCACAGGGAAAGAAATCGTGAATTATGAAATTGATTTATGCGATTTAAACGCAACGAAAAAAGTTTTTGAACAAAACCCCGGCATTAACGGAATCATTCATTTCGCCGCTTTCAAATCAGTAGGCGAATCTGTGGAACAACCGATTTTGTATTTCAGAAACAATCTGGATTCACTTATCAATATTTTAGAATGTGCGCTGCAATACCATGTTCCGAATTTTATTTTCTCATCATCGTGTTCCGTTTATGGCGATATAAAAAATTTACCGGTGAATGAAGAAACCCCATTACCCGAAGCGGCTTCTCCATACGGAACAACCAAGCAAATTGGTGAGCAACTGATAAAAGAAACCGCCATGCGTTGTAACACTCGTTTTATTATGCTTCGTTATTTTAATCCGGTTGGTGCGCATCCGTCAATTGAAATTGGCGAGTTACCTATAGGAAATCCATCTAATTTATTTCCATCTGTTTTTTACACTGCGCTTGGGAAAATGAATGAATTGATTGTTCATGGAAATGATTATGAAACTCCTGATGGTTCCTGCATCCGCGATTATATTCATGTAATGGATATTGCCGAAGCGCATGCGCTATCACTTTTGTACCTGATGAATAATAAAATTTCAGAGGAAGAAAAGCAGATGAAGAATTGGAATGTGGAGGTAATGAATTTAGGAACCGGAAAAGGACATTCAGTATTGGAAGTGATAAATGCTTTTGAAAAATTATCGGGTGAAAAATTGAATTGTAAAATCGGTGTCAAAAGACCTGGTGATGTGGCTGCAATTTATTCGGATAATAAAAAAGCGATTCAAAAATTAGGATGGAATAACTTAAAGGATTTAGACGAAATGATTTTAAGCGCATGGCAGTGGACAAAAAAGTTAAATGATAAATTATAAATGATAAAACATAAATGAAGAAGCGCTGGGTCGTAAAAGATTTTAATAAAGAAATTGCGGAACATCTTCAAAGTGTTTTGAAAGTTCATCCGGTGCTTTGTCAATTGCTTTCACAGAGAAGTATATCAACTTACGATGAAGCAAAAGATTTTTTTCGCCCGAAGTGGGAACATCTTCATGATCCGTTTCTGATGAAGGACATGGACAAGGCCACTGACCGTATTCAGGAGGCTATGCAACAGAAAGAAAAAATTTTAGTGTATGGCGATTATGATGTGGATGGAACAACTTCAGTTGCATTGGTCTATTCATTTCTCCGTCGCTATTATTTAAATATGGATTTTTATTTACCCGACAGATACAAAGAGGGTTATGGAATTTCTTTTCAGGGAATTGATTGGGCAAAGGAAAATGGGTTCTCTTTAATAATTGCATTGGATTGTGGTATAAAAGCAATGGATAAAATTGATTATGCAACTGAAAAAGGAATTGATTTTATTATCTGCGATCACCACTTACCAGGTGATGAAATTCCGAAAGCAATTGCAGTACTTGATCCGAAAAGAGTGGATTGTAGTTATCCATTTAAAGAACTTAGTGGATGTGGAATAGGATTCAAACTCATGCATGCATATATTCTTAAGCACGACATTAGTGAAAATGATTTAACAAAATTTTTAGATTTAGTGGTTATCAGTATTGCCGCTGATATTGTTCCTGTAACAGGAGAAAATCGTGTGCTTGCCTTTTTAGGATTGAAACAATTAAATCATCATCCGAGTGAAGGAGTCAAAGCGTTGATAAAAGCAGCTGGAATGAAACGAGAGCTAAGTATTTCTGATATCGTATTCTCCCTCGGACCTCGAATAAATGCTGCCGGAAGAATGGACGATGCGCGCCATGCAGTGAAGCTGCTTATTTCAGAACACTCAGAACAAGCAGATAATAATGCCGATACATTAAATGTAAAAAACAAGGAGCGCAAGGAAGTAGATGTAAATATTACTGCTGAAGCTTTGAGTCTGTTAGTGAATGATATTGACCAACAGAAAAAAAAATCAACCGTGCTTTATCAATCGCACTGGCACAAGGGTGTTATTGGAATTGTTGCTTCACGAATGCTCGATCATTATTATCGGCCAACAATTATTTTGACTGAGAGCAATGGTGTGGCATCGGGTTCAGCTCGTTCAGTGGCAGGATTTGATATTCATGAAGCAATAAAAAGTTGCAGCGATTTACTGGAACAATTCGGTGGTCACATGTTCGCTGCAGGATTGACTTTGAAGAAAGAAAATGTTCCGGCTTTTATCTCTCGGTTTGAAGAAGTGGTTTCAAGCACCATTGAAGATCAAATGCTCATTCCGCAAATAAATATTGATGCGGAACTTTCACCGAAAGATATCAATAATAAATTTTACGATATACTGAAACAGTTTTCGCCGTTCGGTCCGCATAATATGAAACCGGTGTTCGTTACCCGCGGAATGACTGATACTGGTCACAGCAGAATTGTTGGAAATGGCCATTTAAAATTATCGCTGATGATGGAGGGAACTCCATTTCAATTGAAAGGAATAGTTTTTAACGGAGAAGAATTTTGGAATTTAGTGAAGAGCAGGCAACCAATAGATTTGTGTTATTCATTAGAAGAAAATGAATGGAACAACACCAAATCATTGGAGGTTAATGTGAGAGATATAAAAGTAAATGGAATTTAAATTATGTCATTACTCCGCACCGAAAATTTAGAAAAAGCATATCGCCGCCGCAAAGTCGTTGACAAAGTTTCTGTGCAGGTTCAACAGGGAGAAATTGTTGGATTGCTCGGGCCGAATGGCGCCGGTAAAACCACTACTTTTTATATGACCGTTGGTTTAATTAAAGCTGATGAAGGACATATTTTTTTAGACGATTTAGATATTACGCTGGAGCCAATGTACAAACGCGCACAACTTGGTATTGGTTACTTGCCGCAGGAAGCAAGTATCTTTCGGAAGTTGACTGTGGAAGATAATATTATGGCTGTGCTCGAAATAATGGATTTGAAAAATGACGAGCGCGAAAATAAACTCAACAGTTTGTTAGCAGAGTTTGGATTGAATCATATTCGCAAAAGCCGAGGTGATTTATTAAGCGGGGGAGAAAGAAGAAGAACAGAAATTGCACGCGCACTAGCCACCGATCCGAAATTTATTTTATTAGATGAACCATTTGCAGGGATTGATCCGATTGCAGTAGAAGATATTCAGCGGATTGTTGCACGATTGAAATTTAAGAACATCGGCATCTTAATTACAGATCATAATGTGCAGGAAACTTTAAGCATTACCGACCGTGCTTATTTATTATTCGAAGGAAAAATATTAATGAGCGGAACTGCTGAAGAACTTGCAGAAAACGAGCAGGTACGCAAAGTTTACCTAGGACAAAATTTTGAATTGAAAAGAAAGGTGATTGAGTTTTAAACTATTTTTTTAAAATTATTCAAAACATCATACTATTTATTGGTTTGAATTTCTATTTTGGCAAACCAAACGAACCCTACTTGTACTACCTCAGTCCCATAGTCACTTGGTTTATCCGTCAGCGGTTCGATAATATCCATTATTTTATGGAACACCCATTTGAAGCACAAGAATTGGTTTTTCAGAATCTGATTGCTGAAGCTTCGGGCACCGAGTGGGGAAAAAATTATAAGTACGACAGCATAAATAATTTCGATGATTTCAGAAACCGCATTCCTGTTCAGGATTATGATACCCTGAAACCATGGATAGCGCGGATGATGAAGGGTGAGCAAAATATTTTATGGCCATCAGAAATTCGCTGGTTCGCAAAATCATCAGGCACAACTTCAGATAAAAGCAAATTCATACCGGTTAGTCAGGAGGCAATGGAAGAATGCCACTACAAAGGCGGACTCGATTTACTCAGTGCATATTGCATGCTCAATGAAGACACCAAAATTTTCAGTGGCAAAGGTTTAATTATTGGTGGAAGCCATCAGATAAATAATCTGAATTCACTTTCGAGTTATGGCGATTTGAGTGCCGTGTTGTTACAGAATATGTCGTTCATCGGGCAGTTGTATCGCACGCCGCAATTATCTATTGCATTGATGGATGAATGGGAAAATAAAATTGAAGCATTAGCGCAATCAACTTTAAAAGAAGATGTAACCAACATTGCCGGAGTTCCAACCTGGACCATGATTTTAATTAAGCGGTTGTTTGAACTCACTGGAAAAAATAATCTGCGCGATGTGTGGCCTAATCTGGAATTATACATTCACGGCGGTGTAAGTTTTACTCCGTATCGAGAACAATTCAAATCACTGATTAAAGGTGATGGTATGAATTTTTATGAATCGTACAATGCATCAGAAGGATTTTTTGCTTTTCAGTTTGGCAAGCGCGATGAAGATTTAGTGCTGCACCTGAACAACGGAATTTTTTATGAATTCATTCCGATGAATGAACTTGGAAAAGAATTTCCGAAAACTATATTGATTGATGAAGTGAAGCCCGATGAAAATTATGCACTCGTAATTTCCACCAACTCTGGCTTATGGCGATACATGGTTGGCGATACCATAAAGTTTACTTCCATAAAACCGTTCAGAATAAAAGTTACCGGCAGAGTAAAACAATTCATCAATGCTTTTGGCGAAGAAGTGATTGCCGATAATACTGATAACGCGATTGCTCAAGCATGTGCAACTACCGGAGCAGTAGTTAGTGATTACACTGTTGCTCCTGTGTATTTGACTTATGATAACTGTGGTTGTCATGAGTGGTTAATTGAGTTTGAAAAGGAACCTGCCGACTTAAAAATATTTACTGAACACTTGGATAGTAACCTTCGCGCACTGAATTCTGATTACGATGCAAAACGATATAAAGACATTGCATTGAAGGAACCAACAGTACACAGTTTACCAAAAAACACTTTTTATAACTGGCTGAAGAAAAAAGGAAAACTCGGCGGGCAACACAAAGTGCCACGACTGAGTAATGACCGGATGTATGTGGATGATATTATGAGTTTGATTAAGGGTACATTGATTGACAATTGATACCTGACCTATAAAAAAAGTCAAAGTCTGTTCAATCAACTAAATCAAAAACACACTCGAAAAAAAGTACTTTGTTTATAACAAAGCCGGTATTTATTTTATTAAAAAATATTTCTTTCTAAGTAAATGAAATAGGCAGCAAAGGAATCGAAATTCGAAAAACGAAAAACTATTTTCGCCCCCGCAAAAACAAAAGCGCAAAAGCTGTAACCATCGGGTATGCTGTTTAACTCATTCGTCTTTCTTATTTTTTTTCCGGTTGTTTCGTTTTTATACTTCCTGCTGCCAAAAAATTACCGGTGGAGCATGCTTCTTGCAGCCAGTTGCGTGTTTTACATGTTTTTTATCCCGTCGTACATTCTCATTTTATTTTTCACCATCATCATTGATTATTTCGCCGGCATCTGGATTGAAAACGCAAAAGGTAAAAACCGGAAACTGTATTTAATTATCAGCATTATAGCCAACATTGGCGTGCTGGCGGTTTTTAAATACTACAATTTTTTTGTTGGAAACATTGAAGGGTTGGCTGCCGTGATGGGCTGGTATCCTGATATTCCATTGCTGACTATGGTGCTGCCAATCGGGTTAAGTTTTCACACTTTTCAGGCTATGAGTTACACCATTGAAGTGTACAGGGGTAATCAGAAATCGGAAAAAAATATTTTACTCTACGCGCTGTATGTGATGTTTTATCCGCAATTGGTTGCTGGCCCTATTGAGCGGCCGCAAAATTTATTGCATCAGTTCCGGGAAGAACACCTGTTTGATTACACCCGAATTGTTGCAGGGTTAAAACTGATGTTGTGGGGCTTGTTTAAAAAAGTGGTAATAGCCGACCGATGTGGTGCTTATGTGAGCAATGTATTTGATAACCCTTACCAGCACGAAGGCCAAACCATTACATTTTGGGTGGCGCTTTTCTTTTTTGCGTGGCAATTGTATTGCGATTTTTCAGGTTACAGCGATATGGCCATTGGCGCTGCCCAGGTTATGGGAATAAAATTAATGACCAATTTTAAGCGGCCATATTTGTCAAAATCTATTGGAGAAATATGGCAACGGTGGCACATATCACTCACCTCGTGGTTTATGGATTATGTATTTCGGCCACTCGGAGGTTATCGAAAAGGAAGAGACAGGGGAGCTGTCAATTTACTGATCGTTTATTTTCTATCGGGTTTGTGGCATGGCGCAGCGTGGACTTTTGTTATTTGTTTTTTCATTTTCGGAGCGCAATTGGTTTTCAGATTATACTTTAAAAAACAAATCAATTGGCTGTTTGATTTATTAGGTTCAAAACGGAATAAGCGTTGGAACAACATTTTGCACACGGCAGTTGCTTTCATTATGATATGCATTCCGTTTGCATTTTTCCGTGCGCATAATTTGCCCGATGCGCTGTTCATAATGAAATCCTTATTCAGTTTTGGCACCGGTGCATTATCCATCGGAAATTCGAGTACTTTTATTTATGCCATTATCGGGATTGTGATACTTTACACAGTTGAAATTTATCAGGAATATTATAGCAAGAGCGATGCATTGCCCGAACCAAAATCAACACCGCTGAAATTTGTTTTTTACAGTTCCATTATCATTTACATTTTACTAACCGGAGTTTTCGATGCCAGCCAGTTTATATACTTCCAATTCTAAACCTGCTAAGGGCGGCTCTCGCCTCCAGCTAATCAAATTTCTTAAGCGAAGTTTGATTCTTCTGGCAATGATAGTAGCGCTTGATCAGGCCACCGGTCTGGTGATGCACCAATTATATTTCAATGCAAAATCAGGAAAAGAATATGAAATCAATTATGCATTTACTAAAGTAGCTGACGATATCATTATTATCGGTTCATCAAAAGCACGGCGAAATTATAATACGCCATTGCTTGCCGACTCAATGAAAATGTCGTGTTACAATGCCGGACAGGATGGCCAATCGTTACTATTCAGTTATGCAATGACTCAAATGATATTATCGCATCACAAACCGAAATTAATTGTGGTGGAAATGTTTCCGGAAGAATTATATTACAATGAAGTGCATTACGACCGGCTGAATGTACTGCTCCCTTACTATGCTGATTATCCGCAGGTACGCGAAGTGGCCAACTGGCGAGGAATCAGAAATACAGATACAGCATCGGCCTTTTATAAACTGTTTCCATACAACATTGAAAAAATAAAATTGCTTTCACAAGCGTATCGTTACAATTCCATGTGGTTCGATTTATTAAAAGGAATTTTTATTAAACAGCAAATCGAAAGCGGCTTTTTTCCTCTTCACAATACACTTACCGAAAAAGAAAAACAACAGTACATAAATAAATTTGAAGTGATGAAACGAGGGGAAAGAAACCGGTTTATTGATCCACTAAAATTGAAATCGCTAATCAGGATAATTAATCTTTGTAAAGAAAACAAGCTGGATGTTTGTATGGTGATGTCGCCGGTATTAAAACGATATAATCAGGATCCTGTTTATATTTTAGTCAATTCGCTTTCTAAAGAAATGGCGGTTCCTTTACTTGATTTCACCGGCGATAACCGGTTTAACGATATAAAATATTTTGCCGATAATCACCTGAATTTAACAGGCGCCACTTACTTCACTTCTGTGCTTTCATCTTATTTGAAAAATGAATTATCCAATAAAATGAAAGCAAAGTAACAAGTGAAAAACAAATTAAAAAATATTTTTTTCAGGCAGGTTAAAGGTGTCGATAACCAGGAGTTATTAAAGGGCGGTGCACTGGCCTTTATAATAAAATTATGTGGCATGGCCTGCAATTATGTATTTATTTTTTTATTAGCGAGAATGTATGGTGCTACGGGAAGCGGTATCTATTCTATTTTTCAAACTGTATTTCAGTTTTTTTCCAGCTTCGGAAAACTGGGTTACGATATATTAATGGTGCGGGAAGTTGCGCGCTATAATGCTTTGGCTCAATGGAATTCAATAAAAGATTTATACTTTAAAGTTATTCGCATAAATATTATCGCCTCCATTATTTTTTCAGTTGCTCTCTACTTCAGTGCCGATTGGATTGCTGCCGTTATTTTTTTAAAACCCGGTTTAACTCAATATTTTCAAATAAGCGCGCTCGGCATTCTGCCCTTTGTACTTCACGCACTTCATTCTAATTGTTTCCGGGGAATGAAAAACATAATGGTCTATTCATTTTTCCAGCATGTATTATCTCTGCTCATCATTGTATTGCTCTTGTGTTTGTCATACTTTATAATTCACGATCGAAAAGTTCCGGTTTCAATATTTGTTATTGCCATTTCCATTTCTTCATTTATATCAGCCTGGTTCTGGATTAAAAAATCACCGGTATTCCAATCAGGCACCGGCGAAAAAATTATTTTCAGTGAGAAATCAGCCATCGCTTTCAGTTTATTTTTAACTTCTTTTTTACAAGTAGTGAGAGGTTGGACTGATACAATTTTTATTGCCCGATATGGCACCGAAGCCGATGTCGGAATTTATAAAGTTGCATTTCGTATTGCCACCATAACTTCGCTAACTCTTACCGCTTTTCTAATTACAGTGGCCCCAAAAATTTCCGAGTTGCATGCAAAAGGCGAAATGAAAAGACTTGCGATGGTTGTACAAAACACCACTAAATTAATTTTCTGGACCTCAGCACCGGCTTTGCTGCTTTTTATATTAATGCCCGGTTTTTTTATGAATATTTTCGGCGATGAGTTTTTATCAGGATCTCAAGTGCTGATCATTTTAACCATCGGTCAGTTTATAAGTGCTGCCACAGGGCCTGTTGGAAATTTATTAATGATGACCGGCAAACAAGATTTAAACCGCAATATTATTATCGGTACAACCCTGTTCACGGTTATAATTAATTCAATGGTCATTCCAATTTATGGAATAACCGGCGCAGCATTAGTAAATGTTGCCGGCATTTTTTTAAGTAATGTCATTCCATTTATACTGATAAAACATTACTATGGCTTTTATACATTTGATGCCAAACATGTTTTCTTTATTCGAAGAAAAGGTTTTTTAAAACAACCCTGATGGCCGCTAAAGAATCATTGATACTTCCTAATTTTATTTGCATAGGCGCTCAAAAAACAGGAACTACCACATTGTACCATATTTTAAAAAATCATCCTGAAATTACGGTGAGCAAACCTCGTAAAGAAACCAAGTTTTTTTACCGCGATGAAGAATATCAATTCGGGTTGCCCTTTTATTCAAAATATTTCTCCTATTCGAAACCCCGGAAAGCAATCGGCGAATTTGACCCTGATTATTTATATTTTCCATATGTGGCCGAACGGATTTATAAAACCCTTGGAAATAAAATAAAATTCATTGTCATTCTCCGAAACCCGGTCGACCGTGCATATTCCCATTATTTAATGAGTGTAAAAAAGGGTTTCGAAAAACTTTCTTTTCACGAAGCTTTACTGAACGAATCAACACGGATTGCCAGCGGCCTTCGCGAAGAAAAAAACAACTTCAGTTACTTAAACCGCGGATTGTACGATGAACAGTTAAACCGGTATTTTAAATATTTCCCGAAAGAAAATTTTTTGTTCATTAATTATGAAGAAGAATTTAATAAAGATTTAACCGGTACATTAAAAAAAATATACGAGTTTTTAGATATCAACTATGCGGAGTTGAACACCAACATTAAAGAAAATATTGCCACTAATGTCAAATCAGAAAAACTGAGGGATCTCATGCGCCGGAATAAATTTTTAAAAGAAATGGCATCCCTTATTATTTCCAATAAAGAAATCCGCAAATCAATAAAACTAAAAATCAGCGGTTGGAACAGCACCACTTCTAAGAAAAAAACACTCGATCACAATTTCAGACAAGAATTAATTGACAATTATTTTTTAAAAAGCATTAACAACCTGAAATCAATCGTGAATATTGATTTAACATCCTGGATAAAAAATTAATTACGGCTCTTCTTTCGTTCAACCGTTTAAATAACCCTGTTCAAATAATTTATCGAAAGCATTCAGTATGTCATTAATCAGTATTGTATTAGTTAATTACAACACACCCGACGATACGATTGAATGTATTGACTCTCTGCTCTCAAATATTGATCTCGATTATTTTATTACTGTAATAGATAATAGCAATAACGACGATTCACTCAATAAAATTACGAACTGGATAAGCGGAAAATATAAACCCCAATTCACTATTCCTGAGTTAATTGCCGGCAATATATCGGGTAAAAACCCGGAGTCATTCCAAGTGTACCATTCTGAAAATCCACATGCCTTTGATGACAAAATTACCTATCAACAAAAACCACCGAAACTAACTTTCATAAAAAACAAATTAAATGTTGGTTTTGCCAATGCAAATAATATCGGCATCACTTATTCCGGGCTATTTAATCCCACTTATTACTGGTTGCTAAACAACGACACTGTTATAAACAAAAGCACACTACCCGCACTCATTCACCATTACAATCAACTTATTCAACAGGGAAGTAAAGTCGGACTAATCGGCAGTAAAATTTTATTCTATAAAAATCCGGAAATCATACAATCAGTAGGCAACCGTTTTAATTATTTAACTACCAAAAATTATCCGGTTGGTTTATATAAAAAAGATTCTCCGGAATTTATTGTGAATGTTAAAGTTGATTATCCCTACGGCGCATCTCTATTTATGCATAGTAATTATATATCAGATGTTGGATTAATGTGTACCGACTATTTTTTATACTTTGAAGAATTAGACTGGGTTATTCGAGGAAAAAAAGCTGGATACAAAATTTCTGTTTGTTTGAATTCATCTGTTTTTCATAAGCAAGGAATAGCTACCGGAAAAAGTATAACGCAAAAAAAATTGCCTGCTTTTATTGCCTGTTTAATGTATTCGAATTTATTAAAATTTTATTTGAAATTTTATCCCTGGTTATATCCGGTAGCGCTTTTAAAACTATTTACAAAAATGGTTATCAATTTATTTAAACTGAATTATAAAGAAGCCCTTTTAATTCTGAAAATAATGTTCGGGTTCCGCAATTGCACCTTTTATAAAAACACCGACTAAAAATAAGTAAGCAACTCTTTCAGCAATGCTTATCTATTTTTACACCCAATCAGAAAATATAATCTGTTCTGTCCATTGCGCACTCAGTCAATAGAAAATAATATTCCTTTACCGAAATGGAAACAAAATGAAACTTTAAAAAAAGTATTATTGGGATTATTATTTATTGGTGCATTTGGCACGCTGGGCCGAACTCCATTATATTTTATACTGAAATTTTATGACCCCTTGATCTATCTCATCTCATTTACTTTCATGGGATTTTATTTTATCGACAAATCAGTTAAACAATTAAAATGGAACGGGTTTGAACGATTAATGATTTGCATTTTATTTGGCATGCCGTTATACTCCGCGGTTGTATCTAACTATTACTGGAACCAGCCCATGCTGTTCGGATTAATGACCCAGCAGTTATGGTTCTATTCCTCCGTTGCATTTATTCTTTTTTATTTACTGAAAACCCAACTAATCAGTTTATACCAGCTTCGAGATATTATGCTATCCATTTCGTGGATTCAGCTGCCACTTTATTTATTGCTGGCCTTAATACTTGATCCGCATAATTATTATTTGACTACAAGTTTTGCTTATTGCTCAGCGGCAAAAGGATGTGGTTGGATGTTCGACATCACCTTTCTAAGCTTTGCCTATTTCTACTATTTGATTCTTTTTTTTAAAACCACGAAATGGAAATATTTAATTCCGGTACTGATTTTCTTAACTTACATAGTAATTGAGTATCAGAAAAGAGCCATGAACATTGCCATAATCGGCACTTCCGGAATTTACTTCTTCTTTCAGGTGCCCTTTAAGAAAAAAATATTTTATGTGATTATTCTTTCCTTTGTTTTCAGCCTGTTGCTTGGATTAATATACCTGATACAACCTGAATTCTTTAACCGATTCAGCAATATGTATAAAAGCTTGATTGAAGTATTTCAAGGTGAAGAAAGTAACGACATGTCGGCGAACAGTCGAATCACACAAATAATTTATTTAGGGCTGTATTATGCTAAACACCCATCGTCTATATTTTTTGGAAACGGAAAATGGAGCGATAACTGGGAGCAAAATCCGCTTTGGCTTTATGGTCGGTTTTATCCGTCTGATTTAGGAATTCTCGGTGCCTTTTTTATTTACGGTATTTTCGGAATCTTGCTCGTGCAATTCGAATACCTGCAAACGATCCTATGGATGCGCAAAGTAAAATCATGTGCGGCCGATCCGTTTTTTATGACTTTAAAATATTATCTGTTGTTTTATTATATACGAAGCATTCCAAGCGGCGGCAGTTATTTTTATCCGGGCGCAGGCATTACGGCAGTTATTGTTACAATCATCTATTTTTTTTATTACAGGGAAAATAAAGCAAAAATTGATTATCCAATTCAATAATCCGGTTTGAAAAATTCTAATGAGCAATAACAGTATACAATCAGCCCCCAATTTTTTTATTGTTGGTGCGCCAAAAGCAGGAACCACTTCGCTTTATCATTACCTGGATGAACATCCCGAAGTATTTATGTCGCCGTTGAAGGAAACCAATTATTTTTCTTATGAAGCCACTATAAAACAAAAACTTTATTACAAAGAAAAAGGAATCAGCAACTGGAATGATTATCAGATTTTATTTGAAAACAGTTCCGATAAAAAAGCAATTGGCGAAGCCAGTGTTTCCTATCTTTTTTACCCAGAGGTTCCGCAATTAATAAAATCAAAATTTCCGGAAGCAAAAATTATAATAATGCTGCGCAATCCCGTTGATCGCGCGTTTTCACATTATCAGATGGATTATAAATTGGGCTATGTAAATGATTCATTAGAGAAAATCATTTTCAATAAAAACAGAAATGCTGTCGAAAATTTATTTTATCAGCAATTTATTTTATTAGGTAAGTATTTCGAGCAGGTAAAGAGATACTGCGACACTTTTGGTGCTGAAAATGTGCTGGTCATTTTCTTCGATGATTTTAAAAATGATACTGTTAGGGAAATAAACCGCCTCTGTCGTTTTCTGGGAATTGATGAGTCAGTAAAATTGAATTTGGATAAAACCCACAACCCATTTGCCACTCCCCGAAATTTTTTTTTCCGGTTTATTTATCGTTTCAAATCATTTCGTTTATTGATTAAAAACAGTTTGCCGCAAAAATTGCTGGCCGGAATTCAACAAATTATTTTAACAAACAAAAAAACTCCGCCGGCTGGGAAAACCATCAGTTATTTACGCGAATTATATAAGCCGGATATAATTCAGCTTGAAAAATTACTGAACCGAAATTTAAGCACCTGGTATGAATAATTCGGAATGTAAAGTTGCATTTGTTGAACCCATTGGAGGTCATCGCGGTAATGAGTTTTATGACTTTGGCTTATGCAAAGCAGTGAATGATGCCGGAGTGGAAATCACATTTTATACCTGCGACGAAACACATTTGGATGAAAAATTTCAATTTGCCTTTCCAACAGTAAAAACTTTTTATCGGGTGTTTGGAAATGATTGGAAAATTATTCGTGGAATCCGGTTTGTAAACGCCATCAGAAAATCAGTACGCGATGCGAAAGCAAAAAAATACAATGTGCTGCACGCTAACATTTACCATTTTTCCCGATTGGAATTATTGATACTTCAGTTGTTCAAACGAAATGGATTTAAGATAGTGGCCACCGTTCACGATGTAGAAGATTTTCAGAAATACGGAACAGAAATAAATTCCAATAAGTATTTAAAATTTGAAAAACTGATTGACCGCATTATTGTTCATTCTGATTATGCAAAAGAATCATTGGAAAAATATTTCAAACAATTTCCTGCAAGTCATATTCATAAAGTGCCACACGGCGATTCTGATTTTTTGTATGCTGCCAATTGCTCAATGAATGAAGCAAGGGAAAAATTAAACCTTCCCGCCAACAAGCAACTCATTCTTTTTTTCGGGCAAATAAAAAAAGTGAAAGGATTAGATGTGTTGCTGAAAGCTTTTGCATTGTTACGAAAACAAAATCCGAATGTGCAATTGGTAGTTGCTGGCCCCACTTATAAAGTTGAAGAAGATGATTTCCTCAATATTATTCGCGAAAACAAAATGCAAGCTGATTGCATTTTGCGGTTGGAATACATTGCTAACGAACTGATACCTTATTATTTCCAGGCATGTGATATTGTTGCCCTCCCTTATCGAAAAATTTATTCGAGTGGTGTGCTCATTCGTTCACTGGATTATGGTGCTGCAATAGTTGCCAGTGACTTGGATGTTTTCAAAGACATAATAACGAATGGCGAAAACGGAATTTTATTTCAATCTGAAAATGCCGAAGACCTTGCTGATAAAATGGCGAAACTTTTAGCGGATAAATCATTGCAGGAAAAATTGAGAGCCGCCGCACAAAAAACGGCTGCTGAACGATTCTCGTGGAAATTGATTGGCGAAAAAGTAAAAGCGATTTATAGTTTAGCGCTCCATGAGTAACGCGCATATTTTAATTACAGGCACAGCGGGCATGGTAGGTTCGCACCTTCTCGAATATTATTCGGGTAAAGTGAAAAAAGAATTTTTAATTGGCACCTATTTTAATCCAACCATAAATCTTAACGACATTGTTGATTTATGTGTGCCCATTCAACTCGATGTTCGAAATGCTTCCGCTATTGAAAAAATCATTCACGAATTTAAACCCGGAAAAATTTTTCATCTTGCCGCACAAAGTTATCCTACAGTGAGTTGGCTTCGTCCGGTTGAAACCATGGATATTAACTCCTCCGGAACCATTAATTTATTTGAAGCAATAATCTCAGCGCGAAAATTAGATGCTGCCTATGATCCGGTAGTAATTGTCGCCTGCAGCAGCGCCGAATATGGTGCATCACTCACACCCGAAAATATTCCGATAAAAGAAAATGCTGCGTTGCTTCCGTTGCATCCTTATGGAGTCAGCAAGGTTGCACAAGACTTGCTCACCTATCAATATTTTAAAGGGCACAACATCAAAGGAATTCGTGCACGGATATTTAACACCACCGGTTCGCGCAAAACAAACGATGCCGTGAGCGATTTTGTGCAGCGTGCATTAGATGTTATAAATGGTAAAACCGAAAAACTCAGAGTTGGCAACCTCACCTCACTTCGTGCTATTACCGATGTACGCGATTTAGTTAGTGCTCTTGTGTTGCTATCTGAAAAAGGAACTGCAGGAGAAGCATATAATATCAGTGGCGAAAAAGTTTATTCGATGAAAGAAGTTATTGATGTGATTGAAAAAGTTTGCAACAGAAAATTTGTTTTAGAAACTGAATCTTCACTTATGCGCCCCACCGATGAACCCATAATTTATGGCGACTCAAGTAAACTCAAAACCGAAACCGGCTGGCAACAGAAATATTCATTACACGAAACAATAATGGATATGCTAAAATATTTAGAGAAGAAATCTGATGCTCTATTAAAGTAATTACAAATACTTTTTCTCGCTTCCTTTTTCACCTTTCCCTTCTACATTCGTACCCTCAAACCAAATCATGAACAAGTTTTCATCCTCACTCCTCCTCATTACCATTTTATCGGTTATTTATTTTTCTTCCTGCAACAACACTACACAACCAACTGAACAAGTTCCTGACTTAATTGCAAGCTATCGTGATACTACGGTAAAGCCGGGCGATGATTTTTACAGATACGCGGTTGGTAATTGGGTGAAGAACAATCCCATTCCTGCATCGGAAAACAGTTGGGGAATATGGAGTTTAGTAAATGAAGAATCGTTTAAACGAATCAGATTAATTAATGAAGAAGCCGCTTCGCAAAAAGATGCTGCCAAAGGAAGCAACGCACAAAAAATCGGCGACTTCTGGTTCACCGGAATGGATTCAACAAGCATTGAACAACAAGGCCTTTCGAAAATTCAACCGGAACTGGATTTGATTTCGGCAATAAAAGACAAGCAAACTTTATTAGATGAACTGGCGCACCTGCAAATGATTGGCGCCGGCGCATTAATTCAGGCAGATATTTATCAGGATGAAATGAACAGCAACAAAGAAGTGCTGCATTTTTCACAAGGCGGAATCGGATTACCTAACCGCGATTATTATTTTGATATGGGCGAGCGCTTTGTGAAAATTCGTGCTGAATATCTGATACATGTTTCAAAAATGTTGCAATTGTTGGGTGAAGATTCAGCAACAGCAGCAAAGCAGGCAGCTGCCATGATGAAACTGGAAACCGCACTGGCTAAAGCATCAAGAAAATTAGAAGACCTGCGCGACCCGTATGCAAACTATAATAAAATGAGTGTGGATGCATTTACTAAAATAACTCCGTCGCTCAATTGGAAAATGATGCTGGAAAAAATGAATATCAAGAACATTGACTCAGTAATTGTTGGGCAGCCTGAATATTACAAACAAGTGGAAGTAAGTTTAAAATCAGTATCCATTGCCGACTGGCAAACTTACCTCCGATACAATTTAATTTCTGCTTTCGCTCCTTACATCAGCAGTAAATTTGACAATCAGAATTTTTATTTCTACCGCACAGTTTTAAATGGAGTAAAAGAAAAAAGACCAAGATGGAAGCGAGTATTGAATGCCGAGGAAGGATTGTTGGGTGAAGCTCTCGGTCAATTATATGTTCAGAAATATTTTTCAGAAAAAACAAAGAAGCGATATGAAAAATTAGTGGATGATATTTTTACTGTTTACCGCGAACGCATTCAAGGCTTATCATGGATGAGTGATTCGACCAAGCAAAAAGCAATTCATAAGTTAAGCACAGTTGTTAAAAAAGTAGGCTATCCTGAAAAATGGAAAGATTATTCGTCAATGCAAATTGGCCGCAGTTCGTATGTAGAAAATATTATTGCCGGAAACATCTGGAACTACAATGATGCGGTTGAGAAATTATACAAACCTGTTGATCGCA
The DNA here is from genome assembly GCA_945903305.1 of Chitinophaga pinensis. Lineage (GTDB taxonomy): Bacteria > Bacteroidota > Bacteroidia > Chitinophagales > UBA10324 > UBA10324. The sequence continues at coordinate 114,182 of CAMDOA010000003.1, forward strand.
CGCGATGGGAAATGACTCCGCAAACATGGAATGCTTATTACAATCCATCGAACAACGAAATTGTTTTGCCTGCTGCTATTTTTATTATTCCGGGAATTGAAGATTCATTGGTTGATGATGCAATTGTTTATGGTTACGGTGGTGCAAGTACTATTGGTCACGAAATAACTCATGGCTTTGATGATCAGGGAAGAGAGTTTGACGAAAAAGGTAATTTACGAAACTGGTGGACCAAGGAAGACGGTGATGAGTTTAACAAGCGTGCGCAAATGCTGGTAAAACAATTCAGCAGTTATACTGTGCTTGACAGCATTCATATAAATGGCGAAGCAACTCTTGGCGAAAACATTGCCGACTTGGGTGGTGTGGTTTTAGGTTACGAAGCTTTTAAGAAAACCGAACAATACAAAAAAGGTGAATTGATAAGTGGCATGACTCCAAGTCAAAGATATTTTCTTGGCTATGCTTTAAGCTGGATGGGACATGCCCGCGAAGAATATCTCGCTCAACAAATTAAAACTGATGTTCATTCGCCAAACTTTATTCGCATCAATGGTCCGTTCAGCGATGTAGATGCTTTTTACGAAGCATTCAATGTAAAAGAAGGCGATAAAATGTACTTGCCTGATAGTTTGCGAGTGAAAATCTGGTAAGTTTTTATGTTATAGTTAATTGATGATAAGTTATTAGTAATACCGTTTGCACTGAAAATTTTAAAAGCCGTTTTGATTTCCGGAGCGGCTTTTTAGTTTTCGCATCTTAGAAAAAGATTTCTGAAAGTGTTCTATGCAAAAAATAAAATTAAAATGAATTCAGAAATATTGAATTCAAAATATTCAAATTATCCTTCGCGTTTTCTGTAACGCAAAGTTGCAAGCACACCAAGTACTATTCCGCCGGCACTGATTGAAATAAGCTGAGGGAGAATATCTTTAAGCGATGAACCTTTCAATACAATCATCCGCATTACCTCAACAAAGTAAGCGATGGGATTAAATTTCGTAATGTTTTGCGCCCACTGCGGCATTCCTTCAATAGGTGTAAACAATCCGCTCATTAATATAAATATGACCATGAAGAACCAGGCGAGAAACATGGCTTGCTGTTGTGTATCCACCATGGTAGAAATCAGTAACCCGAAACCGAGTAGCGTGATGAGGTAAACAGTTGCGAATAAATAAATAACAGGAATGGATCCGAGAATATGTATACTGAAAACCCAGCGTGCCACCAATAATCCTATTGTAAGCTGCACTAACCCAATAATTAAAAACGGAACTTGCTTGCCAATGATGAAGTGCGCTTTTTTTATGGGTGTAACATTTATCTGTTCAATGGTTCCTATCTCTTTTTCGCGCACAATGTTTTGTGCACTCATAAACATGCCGACCATTGTGAGCAACATCACAATCAAGCCCGGCACCATAAAAGTTTTATAATTCATGTACGGATTGTACCAGAATGAATAAGGAGTATTTAAAATTTTCTGCTGATCAAATTGTTGCTGATTAACCCACTGCATATTAATCTGCTGATTGAAATTCTGTATGATGCTGAGCGCATAAGTATTAATGACTCCTGCAGCAGCACCATCAATTGCATTGATATTAAGTAATAATTTTGTATGCTGCTCTTTTAATAAATCATGTTCGAATCCTTTTGGAATCATCAAAACACATCTGTCTTTTCCCTGCATGATGTCTTCATCAGCATGTTTCTCATCAAATGAAAAATCGGACAGTTCGAAATAATTACTCGCTTTAAATTTTCCAATCAGTTGTCGCGATGCCTGACTTTGATCCTGATCAATCACATGCATATTCAGGTGACGGATTTCAAATGTTGCTGCATTGGAAAGTATGAGCAACTGTATCAGTGGCATCATAATAATCTGCGGCAACATGGCGCGGTTGCGGAATATTTGCAGAAATTCTTTTCTTATTATGACGAGAATGGTTCGCACTTAGATATTATTTAACAAATTAAAAACTGAACCGCAGAGGCG
>CAMDOA010000004.1 GCA_945903305.1 Chitinophaga pinensis
GTTCTGAAGATGAAGGTGCAGCAAAAAACATTTTACGATTCTCTACTCATATTGTAAAACTACCAATGCCGGGAGCAATTGACAGTTACAATGTTTCGGTTGCTGCAGGCATGATGTTGTATGAAGTTATCAGGCAGCGAATGAATTGAAATTATTTTCAGGTCGGCATTTTTAAAAAAACAACTTTCTGTATTTCTGAACAAGTACTTGCTTGGCATTTTTCTTTTTCAATATCTTAAAATAATTTCTGTTTCAGAAAAATCCGCTCTCATCAAGCTCAGTTTCTTTTTTATACCAATACTCATTATATATTATACCAATGCCCCTCTCCTTTTCGGAGAGGGGTTGGGGTGAGGATGCAAAAATAAAAGACTAATTTATAATGAGTATTGGCATTACCATAATTCCTCAATACCTAACCGATAGGAAAAAGTGTTCGCATATTTGGAAATATAAATAAATCAGAGAATACATTTGTTTGAAATGAAATACATAATGATAAAAAACTCCATCAGCTATGCTTGCCATATCACCTTTATTATTTTTTCAATTTTATTTTCTTTTCAAGCAAAAGCACAAATGCCTAACCCTGCACTGATTGGTTACTGGCATAATTGGAACGATGCCGGAGCGCCATACATTCCACTTACTTCCGTTGAATCGAGATACAATGTCATTGAAGTTTCGTTTGCCGTTCCAGTAGCAGGTACTGATTACAACATGCAGTTCATTCCTGATGGTGTTACACAGGCCACTTTTATTTCGCAGATACAAACAATGCAAAGTCAAGGGAAGAAAGTGCTGATAAGTATTGGCGGTGCCACTGCGCCCATTGCGCTTGATAATATTACTGAAAAAACAACCTTTATTAATTCCATGCTCACTATCATAAATACATATGGTTTCGATGGAATAGATATTGATTTCGAAGGGAGCAGTATAACTGTGAGTGGAGGAACTATTTCAAATCCAACCGATGCAAAAATTCTGAACCTGATTAATGCAGTGAAACAAATAATGCAGAGCTACCATGTTGCGCACAATAAAAAATTATTGCTCTCGATGGCACCCGAAGCTGCATTTGTTCAAGGCGGAATGTCAGCGTATGGAGGAATCTGGGGAGCCTATCTTCCTGTGATAAATGCGCTGCGCGACTCAATTGATATTTTACAAGTGCAGTTGTACAACAGTGGTTCCATGTATGGTATCGACGGAAATATATATACGCAGGGTACTGCTGATTTTATCATCGCCATGAGTGAAGCTGTCATTAACGGTTTCAATACGGCAGGTGGAATGTTTAATGGTTTGCCGGCAAGCAAAGTGGCGGTTGGTTTACCTGCATGCACTTCGGCAGCAGGTGGAGGCTACACCGATACAGCCATTGTTAAAGATGCCATTGATTACTTGCGTGGAAACGGCCCTCGACCCGGTGCCTACACATTATCACTGAGCAGCGGATATCCAGCGTTGCGTGGAATGATGACCTGGTCGGTGAATTGGGATGCCGTAAGTAATTGCAATGGGTTATATTCTTATGCAGCAAATTACCAGCGCATTTTTTCTGCACCGGTTGTTTGCAGTACTTGTCCGAAACCTACGAACACAATATCATCAAGTGTTAGTGCTAACTCTGCCATTCTTAATTGGGCAACCAATAATTGTGCTATTGGTTACCAGGTAATTTATCGCAAAACTGGAACAACTACATGGACAGCAAAAAACATTAACAGTAATATCGGTTACAAAACCATTACTGCATTAACCGCATCAACAGCTTATCAATGGAAAGTAAGAAGTAAGTGCAGTTCAAATCCGATTGTGTGGAGTGCATGGAGTGCTTTGAAAACATTTACCACACCTGCATTGAAATTCGAATCGAATGAAACAGTATCCAATCAACTTTTAATATATCCGAATCCGGCAGATGAAGTTTTGATTTTAAAACTATTTGACCGTGATGAAATAAAATCAGTATCTGTTTTCAATTCAACAGGGCAGCAACTAAATTCAGTTGAAATAAATTCCGCAGCTGAATCAACCTGTGTAAATATCAAATCACTAACTGCCGGATTTTATTTTATTTCTGTAATGACTTCAACCGGAAATATTTTTCAACAAAAATTTACAGTAGCAAAGTAGATTCCTGAAATTCATTTGGCACTTATTAACCCAACAACTGCAGGCGGTTATATTTGCGCCCTGCAATGCTTCAGGTAGAAAAAATATTTCAGGTGGCTGCACATTCAGGCAGCATTTATTCAATCATCAGTGATCGTGACGGATTTGCTTACACCGGCGGAAGTGATGGAGTAGTTTTAAAATGGAATGTTCAGTCACCTGATTCAGCAACAGCAGTCGCAAAAGTTTCAGGGCAAATTTTTTCACTTTATTTATTTCAACCACTTAATCAATTGTGGGTGGGCACCATGTCGGGTGCAGTGCATGTGCTGGATTTAAATCTGAAAAAAGAAATTCATCATTTCGTTAATCATACCGCTTCTGTTTTTGATATTCAGTTAAGCCCTGATGGAAAAATTTTTATTGCGTCAAAAGATGGAAGCATTTCAATATGGGAAGCCACAACTTCGCAATTCATTCAATCCCTTCACATTGCTGATGGAGGGCTTCGGAAAATTGCTTTTCATACAACCAGAAATGAAATGGCAATCGGTTCGAGCGATAACAGCATTTATATTTTCTCTAATGAAAATTATGAATTGATTTCAAAAATTGATGCGCACGCCAATTCAATTTTCTCGTTGTGTTATTCTGCTGATGGCGAACAATTATTCAGCGGAGGAAGAGATGCCATGATTTATTCTTGGGATGTTTTAAATAATTATTTCGAACTGAAAAAATTACCCGCACATCTTTACACCATCAACGATATTGTTTTGTTAGATGGAAATTTAATGGCAACAGCAGGCCGTGATAAGCATATTAAAATCTGGAACGCAAATGATGTAGAATTAATAAAAGTGTTGGACAAAGAAAAATTCGAAGGGCATAAAAATAGTGTCAATAAATTATGCTGGTTAAGCGAACAAAAAATTCTGTTATCGGTTAGCGATGACCGCAGCATGATTGCCTGGAAAATAAATCAGTAGAATAAATTAGTCATACTCAGATATTAAATCAGAAATTGAAAAATGAAAACAATAATCTTAATTCATAAATCTAAATTCTAAAATGATTCTATCAGACAAAGCAATTCTCGAATCAATTGACAAAGGAGATATTTTAATTGAACCATTCCGCCTCGACTGTCTCGGTTCAAACAGTTACGATGTGCATCTCGGAAAATATTTAGCCACCTACAACGATCGTGTGCTTGATGCAAAGCAGCACAACAAGATTGAAGAGTTCACAATACCGAAAGATGGTTTTGTGTTGCAACCCGGAAATTTATACCTCGGTGTTACAGAAGAATATACCGAAACCCACGCGCATGTTCCGTTCCTCGAAGGCAAATCAAGTGTTGGCAGATTAGGAATTGACATACACGCTACTGCGGGCAAGGGCGATGTTGGTTATTGCAATACCTGGACTTTGGAAATTTCGGTAACCATGCCCGTGCGCATTTATGCCGGAATGCCCATTGGACAATTAATTTATTTTAAAGTAGATGGTGAGGTAAAAAATTTATACAATAAAAAATCGAACGCCAAATACAACAAGCGAACCATCAAGCCACTTGAGTCGATGATGTACAAGAATAAATTCTGATATCAGTTGTTTGAAAAAAATCAAATGGTTGCCAGCAGATTTTTAGTTGAAGAAAACAAATTCATGAAATTTATTTTAAAGTCGGCAGCTTTATTCTTTATCATTTATCATTTATCATTTTCTTGTTCAGCGCAATACACCTGGAGCGGAAAGGTGATGGACTCTGTAAGTTTCGAGCCACTTCCGTTTGTTACAATTGTTTTAAATCATTCATCCACCATTGGCACACGAACCGATATGGATGGAAAATTTTCTTTTAAAACCACTGAGCCATCTCTACATCTCACCATCAGTTATGTAGGTTACAAAGTGCGTGAGCTTGATTTTATTTTCTCCGAAAAAAATTTACCGCTCAATATTCTCATTCAAACCGAAGAGCAGCAATTGCAGGATGTAACCGTTTTTGCAGGCGAAAATCCAGCGCACCGAATTATTCGCGAAGCGGTAAAACACGCGGATGAAAATGATCCGGAAAAACTGAATTCGTATTCGTTCAATGCATACAACAAATATGTTTTTACTGCCGATGCGGATAATGCGAAATTAGGTAAGGACAGAAAAAATGATTCGGCAAAACAACTGTTCGAATACCTGAAAGGAAATTACCTGATGATTATGGAATCGATGATCGAAACAAATTTCCGCTCACCGGGATTGAAAAAAGAATTTGTTAAGGCAACAAAAGTGAGCGGATTAAGTGACCCATCGTTCACACTCGCTTCATCGCAATTGCAACCGTTTGCTTTTTACACTAATTACATTACACTCGTTGAACTCGATTACCTGAATCCGATCAGTAAGGGCAGTTCTAATTTTTATTTTTTCGGAATCGAAGACACCACCTACCAGGGAGCCGATACTTTATTTCACATCAGTTTCAGACCGCGGAAAGGAAAAAATTTCAGGTCGCTGAAAGGAATGTTGTTTATCACTACTGATGGTTATGCCATTCAGCACATCACCGCCGAACCTTTTGATACTTTAGGAATGGCCATGATTGTGAAAATAGAACAGGACTACAACAAGCCGGATGGCATTCATTGGTTTCCGGTTCGCTACAACACCGATATTCATTACAATAATTTTATGAAACCGGGACTGAAAGTTTTTATGCAGGGCCGTTCGTACATCGATAGTGTAAAAATTAATCCTGCTATTTCACTCAATGAATTTGATGGCATTACTCAGCAAATAGATCCGCTTGCCGGAAATAAAAAAGAAGATTTCTGGAACAGTGTTCGCGCCGATTCACTCACTGAAAAGGAAATAAAAACTTATCACAGAATGGATAGTCTCGGTCGTGAACGACACATGGATGCAAAATTGAATATTATAAATGGTTTGCTTGGCAATGAATTACCAATCGGATTTATAAGCATCGATATCACCAACATCATAAAAATAAATGTGAAAGAAAATTATCGGTTCGGTTTGGGATTAACGACTAATGAAAAGGTATCAAACTTTTTTAAACTCGGCGGTTATGCCGGTTACGGCATTGCCGATATGCAGTGGAAGTATGGAGGCACATTAAAATTTGACTTGAACAAAAAATTTAATTATTCACTAAGTTTTAAATACGCACACGATTATGAAGAAGCAGGTGGAGTTAGTTTTTATAAAGACAATACATCGGGCAACACTCAAAAAGTGCGTAACACTTTAATTGATCGGTTTGATTTTACTGACCGCTACGAAGTTTCACTTACCGGAAGAAGTTTTCGTTTTCTAAATTTTAAAATCACTGCCTTTGAAGCACAAAAAAACCCTGCTTTCGATTATAGTTATATTAATGACAAAACTATCGAACATGTTGCTGACCCATTTATTTTTTCAGGAATAAAATTTTCAGGCAGGTATGCTTACAACGAAAAAACCATTGAAACATTCGGACAAAAAGTTCCGGTGTTTAATCCCTGGCCCATTGTGTGGTTCAATGCAACCAAGGGACTAAAAATTTATAAAGGTCAGTTTGATTATTGGAAACTCGATTTGAAATTAAAATTTGAATTCCCAAGCAAGCGATTCGGCTATACTTACTTGCAGGCATTTGCAGGTTATGCAACTTCCACAATACCACTTGCTGAATTATTCAGTTGCAAAGGAAATTACACCCGGTATGGTTTGTATTCGTACAGTAATTTTCAAACCATGCGCGCCAATGAATTTGTTTATAATCAGTATGCCGCCATTTTCTGGGAACAGGATTTTGGCTCACTGATTTTTAAAGCCGGAAAATTCCGACCGAAAGTTTTATTGTCAAATAGTATAGGTATCGGAAAACTTTCGCATCCCGAATTGCACATTGTTGATGGAATTGTTTTAGCGAATCACGAAAAACCATATACCGAATCAGGTTTGATTATAAATAATATCATCAGCAAAAAATTCTTTGGCGCATTGCGCCTGGGCTTAGGTGTTGGTGGTTATTATCGGTGGGGGTTTTACACACTGCCAAACTGGAAAGATAATGTGGCGCTGAAACTTGCTTTTTATATTGCGGGATAAATAATTAAGTTGAGTTCTTCTTTCCAACAATCATATAATGATTAAAGAAAAATTCCTGCTTCAATAAAACTTCCTTTTCAATTTCAACTCCTCTTTTTACCAGATGCGATTTGTATTCATTTAAACCAAATTGATAAGGATGAAGAATATCACCCGGAATTGCCCTGAACAAATGTTTAAAGAACGAATGATTGTGTGCATCAATGGTTAATATAAAAAGGCCATTCGGTTTTAACGATTCAGTTAAATTGTTCAACGCGGCTTCATAATCCTCAACATGATTTATGGCATTCAAACAAAAAACAACATCAAAATAATTTTCTTGTTTAAAATTTTCTATTGGAGAATGAATGAACTCTACATTTTTAAAATCTGCTATTTTAAAATGGGTTAATTGATTCTCATAATCATTCAATAACGGATCAATGGCAGTCACATGTTGTTTTTCCAACACCATAAAAACACCTGCCGGTCCGCACCCGGCATCCAAAACTTTACAATTATCTTCCAACGAAATTCCGCCAGACACTAACAACCTGGTCCAGTAATCTATTTTCCAAACGCGGTAATCTTCAATAGATTTATTTCGCAGGTAATTTTTCCACCATCGTTTTTCAAAATACTGAGCGAGTTTCCAGCGAATTGATTCTTTCATAAATTATTTTCATTCACAAAAAATAAATAGTTCTTTTTTCAAAAAGAAAAATTTTAAAGGTTGTGAGTTTTTAACTGATTGAATTAGGTTTGCGAAAGTATATGAAACAAAATTTCAGACAAGGAGATAAAGTAAACCTCATTCACATGAATGAGACTGCCACTGTTACGCGCATAGCCAACGGAATGATTTATGTGAACCTGGATGGTGATGAAATACCGGTTTACCCCGAAGATATTGCCCTTGCAGTGGGTGGAAGCCGCCCTGCCGAACGGCCGGATTTTAAACCGAGGACAGATGAACGACCAAAAGAAAAAGTGCCCATGAGTTTGCTGGTGCTGAAAGAAAGAGGATTGCTCTTAATCATGGAACCATTTATTGATCAGGAAAACAAACCGGCACTGCAGGTTTACATTCAAAACGGATTTCAGTTTGCAGTTCACTACAATATCATTTTAGATTTTTCGGATGGCGTAAATCATTCGCACAATGGTTTGCTCGCGCCAAAAACCAAGAAACAATTGTTTCCGTTTCAGGAAGATAAACTCAACGACAAGCCAAACATTTATTTAAGTGCCTGGCAACAAAAGGGTGATGAAAACGAAATTGAATTGCGCATACGCACAACCGCTCATTTCAAAAAGAAAAAAAAGTTTGAAGGATTTAACGAAGAAGTTTTTGTTTATGAAATATTTAATGAATGGCCCGGCAGAAGATCGGAAATTGAGCGCCATCACATTTCAAAAGAGGAACTGGAAGTGTTGATGAAAACCAACAAGATTCAGCATTATGATAATGCTGATTTAAAAACCGGCGGCATTGAAGAAATTGATTTGCATGCTGTTTCATTGGGAATAAATGAAAAGGCACTGGCCTCTGGCGAAATTTTAGAAAAACAATTAACCGCTTTCAAAAAAGTATTGGAGCGCGCCATTCAGAATAAACGCGAACGGTTGGTGGTGATTCATGGTTACGGAAAAGGAAAATTGAAAAATGAAGTTTGTAATATTTTAGATGCAGATTATTCTTTTCTGCCATACAGAAACGAATACCACCATCGCTACGGGCATGGTGCCACATTCATTGATCTTTGAAATAACTGCTGCAGGGAAGATTGTCGATCCGACTTGTCGGATAGGAAAGTCCGGACAGCATAGCGCGCCGCACCACCTAACGGGTGGAACTTTATTGAGCGATTGATGAAGGATAGCAAGTACCACAGAAAATAACTACCGGCTGAAGTTTTTCTTCGGGTGGAAAAGATGAAAACGGGAGGTAAAAGCTCCCGCTCCGATTAAGTAATTAATGGGAGGGGTAAACCTTGCGGGCTGAAAGGCCAAATAAATTCTGTTTAAGAGTTGCTCGCTTTTATTTTCTCCGGTTTACCGGAGAAATGCAGAACGGGTTGGCTGCTCGATTCAGGTTGCGAAACCTGAACCAGATAAATGACAATGCTCTCCGGTGAAAACCGGAGAATACAGAATCCGGCTTATGCACCTGCAGCAGTTATTTTTTTATTTTATTTCAAGTCCATCAGCTTTGAAAGCCACTTTTATCAATGGCGAATCAATGAGCATAATTTCTTCATTCGGTCTGCCCTTATCGCGCTGGTGTTGTTTTAACTCGGCAATGCTTGTTGTATCGAGATAAGAATTACCATGAACAAAAACAGTTTTGCCTTCGATATCGCGCGGTACTGAAAATTTTTTATCCCAATCAACAAAAACCTGTTCGCCGCTTCCGGCATCTAATTTCATCCAGCATCCTTCGCCCTGACACACGGAACTGATGGTTCCTTTAACAACCACATTATTATCCGGTGCTTTTAAAATTAATTCTGAAACCGAAATGGCCTGTGTCGAATCAACCGATAATCCATACTGATATTGTTTTTTGAATTGGCACGAATAAAACAGTACCGAAACAAATATGGCCGGAATGAGAAAGACTGATTTATTTTTCATTTGATAAAATTATTTTTTCCAAAGGAATAAAAACAGAGTCACGAAAAAAAATTCAGCAACCAACTCATTGATGTTTAGTGAACTTAATTCTCAATTTCTATTTTAGCGCCCCGATAAAAAACAAAACAAATGGGAAGAATATTTCAAACAAGAAAGGCCACCATTTTTGCGCGTAATGATCGTGTGGCAAAAGCATTTACCCGAATAGGAAAAGAAATTGCCATTGCTGTAAAAGCCGGTGGCGGAATTCCGGAAAATAATTCACGGTTAAAAACCGCAATCAATAATGCAAAGGGCGTAAATATGCCCAAAGAAAAAGTAGAGGCTGCCATAAAACGCGCCACTTCAAAAGATGATAAAGGTTTGGCCGAACAGGTTTATGAGGGTTATGCGCCGCACGGTGTGGCTATGATGATTGAATGTGCAACAGATAATACAACCCGCACCATTTCAAATTTAAGGGTGATTGTGAGCAAGGGCGGAGGAACCATTGGTTCACAAAATTCAGTGGGTTTTATTTTTGACAGAAAAGGAGTTTTCAGAATTGATAAAACAAAATTGAATCTCGATGAAATGGAATTGGATTTAATTGATTCCGGTGCCGAAGAAATTGATACGGACGACGACGATGTAATTATTCATACCGCATTTATTGATTTTGGAAAGATGCAGAAATTTTTAGAAGAGAAATCCATTGCTGCAAAGAGTTCAGAGCTGCAGCAAATTCCCAATAATTATAAAGAAGGTTTAACCCAAGAGCAGGAAAACCAAGTGTTGCAACTCATTGCTAAATTAGAAGACGATGATGATGTGCAGCAAGTGTTTCATAATTTGAAATAAGTTACCTGCTATAAGTTATCTGTTATTTGTAATACAGAAAATTGCGATAAAATATTTGTTAAAAATTATTTGTGATGCTGATTTCGTATTGCCATAAATCTTTTGAATTACTGCATCTGCAAATGAAAATTTTCCGAACATCAAAGTATGGAATTTTACAATTCCCTATTGACAATTCACTATTCACCATTTATAATACTTTCAATTTAACAATTGCTTGCAGTTTATACTCAGATTCTATTTTCGATAAATCGGTTAACACTGTTTTCGCTTTATCTTTTTTATTAAGGTCAATTAATAGCAATGCTTTTTCCCACATGGCCTGTGGTTTTAATTCGTTATTCAGTTTTATCAGTTGCTCTAATTGTTCTAATGCTTTTTCTTTTTCGCCAGTTGCTTTATACTGCATTGCCTGATTAAATAAATCTGAAGGCAAATCAACCGAAACAGAATCAGTCAGTAGTTTATATTCTGATTTGGAAAAATCTATGCTTGCTGATTTGTCTTTTGTGGTTTTACTTTTTTTACCTGAAACAATTTGTACTTCATCCAGATTCATTGCAGGAGAGAATTGTGTTGGTGATCCTGAAGAATAGGAATTAGAAGGCGATGAGGATTGTGTCGTTACACCCGTTTCGGTTCTGACAATTTTATCATTCTCTATATTTAAAATTTCATAGCCATTTTTATCTTTCATATTATCACCATCCAGATTTTCTATATTTTTTACATCAAAATATTTTTCTTCTACAGTTGGTGGGGCATCATCCATTACCTCATTTCCACTTCCATAAATCGTTGCATCTTCATCTTGAGCAATATTTTTTGTTGAAATAGTTCCTTGATAATTTTTATTCAATGATTCTTGTTCCTTCGGTTTTTGATTCTGTTGAAGATCTTCAACCGGTGGTGTAAATTTTATAGTTTCAACAGCTTGAGAATCTTCTTTTGCGATGGTATTTATTTCTGATTTTTCTTCCACGGTTTTTTCCTTTGTCTTTTCATCAGAAATATTTTGCGCCACTTCCTGGTGTTTCTGATTCATCACTTCGTTCAGGTAAAAAGCTCCAATAATTACAACAATCAAAATGGCGGCAACTGCCATTGCCCGCTTCATCAGTACAATCAGCACCGGGGTTTCTTTGCTTCTTCTGTTTATGCTATTGTCAATTTTAACCAATGAATCATTCGCCTCAGATTCAGATAATAATCGTAAGCCATCAACTGCATCCGTGCACAACTCGCAATCTGCCAAGTGCAATTCAACCCGGCGCAAACGATTTCCTGCAAGCCTGTCGGCAAGGTAGTCCTGCATTTCATCGCGGGTAAGGCAGGTTTGCTCTTCAATAATATTTTTAAACTCGCTACTCATTGTTTTGACTCAACATAATTTTCAAATTTCTTTTTCCATTCTGAATAAAACTTTTTACTTCCAACATCGAATAGCCTGTTTCAACTACAATCTCCTGATACGATTTTTCCTGCAGGTAGAACAATTCCACACAAACTTTTTGTCCCTGTTTTAATTGCAGCAATGCGTTGTTCATTTCTTCCAGTTTAGCATTTTTCCAATTTTCATTATCAAGAGGCGATGATTCTTCATTTTCCATAATCATTGGAAAATCTTTATTCATTTCCTTCTGATTGCGGAATTGCGATTGCTGTTTTCTTAAAATATACAAGCAATGATTTTTGGTAACGGTATGAATCCAGAATTTAAACTCATTCACTTCATAGTTCAATAATGAAGCAAGCAGTTTTTCAAAAATCTGCATACTTGCGTCCTCCGCTTCATCCTTGTTTTTTAAATATTTCATGCTCACACCCAGCACTAGGTGCGCATATCGCTGATACAAAACCGCCACCACATTTTTATCCTGCGTGTTTCGGTACTGTTCCAACAATTGCTTGTCGTTGAGTTGTTGTATGGAGTGAATTTTTTCCAATCAGGGTTGAAAAATAGTGGATGATTGCAACGGCAGCTAATAAATTTAAAATTATTATCCATACTGATTTATAAGTCTGAAAATTATTTATTAGTGAAATAATTGTCAAGGGCATTATATCTGTAAAGTGAAATAACAAATTTACAATTTCAGGTGAAGAATGTTTTTAGAGTTTACAGTTCATAAAATATTTTGATTGGCACAGCAGTAACCTCAATTCTATAGCAGAAATATGAATCACTGCATGTTTCCATTAAATTCAAACAAGGTATCAATTTCTAAGCACCGATACCCTTTATAAAATAGGTCGTGGTTTGTGATTTTATTTTGGTTTGTGTTTCTACTTTTATTGAAACAAAATAATTCAATTATGAAAAATTTGACTTGCATTTTCAGTTTCATTTTACTGGCATTCAATAGTTGGGCGCAATTGCCATTTATACAAACCACAGTTTTTTCGGGGCTCAATCAACCGGTTGCATTTGCCATAGCACCAAACGATGGTCGCTTTTTTGTAACCATTAAAGCCGGTCAAATTGTAGTTTACAGTTCAACCGGCACTTCACTCGGCACATTTTACAATCTTGCCGATTCCACTTACGATAATTTTGAAAGAGGATTACTCGGTATCTGTTTCGACCCGGATTATAACACCAATCATTATGTGTATGCCTACTACAATCATCGTTGGCCCAATACATCAACCGGTAATCAGGCTTTGCGTGTAATCAGATTTACCGACAATACCAATGTTGGAAGTTCGCCAACTGTAATTTTAAATATTCCGGTTTTAAATTCAATTCCAGGAAACCATGTTGGCGGCAACATTAGGTTCAGACCATCTGACGGAATGTTGTATGTTTCTATTGGAGACATTGGTACTTCATCTAATGCACAACAACTCACGAATCCATTCGGTAAAATTTTGCGCATCAATAAAAATGGAAGTATTCCAGCCAACAATCCGTTTTACGATAATGGAAATGTATCCGTTGGCAACGACGATCGTATTTGGGAATATGGTCATCGAAATCCATTTGATTTCACTTTCGGATCAAATGATTCAATGTATATTTCTGAAAATGGTGCTAACACATTCGATGAATTTAATTTAGGAAGAAGAGCCGGAAATTATGGTTGGCCAACTTGCGAAGGCACCTGTGGTTCGGCCGGAATGATAAATCCATTAACTACATGGGGATCGCCATTGCCTGCTGTAACCGGAATAATATTTTACAGCGGCTGTATGTTTCCTGAATATAAAAATCATGTGATTGTTGCCGACAATGATTACGGACGGATTTATGATTGTGTAATGGGAAATGCACCTGCTTATAATACTGTAACAAGCAATTCTCTCATAACTGATTTAACTACAAGCGGCGGTTTAACCACATTGGCGCAAGGAGCTGATGGCGCTATTTATGCCATGCAGGGCGGATACACTTCTAACGGTGGAATTTTTAAACTTTCAAGAACCATTTCACCTGCAATTACAGCGAGTGGTCCCACCACTTTTTGTCAACCCTCTACTGTTTTGCTTTCTGCCACTCCGGCTGGGTTTGCTTATCAGTGGTATAAAAACAATATGGCAATAAACGGAGCAACCAATATTTCTTACACCGCATCAGCAACCGGAACTTATAAAGTAATGATCTGTAATAACAGCAGTAATGGAATTTATGTTTTACGAAATTCATTACCACCGGCTACAGTAACGCCCGCTGATACACAATACTTTTGTTGGCCGGCCATTGTAACGCTTCAAGCCAATACAGGTACCGGTTTATCTTATCAATGGAAAAAAGCTAACACTATTTTAGCAGGTGCAACCAACAGCACTTACATACCAACCACCTCAGGAAAATTTCGCGTGGTGGTTACAAAATCAAATGGTTGCACCCGCACTTCCAATACGGTACAGGTTTATAAAATCACTTGCCGAAATGAAGATGCTGAAATAGTAGAATCTGAAAATTATGTTTTCCCGAATCCAACAGCTGATGAGTTCAGTGTCAATTTAAATCCGGATGAGCAATTTGAGTTGCGCATTTTTGATCTGCAAGGAAAAACACAATCAATATTATCAGCGGTAAGTGGTCGTGTACATTTTGGAAATGCGTTAGATGCCGGAATTTATTTTCTTGAAGTAACTGACCAATACGGAGACAGAACTATACAAAAATTAGTTAAGACGGAATAAAATTGATAGGTGAATTGTGTGCTTCGACAAGTTGAGCATGACAATTGCAATTATTGAATAGAGAAAATTTATAACGCGCTCCGATAAATCCGGGGCGCTTTTTTTATTACCAAACTAAATAAGACTTTCTTTGCCGCTCAAATTTTTAAAAGCATGGCTGAAGTATCATTGAATAAAGGAAAAGGAAACCGGAATCGCGAAGGGCATCCATGGGTTTATGACAATGAAATTGCAAGCGTAAACGGAGCAGTAAAGCCCGGTGATATTGTTTCAGTAATTGATTCAGGAAAAAATTTAATTGGAAAAGGATACTACAATCCGCAATCGAAACTCACTGTTCGGTTGCTTACGAATGTAGATGAAAAAATTGATGCGGAATTTTTTCACCGTAAAATAAAAGCATGCATTGATTACCGAAAAAAATTCGGCTACACCGAAAACTATCGTGTGGTTTTTGGTGAAGGAGATTTTCTCCCCGGATTAGTGATGGATAAATTCGGTGATGTGATAGTGATTCAAACACTTTCACTCGGCATGGATAAGTGGAAACCTGAAATTGTTGCGGCAGTAAATGAAATTTTTAAACCAAAAGGAATTTATGAACGCAATGATATTCCGGTACGCAAATTAGAAGGGCTGGAAGAGTACAAAGGTTTTCTCAGCGACCCGTTCGATACCACCTTTGTGATAAACGAAGCCGGAGTAAAATTTAATGTGGATGTGGTGGAAGGGCAGAAGACCGGTTTCTTTCTCGATCAGAAAGAAAACAAACTGGCCATGAAAAACATAGTGAAAGATGCATCGGTGCTTGATTGTTTTTGCTACACCGGTTCTTTCAGTTTACAGGCCGCGCATAATGGAGCACGACAAGTTACAGCCATTGATGTATCTGAATCCGCCATTGCACAAGCCGAAGCAAATGCTTTGCTCAATGGCGTTGAAAACAATTGTGATTTTAAAGCCGCCAATGCTTTTGATGTGTTACCACAATGGGTGCGCGAGAAAAAATTATTTGATGTGGTGATACTCGATCCTCCGGCATTTACCAAGAACCGCGCGGGCACAGCATCTGCTGCGCGTGGTTACAAAGAAGTGAATTTGCGCGCCATGCAATTGGTACGAAGCGGTGGTTTTCTGCTGACTTTTTCGTGCTCACATTTTATGACTCCCGATTTATTTTTTGATGCGGTGTATTCTGCGGCAATTGATTCAGGAAAAAAAATTCGTCAAGTTGAAGTGCTTGCCCAGGCAAAGGATCATCCCGTTATCTGGCAGATTCCTGAAACCAATTACCTGAAAGGATTTTTATTGCAGGTGATTTAAGGGAGTGAAGAGTAAAGAGTATTGATAATATACTTTAAACTAATTACTGTGAATTTGTTTTGATGCCCGTCGTTAATGTGCAATTATTTTCACGCACTCAAAAAAACATCGAATGAAATTTTCAGAGTTTCCATACTCGCGACCCGACTTCGCACAATTCAAAAAAGAATTTCAGCAACTCATTCAATCATATCAATCAACAACTGATGTTGATGAATTGCAAAAATTATTTACTGAGATATACAATCGCCGCCGCCGTTTCGATACTGCGATGACCTGGGTTTCCATTCGCAACAGTGTGAACACCACGGATGAGTTTTATGAAAAGGAACAGGAGTTCATGGATGAGAATGAACCGATGTATCGCGACATTGTTATGCAATTTTATAAAGCAATAATCGAATCGAAACAGCGAACCGAGTTGGAAAAAATTTATGGCAAACAATTATTCATGCTGGCTGAGTTAAGCATCAAAACATTTTCTCCTGAAATTATTGAAGACCTTCAGAAAGAAAATCAACTCACTACCGAATACACCAAGCTACTAGCTTCCGCTAAAATTGAATTCCGTGGAAACACTTACAACCTCAGCGGACTTACTCCATTTAAACTTTCACCCGATAGAGCCACACGAAAAGAAGCTCACGAAAAAAGCGACAACTGGTTTTCTGAAAATCATAATCGCCTTGATGAAATTTTTGATGAACTGGTAAAACTTCGTCACGGCATGGCCTTGAAATTGGGTTATAAAAATTTTATCGGTCTTGGATATGGGCGCATGCAACGGGTGGATTACAATCAAACAATGGTGGAAGCATTTCGCGAGAATGTGCGAAAACATTTAGTGCCACTTGCCACACATTTAAAAACACAACAAAGCAAAAGACTTTCGTTACCTGCATTAAAATATTATGACGAAGGAATTGATTTTCTGAATGGCAATGCAAAACCCGAAGGTGATCCAGATTGGATTGTAAATCATGCAACAAGTATGTATGATGAACTGTCAAAAGAAACCGGAGAGTTTTTTCATTTCATGCTCGATCATGATTTAATGGATTTGGTAAACAAACCAAACAAAGCCGGTGGTGGTTATTGCACTTATCTTTCTTCGTACAAAGCTCCCTACATCTTCAGCAATTTCAATGGCACATCGCACGATATTGATGTGTTGACACACGAAGCCGGTCATGCATTTCAGGCATTTCGCAGTCGCAATCTCACTGTTGATGAATACCTCTCTCCTACTTTGGAAGCATGTGAAATTCACAGTATGAGTATGGAGTTTATCACCTGGCCTTGGATGCAAAAATATTTTGGTGCGCAAACCGATAAGTACAAGTATGCGCATCTCACCCATTCATTAATGTTTATTCCGTATGGTGTGGCGGTTGATGAATTTCAACATTTCATTTATGAAAATCCAAGTTCTACTCCTGCTGAACGGAATATAGCCTGGAGAAACATCGAGAAAAAATATTTACCGCTTCGCGATTATGATGGCAACGAATATTTAGAAGGTGGTGGTTTCTGGCAAAGGCAAATGCACATTTATCGTTCACCGTTTTATTACATTGATTACACGCTTGCACAAATCTGTGCTTTTCAGTTCTGGAAAAAATCAAGAGAAAATCAGGCAAATGCCATGAAAGATTACATCACACTTTGCGATGCAGGTGGAAGTATGTCGTTTTTAAAACTGGTAGAACTCGCAGGATTAAAATCTCCATTTGAAGAATCAACCATGCAGGAAGTTATTGGTGAAGCAAAAAACTGGTTGAGTAAAGTGAATGATTCGGAGCTGTAATTTAAAAGTTGTGTTAAATAAAATATTTGCCTTTCATTTTTTTCATAACAAAATCAGGAAGCGGCCTTTTTTGAAATACGGGGATCAAAAACACCATAGAGTATATCCACAATAATATTAATGAATACAAAAATGGTTGCAGCAAATAACACGGAACCCATTAAAACCGGAAAATCGTTTTTGTTAAGTGCCTCCACAGTTAATTTTCCAATTCCATTCCATCCAAAAATCATTTCAATAAAAAAAGCACCTGCAAGCATTTCGGCAAACCAACCTGACGCTGCTGTTAGTACCGGATTTAATGCGTTTCGCAATGCATGCTTAAAAACCACTTTCGAATAGCCCAAACCCTTTGCTCGTGCAGTTCGCACATAATCCTGCGACAGCACATCTAACATGCTGCTTCGTGTAAGTTGTGTAATAATGGCCACCGGTCTTAATCCTAAAGTTATTGCAGGCAAAATTAAATTGGCCCACATCCATTGGGTTTCTCCGAATATATCAGGCATAAAAAAAGAACCTGTCATACTTAATCCGGTATAATCAGCAAGCACAAAAGCAAATAGCCATTGAAATAGTATAGCCGAAAAAAAAGATGGAACCGATATGCCTAAAACGGATATAAATAAAATAAAACTATCTAGCCAGGTTTGATGCGCCACAGCGGCAAATGTGCCAAGCAATATTCCGATAACAATGGCTACTATAATGGCAGCAAAAGCAAGCACAATGGTATTTGGCAGGGCCGCCGAAATAATAGCGGTAACTGATTTTTGAGTTTGATATGATTTTCGTAAATACGGAAACTTGATGACCAAACATTTTTCAGAACCAGAAAACACAACAACATAATTATATTTCTGTTTATTCTCAATTGAATTCGTGTGCCACGAAACCGGAGAAATATCATTTAAATATAATAAAAACTGAACAGGTTTTGGCTTATCCAAACCAAGTTCTTTATTCACGGCCGCAATAGATCCAAGGTCGGTGCGCTGACCCATTGTAAGCATGGCAGGGTCGCCGGGTAAAGCCATAAACAAAAAAAACACAGCACACACCACGCCCGACAACACTAAAAAACCATAAACAAGTTTGCGAATAATGAAGGCTATCAATTGATTAAATTATTTATCCTTTGCAGGCTGTTCATAAAGAATGATACAATTGTACGACAACGAAAATCGGTGTGCCTCGTTTTTATAGCGAAATTTTTATCAACCAGTTTCCGCCAACTGAATCAATCAAAGGCATTATTTTAAAAAAATTGAATGCAGGTAGTCACTGATTAAAATATTTCGGATTTAATATTTGCAGTCATTAATTATATATTGTGAAGCGAAATGAAACTACTTTTTTACATTGGACTCATCGGGCTATTGATTTTTGAAATCAGTAAGGTCTATTTTATCATGCCCTTCCCCGGCAGTCAGCGCGATGAAGTAATTGCACTCTCCTACTTTTTATTTTCTTATCGCTGGATATTCAGAATACTGTTTTTCATTCTTATAGCTGTTGGATTTAAAACTGCCTGGCAGCGAAGTTGGAAGTGGGTGTTGATTTTATTTGTTTTAATTGCAGTGGTGATTTGTTGGTTTTTTAATTTCAAAGCGCTCGCCGATAAAATGTTTTTACAGCCTGAACACCGTGTGATGAAAAACAAAACAGAAAACAAAGTGAACGAAAATCATCAGGTAATTGCGATAGAAATAAATGGCGAAGCCAAAGCCTATCCCATCGAATTTTTAGCCTTTCATCACCAGGTGCGCGATACTGTTGCCGGCAAATCAATTATGGTTACCTACTGCAGTGTGTGCCGCAGCGGAAGAATATTTGAACCTGCTGTAAACGGAAAACAGGAAAATTTTCGTCTCGTGGGCATGGATCATTTCAACGCCATGTTTGAAGATGCAACCACAAAAAGCTGGTGGCGGCAAGAGAATGGTGAAGCGATAGCCGGTGATTTGAAAGGAACATTTTTAAATGAACTACCAAGTATGCAACTCTCCATAAAAAAATATTTTGAATTGTATCCAACCGGATTGGTGATGCAACAAGACACTACTGTTAAAGATGAGTTTGACCCTGAAGCAAAATTTGAACAGGGAAAATATTCAGGAGGATTAACCGGAACCGATTCCGCATCGTGGAAAAATAAATCGTGGGTGGTGGGTGTAAAAATTGGCAACGAATCGAAAGTGTATGACTGGAACGAACTGAAATTAATGCGGGTGATAAATGATACTTTTGGAAATAAAAATATTGTACTTGCCATTCCTGCTGATGATAAAAGTTTCATCGCCTTCGAACGACCAACCACTGAAAACTTTCACATCAGCAACGACACACTTTTTAATACAACCGATAAATATGATTTTGCCGGACGACATTATTTCTCTTCTGATTCTACCGGACAGAATAATTCTAATTCAAACAAACAATTAAAATCAGTTTTTGCATACCAGGAATTCTGGCACAGTTGGAATTACTTTCATCCCGAATCAAAAAAATAATTTTCTTTAAACCCAATTCAATAAAATAAAAATCAAGATCATGAAAACACTTTTTCTTTTTCTGGTTCCACTTTTTCTGGTTCAACAAATACATGCACAAAACAGCACCGGCAATTACCTCTACCGTTGCAACCATAAATTAGTGCAGGTAGTAATGGAAGATTTATTTACACCGCCCGTAGCAACTCGGGTACATGTGTATCCGAATATTGCGGCATACGAAGCGCTGTGCAAGAAAAATAAAAACATGACTTCGCTTGCGGGGCAATTGCATGGTTTGGATAAATCACCAGATGCAACTGTTGCAGTTGATTACTCGCTCTCATCGTGTTTTGCATTTACCACCGTTGCAAAAAAATTAGTGTATAGCGAATTTTTAATTAATGATTTTGAAAACGAAGAAGCCACCGCGTGGTTGAAAATAAATAAGAACGATAGCGCATTAATGAAAGCATCTGTTGCATATGGTGTAACAGTGGGCAAGCACATTATCGGTTATCTCGGAAAAGATAATTATGGATACACGCGCACACTTTCGCGCTATGTGTTGAGTGATAGCTTGGGTGCATGGCAACCAACCGGTCCAAATTATGCAAACGCGCTGGAGCCTAACTGGCCGCTGATTCGCTCAATGGTTTTCGATAGCTCCAACAGCATTAAATCCATTCCTCCATGCCCATACAGTGAAGAAAAAAATTCGGAGTGTTATAAAAACGCTATGGAGGTTTATACTCAATCTCAAAAAATTGATTCTACTAAAAAATTGATTGCTTCCTTTTGGGATTGTAATCCGAACATACTTCGTGCTTCCGGTCACTTCACTTATTTCGAACACCGTATATCTCCAGCCGGCCACTGGATTGGCATTACAGGCGAGGCAGTAAAAAAATTAAACCTTGAAGAATACAAAACCGCTCAAGTTTATACCCTCACCATACTCGCCGAATTCGAAGCCATTTTATTTTGCTGGACCGAAAAATATAAATATAACACCCTTCGGCCTGAAACTTATATCAACCGTTTAATTTCACCTACATGGAAATCGTTTATAGAAACACCGCCGTTTCCCGAATACACAAGCGGACACAGCACTATTTCAGGTGCCGCTTCCACTATTCTAATGTCGTTGATTCCGCAACCTTATACATTTATTGATTCAACTGAAATGTATATTGGAATTCCGGCGCGTAAGTTCAACAGCTTTAAAGAAGCTGCCGATGAAGCCTCCATGAGTCGCTTTTACGGGGGCATACACTACATGCCTGCATTGGACAATGGTTTAAAACAAGGTAGAGAAATTGGAAGTTACCTGATTAAGAATTTAAAAACACTTTAGTGTTTATGAATAAAATTATCCTGCCAGTTGCGTTACTCTTAATATTTCAATCCGAAAAAATAAAAGCGCAGCAAACACTTTTCACGCTGCAGCATCCCGACTCAACTGGTGTCTTGTTTTATAATTTGATAAACGATACGAAGGAATTAAATGTAATGACCAATGAATATTATTATAACGGTGGTGGTGTGGCTGTTGGTGATGTGAACAATGATGGATTGCCCGATATTTTTTTTTCGGCCAATGTAAATGATTGCAAATTATTTATCAATGAAGGCAATCTAAAATTTAAAGATGTTACAGAAGCAGCAGGTGTAAGTGCCACTGGTGATTATCATACCGGCACTGTGATGGTGGATATTAATAACGATGGCTGGATAGATATTTATGTTTGTCAGGACTTTGATGGTGATCCTGAAAAAAGAAGAAATAAATTGTTTGTAAATAATAAGAACGGAACATTCACCAATCGCGCAAAAGAATATGGTGTGGATGATGCCGGTTATTCCATGGCCGCTTACTTTAATGATACCGACAACGATGGCGATTTGGATTTGCTGGTGCTCAATCATCCGTACCAGATTCAATTTGCAAAAACCGTTCACCTCACTTATAACGACCAAGGAGTTTTGGTTGTGGCAAAGGATACTATTAAGCCCTACGAATCTGATCGGTTTTATGAAAACATCAATGGAAAATATTTAGATAAAACTGCGGAAGCGGGCTTAGAAACTCACTCCTTCGGATTAAGCGCACTCATGGAAGATTTTAATGGCGATGGCCTCACCGATATTTATCAGGCGAATGATTACCTGAAACCCGATTACCTTTTTATTAATAAAGGCGGTAACAAATTTGTGAATGAGTTCGATAAATTTTTTGGTCATTGCCCCTACTTTTCGATGGGTACTGATTATGCCGATATTAATAACGATGGACTAAGCGATTTGATTGTTGATGATATGCTTCCCGAAGGAAACGACAGGCAGAAACAATTGGGCGGCCCAAATAATTACGATGAATTTGAAAAACTGATGAAGTATGGTAATGGATACCAGTATGTAAAAAATGTGGTGCAACTCAATAACGGCAACAATACCTATTCAGATATAAGTTACTACACCGGCATGGCATGGAGCGAGTGGAGTTGGGCTGTGTTAATAGCCGATTTTGATTTGGATGGATGGAAGGATGTGTACATCACCAATGGATATATGCGCGATGTAACAAACATGGATTACACAAAGTATCGCGCTGACTCATTGAACAAAGAATTAAAAAAAGCTAAATCAGACAGTGATGTAGTGAAGTTGGTTTCCAATATCCCACAGGTAAAAGTGTTGAAATGTTATTTTAAAAATTATGGTGGTTTAAATTTTAAGCGCGAAGTAAAAAGTACCGGGCTCGATCAGTTTGCCTGGAGCTTCGGCGCGGCATATGCCGATTTGGATAATGATGGCGATTTAGAAATTGTAGTCAACAACTCCAATGACTATGCTTTCATTTTAAAAAACAATACCATCGAAAATAAAACCGGCGCATCAGTTCGAATAAAATTAAACGGAACTGCCAATAACATTCACGGCATCGGAACAAAAATAGTAGCCGAAACTCCCGACCACCTAACACAAACTTTAATTTTCAATCCCATGAAGGGTTATCTTTCATCGCACGACAATACTATTTTAATTGGTGTCGGAAAATATCCCACTGTTGATTTAAACATCACCTGGCCCGATGGAAAAACTCAGCAACTCAATGGTGTTACTCCCAATCAACTGCTCACTATAAATTATGCAGATGCAACTGAGGTAACTTCTGACTCAACTGCAATCGCTCCGCTCTTTAAAGATGTAACAGCCGATACAAAAATCAATTACACGCATACGGAAAACGCGTATATCGATTTTAAATTAGAACCCCTTCTACCCTATCGATTTTCGCAATTGGGTCCATGCATTACCGTGAGTGATTTTAACGGCGATAAACTCGACGATTTTTTTGTGGTTGGTGCTAAGGAAAAAGCAGCGGTTATTTTTTTTCAAAACGCAAACAACACATTTACAAAATCTGATCAATCGGTTTTTGCAGCCGATAAAATGTTTGAAGATGGTGCCTGTATTACAATTGATTTTGACCGGGATGGCGATAATGATTTAATTGTTACATGCGGTGGCAATGAATATCCGAATATGGAACTGAATTATCCGGTTCGATTTTACCTGAATGATGGAAAAGGAAATTTTTCAAAGTCAAAATTTTCCAATCAGTTTTTCACAAGCGCCAACACAATTACCGCCGACGATTATAATAAAGATGGAACTATCGATTATTTTATAGGAGGAAGAACAGTGCCCGGCCATTACGGATTAATTCCGAACAGCTACCTGCTAACTATTATTAACGATTCATTAACTGAGTTGCAATCGACACGGTTTTTAAATAAAGCAGGCATGGTAAGTACAGCACTTTGGGCCGATATAAATAATGATAGCTGGAAAGATTTGGTATTAGCCGGCCATTGGATGCCGCTTACTATTTATTACAACAACAATGGAATTCTAAATCAAACTCCGCAGCAGTTAAATAACTCTAGTGGATGGTGGAATAAAATTGTAATTGCCGATATTGATAACGATGGCGATAACGATTTGCTTGCAGGCAATCTGGGTATGAATACACGATACCGCGGCACGGTAGAAAAACCGGTAACCATGGTGGTTAGCGATTTTGATGGCAATGGAAGTACCGACTGTCTTGTAAGCACTTTTGTTAAAGGAAAAAGTTATCCGATAGCTTTTCGCGATAATCTGCTCGATCAAATGCCCTATCTGCGTAAAAAATTCCTTCGCTATCATCAATATGCCAATGCTACACTGTCCGATATATTTTCTGCTGATCAATTATCAAAAGCCGATAACTTAAAAGCGAACAACATGTATTCCGGCGTATTTATTAATGATGGAGTTGGAAATTTCACTCAAATAAATTTTCCAACTGAAGCCCAGTTATTTCCCGTAAACGGCATTCAGATTACCAACATTAATGACGATACTATTCCTGATATTTTACTGGCCGGAAACAATTACAGCACCGAAGTTGAAACCGGCCGAAACGATGCCGGCATTGGGCTGGCGCTAATTGGCCGTGGCGATGGATCCTTTGGTTCTTTGCCTGTTACACAATCCGGATTTTTTGTTCCCGGCGATGTTAAGTGCTTAGAGAAAATTATTGTTGGCGGAAAAACAATTTTTATTGCCGGAAAAAATAAAGGGCAGCTGCAGTTGATGCGAAGGGCTGATTAAATTTTTATATCAGCTGAATTTTCTGTAGGAGATACTGCATTGACTATTGAATTGTGTAAAATAATTTTGTTACGGCCGCCACTACCACTCATTGGTAATAACACCTACCAATCAAGACCGTTTTATTACATCAATTATAAATAATACTAATCACTGATTATATTTAGCAAGAATTCATAACGCAAAAAAATTAATTTATCTGATACCATAAAAGAATTCACAACTGAGCAAAATATAATTTCAGCATGAAAAATAAATTCCTCATCACTGGTTTTTTTATAGTTAATTTTTCTTTTAACAATATCGCTCAATCCACGCTATTCACTTTACTGCCTTACGACTCAACGGGTATAAATTTTTATAATCAAATAGCCGATACCCGAATGATGAATGTAATGAGTTACGAATATTTTTATAATGGGGGTGGCGTAGCCATAGGAGATATTAATAATGATGGATTGGCCGATATATATTTTTCGGCTAATACAGAATCTTGCAAACTTTATCTGAATCAGGGAAATTTAAAGTTCAAAGATATTACCGAACAAGCCGGAGTATCGGCTGCAGGTGGTTATCACACCGGTGTGGTGATGGTTGATATTAATAACGATGGCTGGCTCGATATTTACATATGTCAATCGGTACTGCAACTCGAACACCGGAAAAATATATTATTCGAAAATAATAAAAACGGAACTTTTACTGATAAAGCAACTGACTACGGTATTGCCGACAAAGGATTTTCTACACAAGCCTATTTTAATGATAGCGATAATGATGGCGATTTGGATTTACTTGTGCTCAATCATCCCTATAAAATTCAATATGCTAAATCCGTTCATCTTGCTTACAATGCACAAGGAAAATTAGAGGCGGTAAAAGATTCCATCGTAGCTGAAGAATCGAATCAGTTTTATGAAAATATAAATGGAAAATTTATTAATAAAACAAGTGAAGCCGGATTAGAAACACATTCGTTTGGATTAAGCGCCGTATTTCAGGATTTTAATAATGACGGGCTTGCCGATATTTATCAAGCAAATGATTATACCAAACCTGATTACCTTTTTATCAATAAAGGCAACAACAAATTTGTAAACGAATTTTCAAAATTTTTTGGTCACTCTCCCTATTTTTCAATGGGAACAGAATATGCCGATTTAAATAACGATGGACTGAGTGATTTAATAGCCGTGGATATGCTGCCCGAAGGAAATGAAAGGCAAAAACAATTGAAAGGTGGATATAACTATGATGAATTTGATAAATTAGTGAAGTATGGATTCGGCTATCAATATGTTAAAAATGTTGTACAACTCAATAACGGAAACGGAACTTATTCAGATATTAGCTATTACAGCGGCATGGCTTTTAGTGATTGGAGTTGGGCGGTGCTTGCTGCAGATTTTGATATAGATGGCTTGAAAGATGTTTACATAACAAATGGATACATGCGCGACGCTACCGATATGGATTTTATAAAATTTAAAGCCGATTCTTTATTCAAAGAATTATACAAAGCAAAATCTGACAGCGATGTGGTGAAAATTGTGGCGCAAACACCTCAAACCAAAGTGCTAAATTGTTATTTTAAAAACAACGACAGTTTAAACTTTAAACGGGAAATAAAAAAATCGGGACTTACACATTTTGCTTGGAGTCATGGAGCAGCATACGGCGATTTGGATAATGACGGCGATTTGGAAATAATTGTAAACAACACAAATGATTATGCATTTATTTATAAAAACAATTCAATAGAAAATAAATTAGGCAATTCCATGCGAATACAATTGAATGGTGATATAAAAAACCCAATGGGAATCGGAACTAAAATTGTTTGCGAAACCAATAGTGGCACTGCGCAAACCCTTATTTTTAATCCAATGAAAGGATACCTTTCTTCTCACGATAAAAAAATTATTATCGGCATCGGAAATAACACATCTGCCAATTTAACCTTTACATGGCCCAACGGCAAAATTCAAAAACTATTCAACGCACTTCCTAACCAGTTAATAAACATAAACTATTCGCAGGCAACTGACACGGAATCGGCTCCAATAAAATTTGACCCCTTATTTATCGATGTTACAAATTCAACATTGATAAATTATCACTACACTGAAAATCAACATATCGATTTTAAATTGGAGCCATTATTACCTCACCGTTTCTCGCAATTAGGCCCATGCATTTCAGTGGCCGATTTTAATGCAGATCAACTCGATGATTTTTTTGTGGGCGGAGCAAAAGATTTTTCAGCAACCATTTATTTTCAAAACAGCAACCACACTTTTTCAGAGTCAAAACAACTTATTTTTCAGCAACATAAAATTTACGAAGATGGGGCATCGGCGGTTACTGATTTCGATCATGATGGCGACAATGATTTAATAGTGGCATCAGGCGGAAATGAATATCCCGGTGCTGCAGATAAATATCCTTTGCGATTATATTTAAATGATGGAAAGGGAAATTTTTCGAATTCAAAACTCAGTTCAAAATTTTTTTTAAGTGCAAGTTCTATTGCTGTTTCAGATTTTAATAAAGATGGTAATACTGATATTTTTGTCGGCGGAAGAATCATTCCCGGTCATTATGGATTAATTCCAGAAAGTTACCTGCTTTCAATAATTAATGATTCATTAGTTAATATCAATATCTCAACAGTTTTATCAAAAATCGGAATGGTATCGACTGCAATATGGTCCGATATAAATAAAGACAGCTGGCTCGATTTAGTTTTAACAGGTGAATGGATGCCAATAGTTATTTTTTATAATATCAAGGGTGTTTTAAGTAAATCGCCACAAATTATTGAAAACTCAAATGGCTGGTGGAATAAAATTATAGGCAGTGATATTGACATGGATGGTGATATGGATTTGATAGCCGGAAATCTTGGAACTAATACAAGGTATCGTGGCACAATAAATAATCCGGTTACAATGGTTGCCGGCGATTTTGATAATAACAAAAGTACTGATTGCATGATCAGCACATTTGTTAAAGGTAAAAGTTATCCTATTGCAATTAGAGATGATGTGCTGGAACAAATGCCCTATTTAAGAAAAAAATATTTACGATATAAAGATTAAGCAACAGCCACCGTTGAAACCATTTTTACCGAAGAACAATTATCAGTGGCCAATAAATTTGAAGCACATCAAATGAATTCTTCTGTGTTTCTAAATGATGGGTATGGTAATTTTTCAATTGTTCAGCTTCCAGCCGAAGCACAGTTTTTTCCTGTAAACGGAATTCAAATTGCCGATATTAATAATGATAAAATACCTGACTTGATGCTCGCCGGAAATAATTTCAGCACTGAAGCAGAAACCGGAAGAAACGATGCAGGCATTGGTTTGGCCCTCACAGGCAGAGGTGATGGATCATTCGCCGCGATGCCTGTTTCAAAATCAGGATTTTTTGTTCCGGGTGATGTAAAATGTTTAGAGAAAATTATTATTGGCGGGCAAACTTTTTTTATAGCCGGAAAGAATATGGATAAATTACAATTTATAAGTTCTGAAAAATAAATTGCCTTGGAATATTCAGAACCTAAATAATTTGTACCCTCAAAAATTGACATATCGAATTTTTCGCGTGATATTTCATTAATTGAGGACTTTATGAAAAAATTATCGAATAAAATAAATTTAGAAAATTTTAGGTCATGATTAAATCTACTCATTTTGATAAATTATTATTTTAATTCACTCTAAGAAAATTGAGTTTGACTTTTATTTCTTTGGAGAAAAAACATAAAAATATACAATAAATTTCGACGACATAAATAATTCATTTGAATTTTTGGATATCGTTTCTGAAATAGCAGCTTAACTGAATATTAAGCTAAGGAATTGTTTTTCTATTC
The DNA here is from genome assembly GCA_945903305.1 of Chitinophaga pinensis. Lineage (GTDB taxonomy): Bacteria > Bacteroidota > Bacteroidia > Chitinophagales > UBA10324 > UBA10324. The sequence goes on from CAMDOA010000004.1 coordinate 28,010, forward strand.
GGTCTCACTATAATTTTACCGTTGAATAAATGATTTATTAAGAAAATGGATTTAATAACAATTGAGACGAGTGCATTTCAATTGCTGATTTCTAAGATTGATTCTTTGGAATTGCAGGTGTCATCTATTGGCAAAAAATCATCCCCATTCAAATTGTAAAAAATGTCCGCATCGGTTTAGAACAATATTTTTACATCAATGATCGCTATGCTCCCAACCGGCCGGCGATTCATCAAATACAAACCGAACAGAAAATATTCGTACTGTTATATTTGGAAAATAAAAAACGAAGCGGACACTACCAATAATTAAATCAGTTAAAAAACATTTTCATAAAAAATGCGAATCGCTATACTAATTTTTTCGTTAATGATTTATTGCGAAACTTCACGAGCGCAGTGGCTGGCTATTGATTCGCTTCACGACCGTTGCACCATTTGCCAAAGTGGCCAGCACCTCATCGGGTTGCCCTATCATAACGAGTTTAAAAAAGAATGGCCCTACATGCTCGGGGCGGCATCTATACTTGTCACCGGTTACTTGATGCAGACAAACGATAAAACAAAACCTTTTACTGAAGAGCAACTTAGCGGTTTAGATAAAAACACCATCAATTCATTCGACCGAGTAGCAACAAAATTCTGGTCGCCTTCAGTTGCAAACGCAAGTGATTACATGCTCATTGGAATTTCATTATTGCCGGTCCTGTTTCTTTCTGAACACAACACGCGAAAAGACATGAAGTCGTTATTAATAATGACAGCCGAAACATTTGCACTTAATTACGGCACCACTTACATTGTTAAAAGCACAGTGAACCGTGCCCGGCCATACACTTACCGCACGGATGTGCCAATCGAAATCAGAACCGGTAAAGAATCGCGGCAATCATTTTACTCCGGGCATACATCGCAAACTTCTGCTGCCACTTTTTTATTCGCAAAAGTTATTTCCGATTATCATCCCGATTTGCAAAAAGGAATTAAAACCGGTGTGTGGGCTTTTGCCATTGCGGTGCCTGCCGTTGAGGCTTACCTGAGGGTCAAAGGTGGTAAGCACTATCCAACCGATGTTATAACTGGCTATGCATTGGGCGCATTAAGCGGTTGGCTCGTCCCGCAATTGCATCGCAACTTCAACTACTCACACAAAAAAAAGAAAGACATTTTCAACATGGGAATTGCACCCACGCTTAATGGCGGCATGGTCATGAATATGAAATTGCAGTTTTAATTTTCACAAACCCGATATGAAAAAAATAAAACTAAAAGACATTAGCCAAAGCGCACCAGAAAAACTCAGTAAAGAAGAAACAATTATAGAAGCAACAATTCATCTAAATGGAAACAGAAAGATGGATGCACAGCTTGTTACACTTGACATCCCGTTCTTTATAAAAAATATTTTAAAAGAAAAATCATGGAAAAGTAAGGATCGCAATTCCATAACAATTTATAAAACGAATGGATTAAGTATTGTTTTGGTTGCGTTGAAAAAGGGAGCTGAATTGACCAAGCATACTGCAGATGGAATAGTTGCACTACAGGTATTAAAAGGAAAAATAATTTTTAAGACAGAAGATAAATCTGTTGAATTAGGAAAAAGGCAAATGATTGCATTGCATTCAGGTATTCCGCATAGTGTGGTAGCAAAAAAGAAAACAATTTTTCTGCTAACAGTAAATACTGAATTTAATGCAAAGTAATTTCTTAACATAAAAGCAAATTGGCAAAGCATATCGTTAAAATAAAATCGTTTAATAAAATCAAGCATGATGTGTTACAAATTGTGACTGAAAAACCTGATCAGTTTAAATTTACACCAGGACAGGCAACAGAAATTTCCATAAATAAAAACAGCTGGGCCAATGAAAGAAGACCCTTCACATTTACCTCTCTACCTGATAACGATTATCTCGAATTCACTTTCAAAACATCGGAAATGATACAGCTTTCAATGTAATTGTTGTTGATTCCATGTCACAATACCTTGATCTTTCAACTTTCAATATTATTTCTAAAAGTCATCAGAACTTAAACTTTATGATGTGAATGGTGATTCGTTAAAAGATCTCTTACTCGCCGGCAATAATTACAGCGCCGAAGTGGAAACCGGCAGAAACGATGCTGGCATTGGACTTACTTTAATTAATAAAGGAAATGGTGCTTTTTTCACTCTGCCGGTTTTGCAATCCGGTTTTTTTTTTCTGGGTGATGTTAAATGTTTGGAGAAAATTATTCTCAACAAAAAGGAAGCTTTTATAGTCGGAAAGAATAGTGATAAATTGCAAATTATAAGTTCTGCAAAATAAATTGACATTGAATATTCAGAACCTTAATAATTTGTACCCTCAAAATTCGACTTATCGAATTTTTCGCGTGATATTTCATTAATTGAGGACTTTATGAAAGAGCAACAAAAAAGGAAATTCTCAAACAAAAAGAAATAAGGTTTTAATCGAATTGGAACTAGAAAATAAAAATTGACCAAAATTTTCTTTAAAGCGTTTTTTGGCTTCTTATATAGTTTTGTGTAAACCTATTTCTGGACAAGACAGTTCGCACTTATATCCGGAATATTTACTCGAAGTTACAAGTGAATTCAAGAACTGATGCCGTCAAATAAATTGTTTCCAAGGTAAATTCCAATTAATTTATCGATTTATGTTTTCCTTTCGCTTTTTCAATTAAATTAAGAAGCGACATAATAGATGAATCAATGAACAAACCATGTTTAGGAAAGCCATATTAATAATTTTATAGCGAATGCTTATTCGCATTAAACAAAAGGGTTAAAATTTCCTAATACTATTTCGGATTAGTTTTTATAGGAAAACAGAATACAGCAAACAGCAGAGCAATTAATTAAATCAGGGGTACAGTTTGCCGCGGAAAGGGGGGTACACTTTGCTGCGGAATTAGTGGTTTTCATTATCGCGGAAAAAGTGGTACACTTTGCGCGGAATCTCCATACCATGTCACAATACCTTGATCTTTCAACTTTCAATATTATTTCTAAAAGTCATCAGAACTTAAACTTTAGAATTAATCATGGCAATGTTGCTGAGTTCCGATTCAATAATATTATGTTGCCCGATTCTTTAACCGACCCCATTGGTTCAAATGGTTTTATAAAATACCGCGTAAAGTATTTGAGCACTTTACCTTTGTTTGATTCAATAACCAATTTTGCTGATATCTATTTTGATTACAATGCGGCGGTAAGAACAAATACAGCTATAACTTATTACTCCTCACACTCATCATCAGTTTCCGAGATTCATTCCATTGAGCAATTACTTGCTTACCCGAATCCTGTTAATGATGTGCTGAATTTCCACTATTACACTGGAGAAAATTCAAATATCACCGTTCGTATCTGCAACATACTTGGAACAATTCTGTCAGAGAAAACTTTTAACGAAAAGAATACTGTTTTAGAATCCTCTGTTCAAACAGGAGGATTAACAAATGGCATTTATTTTATTGAATTTTTTGATGGCATTAATGTTCAAAGAATTAAGTTTTTGAAGCAAGCTTTTTAATTAATCCTGTTTGCTCTTGCCTACTTTGAAACCAACCTGTTTGCTGAATCCGGGTTAAATAAATCAGAAGAAATAATTTTCCGTAATAACACATCAAAAGTGTCAAGTTATTACAGTAAGGGTCACATATTGAATAAATTTGTTTTCTTAAAAAATGAATGATAGAAGGCCAAAGTCTTATAGTAACCAAAGCTTCAGGAATTCAAACGGTTTATGAGCCAGATAAATTAAGAAAATCTCTTCACAAATCCGGAGCTGATGATGCTACAATTAATTTTATACTTCAAAATATAAAGCCTCAGTTGTTTGATGGAATTCCAACAAAAAAAATATACCGAATGGCTTATGCCATGTTGAAAAAGACTTCAAAAGAAACTGGTTAAAAAATATAAATTAAAAAACGCAATTTTTGAATTAGGTCAATTTGGATTTTGTTTCGATAACATTACCCGAAAAAGCACCAAGAGTAAAATGGGAATCGCAAAGGTAATTGGCAACATTGCTCATTTATATCCTTCAAAATTGACCGGAGCACTAAAAAATTTATTGATAAATACTGAACATGAGGGAACAGTGGTGCGATGGAGTGCGGCATTTGCATTAGGACAAATCATAAAAATGAAATCTCCACTAGACAAGAACCTTATTCCTGCTTTTGAAACTATTTGCAATCGGAAAAAAAGAGCAGCATTAAAAAAATTTATCTAAATGCTTTAAAGAAATTTTTGAAATAAATTTCATTGTTCAGGCTGATTATTTTTCAAGCATCTGTAACGGCAAAAGAATTTTTTGATTTCTAGTTCTGAATTAATAGACTTTTCTATATAAGAATCTTAGAAGAAAAATGTGCCGGTTAATTTTCTTCGTAAAAACGCAATCTGTTTTTCAATGAATTAATTTCTTCATTCAGATGGTTAACACGCTGTAACAGTTGGTTGATGACATCAATGCCTTCAATATTAATTTCAAGTTCATTATGCATCCGAATTATTTTTTCAAGCGCACTTAACTCTTCCTGATTGATGTATTCCTTGTCTTCAAGAATTATAATGGTTATTAATCCGGCTTCATTTAATGAATTGATAAACGATAGCTCAACCTCGTGATGAATACAAAATTCATTCAGCAGAATTAAATCAGTTGCTTCCATGCTCTTTCAGATTTGCTAATTGAGTAAATAATTCCTTTTCTTTTTCAGAAAGATTCGCGGGGAGTTTTACATTATAGGTAATATACAAATCACCGAACTCCCCTTCCTTTTTGTAAACAGGAAACCCTTTTCCTTTCAATTTAACTTTGGTTCCACTTTGGGTTTCGGGATACACTTTCAATTTAACTTTCCCATCAAAAGTGTCAACGGTTAATTCTCCACCCAAAACTGCGGTATATAGATTCAAATCAACTGCTGTATAAAGATTACTTCCTTCTCTTTTAAATTTTGTGTGATTCGAAATAAAAAACTTAATGTATAAGTCACCGTTGGGTCCACCATTTATTCCGGTTCCACCATGTCCTGAAATTTTTATTCGCTGACCGTTTTCTATTCCTGCAGGAATGGTAATGCGAATACTTTTGCCATTAACAGTTAGTGTTTGTTTATGTGAGGTATAAACATCCTTTAAATCCAGATGCAATTCCGTTTCGAAATCTTGTCCTCTGAATTTAGTTTGGGTTCTTCTGCTCTGACCTCCCATATTATTTCCAAACATGGATTCAAAAAAATCAGAGAAGTCATGTTGCGCAAATTGTTCTTCACCAGGTTGACGACTGTATTGCCGCTGCTGATGTTGTCCGGCTTTTTCAAATTCTTCAGCATGCTTCCAGTCCTTGCCATACTTATCATATTTCTTTCTTTTTTCAGGATCACTCAATACTTCATTAGCTTCATTGATTTCCTGAAATTTCTGTTTTGCTTTTACATCATTCGGATTCAGATCCGGATGGTGTTTGCGCGCTAACCGTCTGTATGCTTTTTTAATATCAGCATCGCCCGCATCTTTTTTCAGTTCCAGTATTTTGTAATAGTCAATGAATTCCATTTTGATTTTTAAAACTGTTACAACAATAAATTAATTGCAGAAAATAATTCTCAGTTCTTATTACTGAGCTAAAATTTCTTTCGCCCTTATTAAATCTTTTCCGAATATTTTTAGCTCCGCTCCACCCAATGGATTTAGCCCGACAATATTTTCTTCTTCAACAAAACATTCGATTCCTGCTTCTTCCAGTTTGTTTTTAACAAATGAAACTGTTACATCATCTTTAAAAACTTCGAGCGTGATAATTTCTTCTTTGTCGTTCATGTTGCCAAATTTTTTATAAAGGTAGATTGAATTCTTGTTGGCCTGCGATGATATATTTCAATGGATGTAATGATTTTACTCATAAAATTATTTTGTATAGCTGTCATAAATTTGAAAGATGAAGATGCAAGAAAGACCAAAAGAATTTCCTTCTCCTATACCGGGACCGGAAATAAAGCCGCCATTACCTGATCACCCGATTCCAATAAAGAATCCGGAAATCATACCGGAGCACGATCCGGCTCCGTCAAAACATCCTGAAGAATTACCTGTTCCAGGAAAAGAAAAACTGAATCTATAATGGAAAATACAACTGCAACTAAATCATTTGCAAATCTCATCAACGATGAGAAACCTGTTCTTGTTGATTTCTCAGCAGAGTGGTGCGGACCATGCAAAATGATGGCACCAATTCTTACTGAACTGAAAAACAAAATAGGAGAGCGGGTTGCCATTATAAAAATAGATGTAGATAAAAATCCGAAAGCAGCCGCCGCTTATCGTGTGCAAGGTGTGCCAACCTTAATATTATTTCAGAAAGGAGAAATCAAATGGCGCCAATCCGGCGTAGTACCTGCAAATCAATTGGAGCAAATAATTAACTCGCATACTAAATAAGTTTCAGGATTAAATTTTTTGGAAATTCATTCTTCTTTAAGTCCTCACCCCTAACCCCTCTCTCAAGGAGAGGGGGATAGTCACGAAATTTTTGTACCCTATTTATTTACAGAAGAAATCTATTCTTCCCGTTCAACTGTAACAGTGCATTCGCCAACTATAGCTGCGAGCGCACCAATTGCAGCAAGTACAGGAGCAAGTAAGGTTCCAACAATTCCAAATGTCAGTGGGAAACTCATCAGTTCTTTATCTTCTTTATCGTGGATGGTGATCTTGGTGATGTTGCCTTCTTCAATCAATTCCTTAACTTTTTTAATCAGGTTTTCACCGTTGATTTTAAAAGATTCTTTTGTGGTGCTTTTCATTTTATTTCAATTTAGAAAAATTCAGTAAGCTGATTTCAGCAATGAATAGTATTTAAAATTTTATTTCCCTCTTCTTCATTTCTTCGGCCAGTTTTTCCGCAATCGGACGACATGAACATTTTTTTTGATGTGCTAAATGCCATTTCACTCTTTCATCAAATGTCGGATTCTTCGGCATCTTGTTTTTTAAATGCCATTCTTTATTGATTTTCATTTTTGTTTTTTGTCAAGTAAGTATCCCATTGTAACGCTGATAACCGGAATGGAGATATAACCCAAACCGATTGACATAAAGTAATCTGCAAAGGTTGACTTCATAATAGGAAAACATTTCAATTGTTTCCTGTTTGGTCAGAACATAAAATTTCCATGGTTGCATATTAATTGCTGATGGAGCCATTCTTCCTGCATCAATTATCTGACTGATAATTTCTTTATCTACTAGCTTGTCTGAATATTTTCTGACAGCTCTTATTTCATAAATTGTTTTTAAAGTCTCGTTCATAAAGTAAAAGAATTAAGGTTCAAACTTTTCATTTCTTTTCGAAATTTCATTAAATTCAGATACTATTTTTATGACATAGATCAATAATGCAAGTGATATTTTTCATTTATTGAAAACAATATTGAGTACTAAACAGATTTATACAAGATTTTAATTTTATTAAGATGGTGGTCGTACTTAAGCCGATTTGAATATTCTGGGACTACGCTATTGGATTGTTATTAGAAATGATACTCACATTCTGATAATCCTTCCATCTTCCATTTCAATTATGCGATTTGTTTTTTGTGCAAATTCATTATCGTGAGTCACAATCAATAATGATTGATTGAATTCCTGCGCAAGCTCCTGAAAAATATGAAATACAACCTCACTGTTCTTTTTATCGAGATTGCCTGTTGGCTCATCCCCCATTATGATTAACGGATCGTTTATTAACGAACGCGCAATGGCCACCCGTTGTTTTTCTCCGCCAGATAATTGATTGGGATATTTCAATGCTTCACTCTGAATTCCGAGTATTTTTAATTTATCATACGCACGCTGCTCTACTTCTTTGTCAGTAAATTTTGCCAGTTTTAAACCAGGCAGCATTACATTTTTTAATACTGAAAACTCATTCAGCAAATAATGAAACTGGAATACGAATCCGATTTTTTCGTTGCGAACTTTCGCCAGATCCGATTCAATTCTGTTTTTCATACTCTGACCGTCTAGAAATAATTCACCTTCGTAAGAAGTATCCATGGTGGAAAGGATGTAAAGCAAAGTTGATTTGCCACAACCGGATTTTCCAATGATGGAAACAAACTCCCCTTTCATAACAGAGAAACTGATTTCTTTAATCACCTTCACCGTTGCAGGGTCGTGAAAATATTTTGAGATTTTTAGAGCATCAAGAATTTTATCTTTCATGATTATTTTCCTCTGATGATAATGACCGGATCAATTTTACTTGCCTTGCGCGATGGAAAAAAACCAGCCATATAAGTAGTAGCAATTGAAAATATCCCTCCGATTACATAGAAAGCCGGATTATAATCAACAGGATATGTTTTAATGGTGGGTAAAGAAGCAGTAACAAATGGAATCTGATCAATAATGGCCGACAAACCAAAACCAAGCAACAATCCGAGAAGGCCACCGAATATGCCAATGCTTAAGGCAATAGTTAAGAAAATTCGATGTACATCTTTTCCTGAAAATCCTGTTGCTTTAAGAATTGCTATAGAATCCATTTTTTCATATATCATCATGTTCAGAATATTATAGATACCGAACCCAGCAACTATCAATAATGTAATACCAACAGCATATGAAATTAAGGTGCGAACAAAACTCCCGGTTTCATATTGTGCATTTGCAGTTTGAATATCTGTAGCGTCCACATCAAACAGCCTGGAGTATTGTTTTGCGAGTGCAGGAGCTAATAATATATCTTTTAATTTTACCTGAATATCGGTAATGTAACCGTCAGACTCACCTAATAATTTTTGTGTGGTACTAATTGAGGCATAACTCTGAATATTATCAATATCGCGTATTCCGGATTGGAAATAACCAACCACTTTTAATTGAATTCGATCTCCCCTAGCTGTAGTAACCTGTATCACATCACCAATGTTCGCCAGCATTTTTTCAGCTGCGCCTTTGCCCATAATAATGCTATTAGGTATGTTTTTCAAGTCCATATAATTTCCTGAAATAACATAATCGCTGAACTTAAAAAATAGGTTTTCGGCTTCAGCGTCAATTCCATTTATAACCCCTGTTAAATCAATAGCACCAACATTAAAAAAAACCTGAGCAGTAATTTTAGGTGCAATTCCTAAAACACGGCTGTCTTTATTCAAAGTATTAATAATGGCACCTGTGTTATAAATTGCTGCCTTCTCATTTTTAGGTTTTATTGAATTAACGAAATTATAATAACCCTTGTAAATTTCAGAAAGATCAACAGGTTGAAGTTTGCTTGGTTTTATTTCGTTGTATAATCGAATGTGGGCAGTACGATTTAAAATAAGCCCGTCCAATAAATCATTTAACCCGGCCATAAAACTGAGTAATGCAATAAACATAGTGATGCTGAATGTTACGCCTATTGCAGCCACCAGCGTTTGTTTCCAGCGAGCAATTAAAAAGGAACGCGATACATCAGTAATTAATTTTAATTTCATTCTTCCGGTTTTATCAATTCATCATTAACGGAAATACCTGAAATAATTTCTATTTTCTGATAATCCTTCAAACCTGTTTTAACAATAATTGAATCACCATTTGCTTTTAGAACTGTTGAATCGTTCAGCATATAATTTCTTGGAATCAGAAGTGCTTTGCTCTTAGATTGTAAAATAATATTTGCTTCAAAAGTGATATTCGGATAAAGTACTTCAGGTGCATCAATGAACTCTGCCTCAATCAGAAAAGTTTGAGTTCGTGCATTCATCAATGGATTTATCTTGGTCACTTCAGCTTCAAATACTTTCCCCTTATAACTGTCAAGCGTAACAAGTACTGACATACCTTTTTTTATTTTTAAAATATCATTTTGATCCACTTCCATTTCTAAAATAAAAACATGCGCATCACCAATCACTGCAATTGGTGTTTGCACGTCAATCATATCACCTTTCGATTTGTTAATAATATATACGATACCCTCAATATCGCTTTTAATTGTGTAATCGTTTTCAAGTTTGCTTGCTATTAACAGGTTGTTTTTTGATTGAGCCGATGTAAAATCAATTTGCTTTTTCAGCTCATCATATTTTAAAATGGAGGAATAATAATCTGCTTTTGAATTTTTATATGAAAGTTCTCTTTGTTCTAATTCAGTTTTCGAACCAATCTGTTGTTGCCATAAATTTTTCTGACGAAAGAATAAAGCTGAATCATTATTCATTCTGTTTTTGGCAAAATCAATCATTAAGCTGGCTTCATTTAACTTTCCCTTATTGGCATTCGCATCTGAAAAAGCTGCGTTCAGTTCAGCATTCCCCTTATTCAATCTTTGTGCAAGATTTGAAATACTCAAAAGCAAAGCTCCAGCATTAACAGTATCGCCTTCTGTTACATAAATGTTTTCAATAATTCCGTTTACTGTCGAACGAACTTCATATTGGTTTTTGCTTTTAACTATCCCTGATGCATAAACCGATTCGGTTATGGATTCAATGTTTGGTTTTGCTTTTTCAACTTTACTGCTGCACGAGTTAAAAAAAATAACTACAACTGTAATTAATTGTAACCTGTTTATCATGTCCGACAAATATATTTAAGCAAAACTTCGTTTTTCTGATTTGAATCATAATTAAACAATGAGTTTTGTATGTTAAAGCAATTGGTGATTTTTGTTAAATTATATATAAAATCGTTTATATCTATACCTCTATCAGTTATTCAGGATTATTCAAATTCCGAGATAAGGATAAATTTTTACAATTGCAAAACACATTGAACTATTATCACTCTTCATTCCGAACCACTCCATGTATTAGTTTGTATGTATTAAAAATGGATGGCAAAAAAATTTATTTCCCAATTGGTATCCAGTTTGATTTTGTTCGGAAGTATGATAACGCAATTGATTTTGATGCGATTACTTTTGTATTCAGATTTATGTATGAATCATCGTTTGATGCAGCGATCAGTTATGATATTCATTTTTCAGAATTAAAAAAACTCAATCACTCACCTGAGTTATTACTAATTTATAAATTTCTCAACAAACAAAATACTCATGGAAAAATACATTGTCCAAGATTTTAATATCAAAATAAATCTTTGCTTAATTTTTGAAAATCATGATTGAAAAAATCAAAACCGGATTCCGAACTCTCAAATGTTTGTTGTCGTTGCTCGTATTTTTTGTGTTGTCAATTTTATTATTTTATTTTTCATATAAAGCTGCGCACATCAATTATACTTCTACAGGATTTTATGATAAGAAAAGTGAAGCAATGAAAATGAGATTCATTACTGATCGACAGGAATTTGCAGAATTTATTGAATCCATTGAAGTATTAGGAAATCATGGGTATGGAAATTCGGCACTTGATTTAGCTTCAGAATACAAAATGATTTTAAAAAAGCAAGATGAAAAAGTATTGATTTATAAAACCGGAGGATTTATAAGTTTAGCTGTTGCCTTCTTCTTGTTTTGGTTTTTTATTCCTGATTGAGGGATTTCCAAATTTTTGGAAATAAATAACTTCGCTTAATTATCTTTTTTACAGCACTCCAATTTTTAAATTCCATTTTTAGAAGAAATTAAATAGCACCGCACCCGCAAAAATCCATTGAAAACATTAACTGTCAATTATTTATATTATCATTATGAGGTCGGAAGTGGGCTATTTTTATTGAAATATTGAATATAATAAATCTAAATCTGAGTCAAAATAGTTCGACTTTACTCCTTTCTTCTCCACTAACACTTTTCGTCACTTTTCTCTGCATTTCTACACTTTTCTACAGAAAATGTACCCGGGAAGGGAATCGAACCCCCACTTTGTTGCCAAAACCAGATTTTGAGTCTAGCGCGTCTACCAATTCCGCCACCCGGGCTTAATTGGGGGCGCTAAAATAGTTGGTAAAATTTCTCAAGCAAGTACTAATGAGTTGTTCTTAAATTATATCGAAGAATTTCTTTCAAGATATTTCAATCAAGTGTTTTTCGTTTCAGATTTTCCGGAAATTGAACCCAATAATTACTATGTTATTAATCTTTATTCCACCGGCTTGAAAAATGAAAGTAAAACCTATCTTCGCCGTCCGAAAAAAATAACTGTCCCCGGACTACATAATTTTACGAATGACTGAAATCAGAAACATTGCCATTATTGCCCATGTCGATCATGGGAAAACCACGCTCGTTGACAAGATATTGCACCAATGCAAACTATTCCGCGATAACCAGGAAACAGGAGAACTGATTCTTGATAACAATGACCTTGAACGCGAACGCGGAATTACTATTCTTGCAAAAAATGTTTCTGTTCATTATAAAGATGTAAAAATTAATATCATTGATACACCCGGTCACGCCGATTTTGGTGGTGAAGTTGAGCGTGTGCTAAACATGGCCGATGGAGTTTTGATTTTGGTTGATGCCTTTGAAGGACCTATGCCTCAAACACGATTTGTATTGCACAAAGCAATTGAGTTAGGAAAGAAAGCAATTGCTGTAGTTAATAAAGTTGACAAACCCAATTGCCGCCCCGATGAAACACACGAGTTATTATTCGATCTGTTTTGTAAGTTGAATGCAAGTGAAGACCAATTGAATTTTCCAACTCTTTATGGTTCATCAAAACAAGGATGGATGAGTTTGGATTGGCAAAATCCAACAACTGATTTAACTCCTTTGTTAGAAACAATTGTCAATACTATTCCTCCTGCTATCCATGTGGAAGGAACTCCGCAAATGCAAATTACTTCTATTGATTACAGTTCTTACACAGGACGAATTGCAGTTGGAAGATTATTACGCGGGACTTTAAAAGTTGGAATGTTTGTTAGCTTAGTAAAACGCGACGGACAAATTCTTAAATCAAAAATCAAGGAACTTTATTTATTCGAAGGCCTTGGAAAAATGAAAGTGGAAAGTGTGCAATCAGGTGAGATATGCGCCATATTCGGAATAGAAAACTTTGACATCGGTGATACTGTTGCTGATGCCGAAAATCCTGAAGGACTTCCACCAATCAGTATTGAAGAACCAACTATGAGCATGCTCTTCACCATTAACAACTCACCGTTTTTTGGTAAGGAAGGAAAATTTGTAACCAGCCGTCACCTCCGTGATCGCTTGAATAAAGAGTTGGAAAAAAATCTTGCTCTTCGTTTAGAAGACACTGAATCACCTGATCAGATTTTAGTTTTCGGAAGAGGAATTCTTCACCTCGCTATCTTGATTGAAACTATGCGGCGCGAAGGTTTTGAATTGCAGGTTGGTCAGCCAAAAGTTATTATCAAGGAAATTGACGGAAAGAAATGTGAGCCGATAGAAATGTTGAGTGTGGATGTACCGAAAGAATCTGCCGGAAAAGTTATTGAATTAGTTACTGCTCGCAAAGGAGAATTATTAGTGATGGAAACAAAGGGTGATTTGCAACACTTAGAGTTTCAGATTCCATCTCGTGGTATTGTTGGTTTAAGAAATAATATGTTGACTGCAACTGCCGGTGAAGCAATCATCGCACATCGTTTTGTTGCATACGAACCTTGGCGTGGAAATATTCCAGGTCGCAACATGGGAGTGTTGGTGTCAATGGAAAAAGGAATGTCAACCGGTTTTGCCATTGATCGTTTAGCTGATAGAGGCACCTATTTTATTGATCCGGGAGAAGAGGTTTATGGAGGTCAGATAATTGGTGAACACATTCGTCCGAGCGATTTGATCATCAATGTCACAAAAGCGAAACATCTCACCAACATGCGTGCAAGCGGAACTGATGCCGCATTGAAAATTGTTCCGAAAATTCAATTCTCATTGGAAGAAGCAATGGAATACATCCAGGACGATGAGTATGTTGAATTAACTCCAAAGAGCATTCGCATGCGCAAAATAATTCTCGACGAAAACGAAAGAACGCGCGCGCGCAAGCAAGTAGAAGCAATGCAGGAGAGCTAAAATCAGTATGCAGTTTGCGGAAAAACAGATTACAGATTTCCCTCACTACGCCTTTACATCGGAGTTTATCCCGATGTAATCAACGGGACGGTAAATAATTTTTCAAAATGATTTTTTCAAAAGAGGAAATACTAAAAGTACTTTCAACAGTTGAAGATCCTGATCTGAAACAAGATTTGGTTTCACTCGGAATGATAAGCAACATCACGATTGATGGAAATAAAATTTCATTCACTGTAACACTCACTACTCCTGCTTGTCCGCTTAAAGAATTAATTAAGAAAAATTGCATTGATGCCATTCATGCTTTAGTCTCTCACCAGGCCGAAGTAAATATTGTGATGGATGCAAAAGTTACAACTCTGCGCGATCGAGATAATATTCTCGCAGGAGTAAAAAATATTATTGCAGTTGCTTCCGGCAAAGGCGGAGTTGGCAAATCAACAGTAGCAGTAAACTTGGCACTTGGTTTAGCAAAAAAAGGTTCGAAGGTCGGAATCATTGATGCTGATATTTATGGTCCATCAATTCCAATCATGCTCAACATAAAAGGAGAGCGACCACGAGTACGGGAAGAAAACGGAAAACATTTAATGCAGCCGATTGAAACCTATGGAATCAAAGCACTGTCAATCGGATTATTAATTGATGAAGAACAAGCAGTGGTGTGGCGCGGACCAATGGTTTCATCTGCACTTCGGCAATTTATGACCGATGCCGAGTGGGGCGATTTAGATTACTTGGTTATTGATCTTCCTCCAGGCACAGGCGATATACAATTAACATTGGTGCAATTGGTTCCGCTCACCGGAGTAGTAATTGTAACCACTCCGCAAGATGTAGCACTCGCTGATGCACGAAAAGCAATCGGCATGTTCAGCATTTTACCAATCAATGTTCCTGTTCTTGGCGTAATTGAAAACATGGCCTACTTCACTCCTGCTGAATTACCCGAAAATAAATACTACATATTCGGAAAAGGTGGCGGACACAAACTCGCTCATCAATACAATGTGCCATTCCTAGGTGAGGTTCCCATTGTGCAAAGCATTCGTGAAGGTGGTGATTCAGGAGTACCTGCTGTGTTGGATCAAAATTCCATTGTCGGAAATATTTTCTCCGGCCTTTCTGATCAGGTAGCAAGACAGGTTGCCATCCGCAATGCAAATATTCCTGTTACTGAAGTGGTGAAAATGAATTCATGATTTCATGCTATTTATTTTTACGCGATTTGATTTCACGCAAAGCAAATTAAGAAGCAAAGACGCAAAGTTATTTTTAAATGTTTCAAGTTAATTCCTTCTCTTATTTTGCTTTGCTTCTTTGCGCACTTTGCTTGAATTGATAAACACAATTTGCGTGAATCAAAAAAACAATTTGCCTGAAATGAATAAATTTGCGCGAGCAAAATGAGCAACACAACCAATTCTTTATTCGATCGTGTCGAAGCTTCCTTAGAAAGCATCCGGCCATACCTTGCAGTAGATGGCGGCGATATTCGGTTAATAGAAATCACCAGTGAAAATGTAGTGCGCATAAAACTCCTCGGCAATTGCAGTGATTGCCACATGAGCGAAATGACCATGAAAGCCGGAGTGGAAGAAACTATTTTCAAATCAGTTCCCGAAATAACCAAAGTCGAAGCGGTCTGATGAACTACAACGAACTGGTTGAAAATATCAGAACAAAAAAATCGTTCCTCTGTATTGGTTTGGATACCGACATAAAAAAAATTCCGCAACATCTACTCTCCTATTCCGATCCTGTTTTCGAATTCAATAAACAAATCATTGATGCTACTCATCAATACTGTGTTGCCTACAAACCCAACATCGCATTCTACGAATCACTTGGAGCAAGCGGCTGGCTGAGCTTGCAGAAGACACTCGACTACATTCCAAAAAATATTTTCACCATCGCCGATGCCAAGCGCGGTGACATCGGCAACACCAGCGGATTATATGCACGCGCATTCTTCAATAAAAATTCAAGCGGCCTCGATTTTGATTCAGT
Organism: Chitinophaga pinensis; assembly: GCA_945903305.1. Classification (GTDB taxonomy): domain Bacteria; phylum Bacteroidota; class Bacteroidia; order Chitinophagales; family UBA10324; genus UBA10324. Next base: position 43,992 of record CAMDOA010000004.1, read on the forward strand.
AACTGTTGCTCCATACATGGGCAAAGATTCAGTAGCACCTTTTTTGGAATTCAAAAATAAGTGGGTGATATTATTAGCACTCACTTCCAATTCAGGCAGTAATGATTTTCAGTTAATGCAGGAAGGCGGTGAGAAATTATACGAGCGCGTTATCCGCACTTCACAAACTTGGGCAACTCATGAGCAGATGATGTATGTAGTTGGTGCCACTCATGCAGAAGAACTCGCACACATTCGCAAACTCGCACCTAAACATTTTTTCTTAGTGCCCGGTGTTGGTGCACAAGGCGGGAGTTTGCAGGAAGTAGCGAAGTATGGAATGAATGCTGAATGCGGTTTACTCGTCAACAGTTCGCGAAATATTATTTATGCCTCCTCCGGAAAAGATTTTGCAGAAGCTGCAGCTATTGAAGCAAAGAGGATGATGGAAGAAATGAAAATTTTTATTTAAAGAAAGGCTCCTAATGAAAAAAGGGATTGATCAGTTGTGATAAATCCCTTTTTTATTTCTTAGTGACCCTGCAAGGAGTCAAACCTTGAACCTTCTGATCCGTAGTCAGATACTCTATTCAGTTGAGCTACAGGGCCATTTTTTATTTGGGAGCGCAATAATAAGAAACCAATTTGAGAATGTGAATTTACACTCGCTTGTTTTTCTGTTTTATTGATGTTCAGGAAGCTTTAATTTTTAAAAAATTCACACTGAAACTAAGAATTCACCAATGAACTAATGAACTTATCAACCTTCCTTTTTAGGAGTTGGCTTTGCAATGCTCTCGCGCATTTCAGTATCGGCCTGCACATTTTTCATTTTATAATAATCCATGATTCCCATGTTACCGCTGCGGAATGCTTCGGCCATTGCCTGAGGAATTTGGGCTTCGGCTTCTATTACCATTGCTCTTGCTTCCTGTGCTTTAGCTTTCATCTCCTGTTCTAAAGCTACCGCCATTGCACGACGCTCTTCGGCTTTTGCCTGCGCAATATTTTTATCGGCATTTGCCTGATCCATTTGAAGGTAGGCTCCAATATTTTTTCCTACATCAATATCAGCGATATCAATTGATAAAATTTCAAACGCTGTTCCTGCATCCAATCCTTTTGCCAATACAACTTTTGATATTGAATCAGGATGCTCCAGAACTTCTTTATGTGACAGCGCAGAACCAATGGAACTAACAACTCCTTCACCAACTCTCGCCAAAACAGTTTCTTCTCCGGCTCCTCCAACTAATTTATTAATGTTGGTTCGAACAGTTACACGAGCTCGACAAATTAATTGAATTCCATCTTTTGCAACGGCGGTTACAGGCGGAGTGTCAATTACTTTAGGGTTAACACTCATTTGCACGGCTTCCAACACATCGCGACCTGCAAGATTAATGGCTGTAGCGGCTTTCCAATCCAAAGCAATGTTTGCTTTATCGGCCGAAATCATGGCACGGATAACTGAATTCACATTTCCTCCAGCGAGGTAGTGTGTTTCCACATCGTTACTGGTGACTTTTAATCCTGCCTTGGTGCTGTTGATTAATGCATTTACAACTAATGCCGGTGGAACTTTTCTGATGCGCATAAAAATCAAATTGGCAATACTGATTTTTACTCCGCTGAAAACGGCGGTAATCCACAGGTTGAGCGGAATGAAGTAAAAAAATAAAATAATAAAGACAAAAATTCCGAGCGCAATCAACGCAATCATTACTGGTTCCATGTTTTTTTTATTTTTTGGTTTGAACTATTATTTTTCTGTTTTCAATTCTTACTATTTCTATTGTTGTATTCGCATTTATAAAATCACTTTCTGAATTCACCTCGTAATTTACTTCATTAAATCTTGCAGTTCCTGAAAGTGCAATTCTGCTTACCGCAATTCCCATATCGCCTGCTTTTATTTTTGCTTCATCAAATTCATTCATCCTGCTATCTTCCAACGATTGTTTCAAACTTAATTTATTCCACAAACCGGCTTTAAATCCAATGAATATCGAAGTAATCATAAAAACCGAAGTAATTCCAATTGTCATCCATCCTCCTGAATTTCCATAAAAAGAAAATGAATAATAAAACCCGGCAAGCATCATTGCCCCCCCAATAATTCCTAAAACAGTAATGCCAGGAACAAAAAACACTTCCAGAAAAACAAGTAGCCATCCGATTGCTAAAAGTGAAATGATAATAAATAATTCCAAGTTTTTGATTTGCTTTTTATGAGGAACAAATGTAATCAGCAACAACATACATTCTGAAAAATTATTTATTAAAAAACTGTGGTGGTTAAATTGGGGTTCAATGAATTATCAAATCAATTGCACAATCATACATTTGTCAGAAACCAAAATGGAATGAAAGAAAAGTTAAAAGCTTTTGAGCGGGTACTGAATATCATGGATGATTTGCGCACCAAGTGCCCGTGGGATAAAAAACAAACCATTGAATCGTTGCGCATTTTAACGATTGAAGAAACTTATGAATTGGCTGATGCAATCATAAAAAAAGATATGCCATCGCTGAAAGAAGAGTTGGGCGATTTATTGTTGCACATTGTTTTCTATTCGAGAATTGCAACTGAAAACGGCGACTTTACCATTACTAATGTGATGAATGATTTATGCGAAAAACTGATTGAACGACATCCGCATATTTATAGTGATGTGGTTGTTGAAAATGAAGAACAAGTAAAACAAAACTGGGAGCAGATAAAACAAAAAAAATCGAATCGGTCATTACTTGCAGGTGTTCCGGTTTCGTTACCTGCGTTGGTGAAAGCTTATCGTATTCAGGAAAAAGCAAAGCAGGTTGGGTTTGAATGGGAAAACAAGCACCAGGTTTGGGGAAAGGTGGAAGAAGAATTAAATGAATTTAAATCAGAAGCTTTTGCATCAACTATTCATCAGAAACATTTGGAAAAAGAATTCGGCGATTTACTTTTTTCATTAGTCAATCTTTCGAGGTATTTAAACATTGACCCGGAAGCCGCATTGGAAAAAACAAACCTGAAATTTTATAATCGTTTTAATCTGATGGAGAAAATGGCGAATGAACAGGAACAGAAATTACACGAAATGAAATTGGAAGAAATGGATGCATTGTGGAACAAAACCAAGAAGCAGGTTCCGTGAATTTGAAATTAACCAACTATAAAAGCTGGATTCCGGTCGCGCTGTTTTCATTCGGACTGCTTTTTTTAATCTTATCATTTTACCTTCCCTCATTTTATAATCAGCAGCAGGAATTGCATACTGCGGTGGTTAAAACTGAATCTGCAATTTCATTGCATGAAAAAAAGTTTCTGCTTTATTATAATCAACTTAAGACCGATGGAAATTATATAACCAAGTCTGATTCTGCCGGAAATTTGTTTGACGAAAATTTTACACTGCTTTACTATGTAAATGATTCGCTGGTTTACTATAACAACAACAATATTCTTCCGCGAAATTCAATAGGCATAAGAAAGGAAGGGTTCGATTTTCAGAAATACAAAAACGGATATTATTTAAGTCTCAATAAAATTATTAAACAATCTGTTTCAAATAAGCGGGAATTGTTTCTGTTCATTCCGATTAAAGATGATTATGTAACCGAAAATCAATACCTGAAAAACGAATTCAATCCTGCATTTACCATTCCTGAATGGGTTGAGGTGTCATCAGATATAAACCCGTTATCAGAAAGTGTAAAATCATCAACTGGTGAACATTTGTTTTATCTCTATTACTCTTTACGCTTTACTAATCACCAACCACAATCGTTGGTTATTGTGTTTTATTTTGCAAGCATCATTCTGCTGCTGGCATTCCTTCATCACTTATTAACGCACTGGTTTGTTACAATGTGGTGGTCAATAAAATTGATTATTGCATTGGCCACTCCGGTTCTGATCTTTTATCTTTTAAATCATGTCCACTTCATTCCTGTTGGCGTTTCGAACTGGAAATTATTTGCAGCTGATATTTTTGCTTCGCCTGATATTGGCTCATCACTTGGTTGTTTACTGATTGAATGCATAGCGGCAATCTGGGCCGTTATTTATATCAACTTTTTTATAAATTTTCCTTCACCTGAAAAAAAAGCGGTGAAAAGTGTTGTTGCTTTTTTATGTATGTCATTTGTATTTTTCGTTGGTGTTTACTTTGTTTATTCGATCAAGGGATTATCGCGCGATTCAAAATTATTGATTGGTTTTTTAAACCCTATAACTCCGGATTATCTTTCAATAATCGCCTTGTTTTGCATCAGTGTTTTTGCTTTTTGTTTTTACCTGCTTGCACAAAAGGCCGCTGAATTTATTCGTGAGCTTTCATTATCGTTAAGTTGGAAAATAGCACTGATGGCATTGGCATCACTTGTTTCCATATTATATATTCCATTGTTTCATTTCGATCTATCTCCCATATTTATTTCGTTCGGAATTTTTCTGGTATGTGTAATTATTTATCTGGTTGGAGTGAAAAATGTTGCGCAAATTGATTTGGTCCGGTTGTTTATTTTACTGATTATTTTTTCTGTTTCCTGTGCAGTACTCACCACTTATTTCCGACAGGAGAAGGACTTGAATACGCGAATGACCATTGCGCGCAAACTCATTAACGAACGCGATAATGTAACCGAGTATATGCTGGCTGATATGCGGCCTCAAATAGAATCAGATGAATTCATAAAAAATTATTTTGTTCAACCGGTTTTATCGTACAAAGATTTTTCAGAGAAATTACGGCAACTGTATTTTTCATTCGGATACAGCAGGTATGAAGTTGATTTTGTTGCATTCGATGCCGATGGATTACCGCTGAATGTGGAAGAGAGCGCAAGCGCCAATAATTTTGGAAACGAAATTTTCAGAAATGCACAAACACTTGTCTCCGGTAAATTATATTATTTCAACAGCAACGCAACCGGAAATGGTTATGCATCGTTTTATCCTATAATAGTGAACGAAAATTATGTGGGCCGCTTGTTTATTGTACTTCGAAGCAAATTATTAAACCGCATAAATGTTTATCCTGAATTATTACTTGAAGAAAAAGATAAAATTCCGGAAGAGGCGGAAGGGTATTCATTTGCCATTTATGAAAACAACCAACGACTGAACGAAAGCAGTGGAACAATTGCTTATCCGGTAAATGATATCTATAGTTCAATGGCAATTGAAGTTAATGAACCCATGATTTATCGTCAGGGAAATCTGGAACATATTATTTTAAAACAGGACGATGGGGCCACCGTTGTCATATCAAAGAACATCGATTTATTACAGGAATTTTTTTCTGCTTTTTCCTACATGTTTGTAGCAGCATTTTTGTTTGTAGTGCTTATTGCCTTTTTACTTTACCTGTATCTGTATTCAAAAGGTACAGCACATTTTTTCAGTTTTGCCGAAGCATCGTTCCGAAACATTATTCAGTTATCATTTGTGTTCATTATTTTTCTGTCGGTCATATTTTTAGGCATCACTATTGGAAATCTTTTTAAATCGCAATTCAATCATAACACTTCTGAAAAATTATCGGAGAAATTAAAAGAGGTGGAGCAATCGGTTCGCTATGTGGTGAGCAATACTGTTTCGTTCGATTCGCTGTGCGGATTTACTCCGCGTGATTTGTCAACCATTCTGAATATTAACATTAACGACTTCAGCGAACTTCATGATATGGATGTTAATTTTTACGACATGCATGGAGCATTATTAACTTCTTCGCAACCCAGCATTTTTGAAAAAGGTTTGCAATCGCGCATGATGGATGCGAAAGCATTTCATTTAATGCGGGCGCAACTTCCTTCAGAAATTATTCAACAGGAAACCATTGGCGAACTGAAATATTTAAGTGGCTACAAACCGGTTTACAATGAAGAAGGCAGGTTGCTGGCTTACCTGAATATTCCTTACTTCAATACTTATCGTTTGTTGAATGAACAAATCGGAATATTCTTTTCGGCACTGATAAATATTTTAGTTACCGCATTAATACTTGCAGGATTTTTAGCTCCTTTTATTTCTCAGCAGATAACCAGAAAACTTTTTCACATTGCCGAAAAATTCAAGCAGGTAACCATTGGCGGTCAGAACGAACCCATTCAATGGCATGCCCGCGATGAACTGGCGGTGCTCGTAAATGAGTTTAATAAAATGATTATGAAGCTGGATGCAAGTGCAAAACAACTTGCCCAGTCAGAGCGTGAATCGGCATGGAGAGAAATGGCGCAACAGGTGGCGCATGAAATAAAAAATCCGTTGACTCCAATGAAACTGAGTATACAGCATTTGCAGCGCGCTTATGATAACAACGATCCTCGCGCACCCGAACTGGCAGCACGGGTTTCAAAAACATTAATTGAACAGATTGAAAATTTATCAAAAATTGCCACCGAGTTTTCGTCATTTGCTAAAATGCCGCAGCCTGAAAATGAACGAATGCGCTTGCTTGAAGTAGTTTACGACTCAGCTAATTTGTACAAACAAAATGATGAAGTAAATGTTCTTGTGCAAACTGAGGGAAAAATAAATGATTTGATTTTCGGTGATAAAAATCAATTGCTTCGGGTGTTCAATAATTTGATTCTGAATTCCATTCAGGCAATTCCCGACGACAGAAACGGTGAGGTGTTGGTGAAAGCAATAAACTCCGGAAACAATATTATTATCAGTGTAAGTGATAATGGAATTGGAATCGACGAAGAGAAAGCGAAAAAAGTTTTTGTTCCGAATTTCACAACCAAATCTTCAGGTATGGGATTGGGTTTAGCCATCACACAAAACATTATTGAATTAGCCGGCGGCACCATTCATTTCGAATCCGTTGAAAATGCGGGAACCACTTTTTATGTTACAATACCTGTTTTAAATGCGTGAAATGATTTGTCATCTTCCTGTCAGTTTCATTCCTGAAATAATAATTCTTCACAAACAAGTTTTAAGTTAGTTGCATGAGAAAAGGCTCAGTGATATTGTTTTATATAATGGTGTTTTACATGTTTATGTCTTTCAGCTGGTGGACCATTTTATTGCTTGAAAAAAACAAGGAAGCTTTTTTTGAAGAAAAAAAATATATCGAATTAAAAAATTCACTTGATATCAGTTTGACTGCTAAAAAAGTAAACCTTCAATCATTTCAACAATTAGAAAAACGATACCTGGCGCAACGCCGTATGATTTTAAGTGAAGCGTTGGTTATGATGATTCTTTTAATGGCCGGCACTTTTCAATTGTATCGCACTTTCAAAAAAGAAATTGATTTAAACAGAAGGCAGAAAAATTTTCTGCTTTCAATTACACACGAATTAAAAAGTCCGCTTTCATCCACCAAACTTTCCTTGCAAACTTTATTAAAGCGAAACAAATTAGATGAAACAAATTATTTTAAACTGGTGAATAACAGTTTGAATGATGTGGAGCGGTTAAAAATTTTAGTTGATAATCTTTTACTCTCCGCGCGAATTGAAGATCATACCTACCAACCTGTTTTTGAGCTTTGTAATATTTCTGATATCGCCGACGAAATTTTCAGTAAATCAAAAATGGTTTATGCCTTGCGAAAAAAAATTGAATTTACTATTCAACCTAATTTACTGGTGAGTGGCGATACACTTGCGTTGCAAACCATTGTAATTAATCTGATCGACAATGCTATAAAATATACTGCTGCTGATGCCAACATTTATTGTAATTTGTATGAAGATGTAAATGATGTGGTGATAACCGTGGCTGATGATGGCTTTGGAATTCCTGAAACCGAAAAGCAAAAAATATTCAGTAAGTTTTACAGAGTTGGCAATGAAGATACAAGAACAACCACCGGAACAGGGCTTGGATTGTACATGGTGAAAGAGTTGTTGAAATTGCTGAAAGGAAAAGTAGAAGTAAAAAATAATTCGCCGAAAGGAACCGTGTTTGAAATCAGTTTGCCAAAAGCACAATTAAGTTAAAAACAAAGGCTGAAGTAAAACGAGATAATTGAAAGTGAAATTGAAACGAATCAACTAATCAACCAATGAACTAATGAACTAATCACTAAATTTAAAAATCATGCTAAACAGAATTTTAGTTGTTGAAGACGAAAAGAGTTTACTCGATGCCATTCGCATGAATCTGGAAATAGAAGACTATGAAGTAGTGAGTGCGACTAATGGAATTGATGCGTTGAAAATATTTAAAGAGCAGCGATTTAATTTGATTGTGCTGGATGTAATGATGCCCGAGATGGATGGTTTTCAGGTGTGCGAAAAAATAAGAATTTCAGATTCTGAAACGCCCATTATTTTTCTGACTGCGAAAGACACACATGAGGATAAAGTGATGGGATTGAAAATGGGAGCTGATGATTACCTCACGAAACCTTTTAACCTCGAAGAATTATTGCTTCGCGTGAAAGTTTTAGTGAAGCACAGTTTAAAGGGAACCGGTAAGGATAAAAAATCAGCCACTGTTGAATTTGGAAACTGCATGGTTGATTTTAAAACCTTCACTGCAAAAGGAACCAGAGGTAAAAAAATTCAGCTCACACAAAAAGAAGCAGCGCTTTTAAAATTATTAATCGATCGAAAAAATCAAGTGGTATCGCGCCAGCATATTTTACAAACCGCGTGGGGATACGATGTAACTCCAAGCACACGCACCATAGATAATTTTATTCTGGCTTTCCGCAGATATTTTGAAAAAGATTCGCGCAATCCGAAACACTTTTTTTCAATCAGGGGTGTGGGTTACAAGTTCGTCGAATAAAAATATTTCGCAGTAATTTATTTCTCTGTTTTTTCTTCCGGGATAAAATTGAGCGAAGCAGAGTTCATACAATATCTTAATCCTGTTGGTCGCGGACCATCTTCAAACACATGGCCTAAGTGAGCGTGACACTTGGCACATTGTATTTCAATGCGCACCATTCCATATTCATTATCTGATTTTTCAATAATAGATGAATCTGTAACCGGTTTAAAAAAACTTGGCCAGCCAGTGCCTGAATCAAACTTGCTATCGGAACTAAACAAGGGCGAATTGCAAACAACACAATTGTAAACTCCGGTAATGTGATGGTCCCAGTACTTATTTTTAAATGGTGGTTCGGTGCTGCACATTTGTGTTACACTGTATTGTTCTGCCGTCAGTTTTTCTTTCAACAGATTTTTGTCAATCACAATGGCAGGTTTTTCATCGGCATTTTCTTTCATGGTAGTACTGTTTTGTTTTTCATTTTGAGTTTGCCCGCATGCCGGTAATATACTTACCAGCATCAATAGGGCAGAAATAAATTTTATCCTTTTCATTTTAATTTATTTGTGGAATGCTATTTAAAATTTCTCTTTGCATTAAACAAATTCAAATCATGAATAAAAAGTTCAACCTCCTTGTCACATTGTTTATGCTGATTAACGGATTAAACGCAAATGCGCAAACCAACGAACTGAAAACATTGCAGGTAAATATTTTCAAAAACGGAACTTACTTCATTGCCAAGGAATCGAAAGCCAATGGTGAAGTTGCCCGATTTCCGGTGCCTGCCGGTCCGCTGCAATCTACCTTTTGGATTTATACTCCGAAAGAAAATAAAATTAATCGCATTTCTATTTTGACTGATACGGTTAAAGTAAAAAGATCAACCGTTGCCTTTCACGATTTTTTCATGGCTAATAAAGGCAAGCAAGCAATAGTTACTTATTCATTTGGTTCAGGAAGTTCCGTTCGTACAGTTGAGGGGATAATAAAAGAAAATTCAAGCAACATGATTAAACTGGAAACGGCTGCGGGGCTTCCTATTTTTTTTCAATCTACAAATATTCTGGAGTTCGGTTTAAAAGAAAAAGAAAACACGAAGTACTTTGTTGATTCAACTATGCGAATTGCAAAAGTATTTTTCAAACAACCTGTAGCGGACGAAACTGTTTTGCTTTCTTATATGAGTGCAGGAATTCAATGGTTGCCATCTTATAGTATTCGATTAAGCGATGCGGGAAAACTACAATTAGAAATGAAGGCATTGGTCGAAAATTATTCTGAAGTAATAAATAATGCTGATGTGGTGCTTACTGTTGGCAAACCTCAAATGCTTTATGGAAATTCAATTGACCCCATTGTGAATGATTATTTTACAGGTGGAACAGGTGGCTATGTGCCAGCACAGGTTTATAATTATGGCGCTTATGCGCAAACACTTTCATCATCCATGTATGATAATGCTGCGGTTTCGGAAGAAAGAAGTTATGATGGATATGCAGGCGAGTTAAATTATCAATACAATACTGAAGGAGAAAAAACCAATGATTTGTATATCTACAAATTGGGGAAAGTTTCGTTGCCTAAAAATTCGAAATCATCGTTCAGTATTTTTTCTGCTTCATTACCTTACGAAGATTTGTATGAAGTAAACATTAATGATTATGTAAATTTTTATTCCACTCAAAACATTCAAAAAAACGACGACCGTTATTTTGATGTGTATCATAGTTTGCGAATTACCAACTCTACTAATTTTCCTTTTACAACCGCACCGGTTTTTGTGCAGGATGAAAAATTAAATCCGCTGGCACAAGATCAAATTAAGTACACACCAAAAGGAAGTAAGGTGAAAGTGCAATTGAGCAAGGCGGTGGATGTGCAGATTAAAGGCGATGAAGCTGAAGTAAGCCGAAGTGAAACTTTAAAGAAATTTAACAATGCCCAGTACCGAAAGGTTACGATTAAGGGCACCATTCATGTTGAAAATTTACAGGACAAAATCATTAAACTGAATATTAACAAAGCCATAATGGGTGAAATAATTGAAGTATCGGATGGAGGTGTTATTACTAAACCCGGAAAATTTACCGGACTAAATCCTAACACTACTTCGGAATGGAATATTGAATTAACCGGCAATCAGAAGAAAGATATTACTTACACTTATGATGTTTGGATTTATGCGGGGAACTGATTTGTAATTAAAATTCGATTTTTATTTAAATTGGTCTTTCTAAAAACTGCTTTTTATGGACGATAAAGAAAAAAAAGTTGCTGATGATTCAAGAATAAAATATTGGGTGGATGAACATATTCCTGTGAATGAAATTGAAAAGGAATTATCGGAGGTGGGATTTAGTGAGGATGAAATTGCTGAGAGTATAAGAGCTTATAAAAAAGTAAAGAATGCCGGCAAGCATTCTATTGGAATTACCTGTGTAATAATTGGTGCCGTGATGGGATTTTCATCTTGCCTTCTTGCGATTCTTAATCCTGTGTCGGCTTTGTTTGATGTATTTCTTTATGGCATTACTCCTATTGCCATTCTTGTTTTATTTGTTGGGTTGTATTTTTTGTTTGAATGAAATAAATTTTAATAACAATAATTTAAAGTCCGGCAAAAACTATTGTTCATTTCGTTTACCTTTGAAGCCCGTAACTAATAATTACACTTACGCATGACTAAATATATTTTTGTTACGGGGGGCGTTACTTCTTCATTAGGTAAAGGAATTATTTCGGCTTCGCTCGCCAAGTTGTTACAAGCCCGTGGATTTACTGTTACCATTCAAAAATTTGATCCTTACATTAATGTTGATCCGGGCACTATGAACCCATATGAACATGGTGAATGTTATGTAACCGATGATGGTGCCGAAACAGATTTAGACCTCGGACACTACGAGCGTTTTTTAAACACACCCACTTCGCAGGCAAATAATGTAACTACCGGTCGTATATATCAAACGGTAATTAACAAGGAGCGCGAAGGTGCTTACCTTGGAAAAACAGTGCAGGTGGTTCCGCACATTACCGATGAAATAAAGCGCAGGATGATGTTGCTCGGCGACCAGAGAAATTTCGACATTATTATTACTGAGATAGGTGGAACAGTGGGCGACATTGAATCATTACCATACATTGAAGCAGTGCGACAAATAAAATGGGAATTAGGAAGCAGCACTTGCTTAGTTATTCATTTAACACTTATCCCCTATTTGAAAGCTGCCAAGGAGTTAAAAACAAAGCCCACTCAGCATTCTGTTAAAGAATTATTAGAGTTGGGAGTGCAGCCCGATATTTTGGTATGCCGCACGGAGTATCCGCTGAATGCGGAGTTGCGCCGCAAGGTTGCGCTGTTTTGTAATGTAACTACCAATGCGGTGGTTGAAAGTATTGATGCCGATTCAATTTACGATGTTCCGCTGCTGATGCTGAAGGAGAAACTGGATAAAACAGTGATGGGAAAACTGAAACTGATTTCGAAGGAAGAACCGCACCTGGAAAAATGGAAGGAATTTTTAGGGAAGCTGAAAAACCCGACATCGGATGTACGCATTGGGTTGGTTGGAAAATATGTGGAGTTGCAGGATGCTTATAAATCTATTCTGGAATCGTTCATTCACGCAGGTGCCTACAACGAAACAAAAGTGAACATTGATTTTATTCCGGCTGAGCAGGTGAATGACGCGAATGTTCAACACTTACTTGGTAAGTTGGATGGTGTGTTGGTGGCTCCCGGTTTTGGCGAGCGTGGTTTTGAAGGCAAGTTAGCGGCCATTAAGTATGTGCGTGAAAATAATATTCCGTTCTTCGGCATTTGTTTGGGCATGCAGGCATGTGTGGTTGAGTTTGCCCGAAATGTTTTAGGTTGGAAGGATGCAAACACAACTGAGTGCGACCCGAACACTCCGTATCCGGTGATTGATTTAATGGAGGAGCAAAAGAAGATTACTGAGAAAGGTGCCACTATGCGATTGGGAGCTTACAATTGTCACATTAAAAAAAGTTCGAAATCATATCAGGCTTATAACAATTCAGATATTTCGGAACGGCACAGGCATCGTTGGGAAATGAATAACAAGTACATTTCTGATTTTGAAAATGCAGGACTGATGATGATGGGTACCAATACCGAAAGTGGTTTGGTGGAAATTGTTGAATTAAAAAAACATCCCTACTTTATTGGGGTTCAGTTTCACCCTGAATTAAAAAGTACGGTAGATAATCCGCATCCGCTTTTCATGCGATTTATACAGGCAGCAAAAGAGCATAAACAAAAGCCTTTGAACGGTTCAAATAACCGGCAGGAAAATGTATCTGTTTATTTATAAGTTTGCGCCCCTTAATTAAAACAGCAGTTAAAAATTTAAATGGATAAGAATACGATAACCGGCCTGGTGCTGATAGGTGCATTACTATTGATTTGGAGTATTTACAATCAACCATCGGCAGAGCAATTAGCCCAGCAAAAAAAAGCGCAGGATTCCATTGAATTAGTAAATAAGATTGCTGAAAAGGAAGCAGCGGCCAAGGAGGCAAGTAATAAATCAAATACATCAGAACTGTCGGCATCAGATACCACCGTGGCAAAAGCTGCGATTATTAATGCCGGTTATTTTTCTGCTGATACCAATGCGCACGAAGATTTCCTGACAATGGAAAATGATGTGTTAAAAGTTACACTCACCAACAAAGGTGGAAGAGTAAATGCTGTTGAATTAAAAAACTATAAAACTTTCGATGGAAAGAACATGGTGTTGTTTGAAAGCGCCAGTTCCGAATTTTCGTATGTATTTTTTTCCGGCACCAATCAGATTAACACCGGCGATATTTATTTTAAAACTGAAAATAAATCTGTACTCATCACCGGAAAAGATTCTTCAAGCATTCAGTACCGTGCTTATTTAAGTGATGATAAATACATTGAGCAGACTTATACTATTCGCCCGGGTTCATACATGATTGGCTACAGTTTAAAACTTAATGGACTCGACAGCATTATTACTCAGAACAACCAGTTCCTTACTTTACTTTGGAAACAACGGTTATTAAATGGCGAACATACTATTAGCGACAATCAGGCTTATTCGTCAGTCTATTATAAATATCCGAACGAAAGCGCAAGCAGTCTTTCGTTGACCGAAGATGGCGCTGATAAATTTCCTGCCGCTTTGGAATGGATTTCGTTCAAACAGCACTTTTTTAATTCGGCCATAATTGCTCCTAAAATTTTTGAACAAGGCAATGCAAAAGTTTTGCTCGATACGGGAAAAGTATTTGTAAAAACCATGTCGGCCGAATTGGTGATGCCCTATGTGCATAATAAAGAAAATGTTTATCCGATGAATTTTTATTTCGGGCCGAATCATTATCAGAGTTTACAAAAATTAGGAAACGGGTTTGAAGAAATTGTGCCACTCGGTTGGGGAATATTCTCATGGTTCGCTACACCTATTAATAAATATTTTATTCTACCGCTTTTCAACCTGCTCGATAATTTTATAAATAATTATGGCATCATCATTTTAATTCTCACCATCATCATTCGGGTTATCACCTTACCAATGACTTACAAGTCAATGGTATCGGCAGCTAAAATGAAAGTACTAAAGCCGGAGATTGATGAACTGAAAGAAAAATTTAAAGACGATCAGGGAAAATTCGGTCAGGAGCAAATGAAATTGTTTGGAAAAGCCGGAGTAAATCCATTAGGCGGATGCTTGCCATTGCTGATACAGATTCCGATTTTAACTGCCATGTACACTTTATTCCCTAATGCAATTGAATTGCGTATGGAACCGTTTTTATGGGCAAAAGATTTATCATCCTATGATTCTATCTGGAATTTCCCCAATAATTTTTCTCTGCCTTTCTATGGCGACCATGTAAGCTTGTTCACTTTGTTAATGACTGTTACACAAATTATCATGGCGGTTTATACCAGCCAGATGAATAATATAACAGGGCAAATGAAGTGGATGCAATACATTTTTCCTGTCATGCTACTTGGTATATTTAATAATCTGCCTGCTGCCTTAACCTACTATTATTTTCTCTTTAATGTATTTTCAATCATCATGCAATGGGGTGTGCAGAAATATATGATTGACGAGAAAGCCATTCACGCACAAATTCAGGAAAACAAAAAGAAGACTCCGAAAAAATCAGGCTTCATGGCACGGCTGGAAGAAATGCAGAAAAAACAACGGACTGCACAAAGAGACCGGATGAAAAAATAAGGTTTCAATTGCCCAATTTTATTGCTGTTTTCTTGATTTATTAATTCAAGTCTTTTTGATTAACATTTCAATTTGATTTCATTCTGTTAAAATAATATTATAGAAATTGGGAACTGAACATACCGCCTGTATGTAGACAAATGATTTTACTTTCAGCTGGAAAGAAATTATTCTTAATTAAATCATTTACTGCATAAAATAATTTACCGCTATAGATTGGTTCCAATTGAATATCGTTTGCATTTTTGAATTGCTGTATGAATTCCATCAATTCATTATTCCATTTTGCGTATCCACCGAAATGATATTGGTAATTAATTTTCCAGTTTGGTTCAGTGTTATGCTCGGCTTGGTTTGCAACCGTGCTGCCTGCACAAATTAATTGATGAACGGTTTCTTCTAAATAATTTTCGCATTTTAAAACTGCAATACCAATCACTTTTGTTTTTGAAGGAGCGGATAAAGCAAGCCCGGCGAGTGTGCCTCCGCTACCAACAGGTGTAAATATGAAATCAAATTCTTCATCTATCGGTTCCAGAATTTCCATGCACCCTTTTACTCCAAAATCATTTCCACCGCCTTCAGGGATTATAAAATGTTTACCGAATTTATGCTGCAATTCATTTTGATATTCTTCATCTCCTCTCCTTCTGTATTCTTCACGCGAAACGAAATGCAGTTTCAGTCCAAACTCTTCAGCTCCTTTTAACACATGATTATATTCAGTTAATTTTTCTCCCCTGATAATTCCAATGCATGAAATATTATTGAGTGAACATACTTTGGCAGTTGCGATAATATGATTGCTGAATGCACCCCCGAAAGTTAGAACTGGCAAATTGGAATTCCTTGCTTCTTCCAGATTGTATTTGAGTTTGAATAATTTATTTCCTCCCCTAATTTCATCAATCAAATCCAAACGAAGAACTTTCCAGGTCAATTGCTTCTCCTTTGTTAGGGTAGTTTCAATCTGTTGAATAATTGGATGGTATGGTGGAAGATTAATCATGAAATATTTTTTCTATACATGGGACACTGATTAGTACTGATTCAGCGGATTGTAACGGATTTAATATCAGTGCGCATCTGTTTTATCCGTTTAAATCCGTGTCCTATTCTTCTCCGGCCGAATATTTTTTTTGGCGCAGTTGTTTTTTCTCGCCTTGAATTTTTTTGCCTGACAATCTTTTTTTCTTCGCACCGGCTGATACAGAAGTTTTAATTCGCTTCTTGGTTTTCTTCAGTGCATTGGTCAGTGCTTCCTCTAATTTCCTAAGCGCAATTTTTTTATTTCCGAGCTGGGTTCGGTCTTCCTGCACATCAATCAACAGCACTCCTTCATCACTCAGTTTATTTTTCAGTTTGTGTTGAATTAGTTTTTTTTCTTCAACAGAAATTCCATTGCTTTTTGCTACATCAAAAAATAACTGAATTCGGGTGCTGACTTTATTTACATTCTGTCCGCCCTTGCCGCCGCTGCGAGTGGCCTTAATAATCAGTTCAGAAAGAATTGTTTTGAAATCCAAGTGAGAAATTAAATTGATTACTGCTTTCTTCCTGAATAGATGATTTGAGTTGTGTTTGGAAAATATTCCTCGGTATCATAAAAACAAATGCTGTCGTTAGCAATAAAGAAATCCAACGAAACAACACGATTCGTATCTGCTATGCTTGCTGCAAATGAAATAATTATTGAATCTGCTGATGTCATTTTCAAATTATATCCCAAAAAAGAAATTCGATTATTATTAAGTCTTGTTACTTCTAAATTCAAATTATTTACGGTGTCGGCAGTATAAAAACCAGACCAACTCGAATAGAAGTAATGGAATTTTGTCAGGTGATAATTTCCATTAACCATTGATGCATCATATTCCGGGTTCGAATTAGTTGGCGGTACAACTTTTTTCTTGCACGCACTCATTCCTAAAACCAATAAAATCAAAATCAGAAATCGAAAATGTTTTTTCAAAACAATAAATTAAATTTTTCTGTTGTTAAAATTAATTTTTATCATGAATTTACGACTGACTCTTTCGACGGCCAATTTCATCGCGAACGGCAATTGCTTTTTCATAATCTTCCTTCTCAATATATTTCTGCAGCATTTCATTCAGTTCAGGCAACGATGCTTTTGATAGATCACCGGTACTTACACCGGAAGAAATTTTAGGTTCGCTCTTTTTAATTCCCTTTTCTTTCGGCTTTGATTTTTCTTTTTCTCCTTCCTGTTCCTGATCTTGTTCTTCAATAATTAAACCAGCAGAATCAAGAATAAAATCATAAGTATAAATGGGGCAATCAAAACGAATGGCTAAGGCAATGGCATCGGAAGTGCGCGAATCAATTTCAATCATATCATTATCACGCTGGCAAACTAACTGCGAAAAAAATATTCCATCAACCAGATTATTAATCACTATCTCTTTTAAATCAATGGCGAAAGCATTGCACATACTTTTCATCAGGTCGTGCGTAAGTGGCCGGCTTGGATTCATTTTTTCCAAGGCCACTGCAATTGCCTGTGCTTCAAAACCACCAATCACAATCGGCAAGCGGCGAATGCCGCCTACTTCGCCTAACACTACTGCATAAGAATGCGATTGTGTAATGCTGTGAGAGAGTGCTACTATTTCCAGTTCTATTTTTTTCATCTGTTGTCGGGTGTAAATGTAAAGTCAGAATTTAATTCATGATTTGGAAAAGCATGTTGGTGAAAACACCAACATTGACTATGCTCCTGCTTTAAACTTTTTGAATGCTTCATTTAATTTTGGAACAACCTCAAACACATCGCCCACAATTCCATAATCTGCCGCTTTAAAAAACGGTGCTTCCGGGTCTTTATTAATCACCACAATAACTTTGCTTCCGTTTACACCGGCGAGATGTTGAATAGCGCCGCTGATTCCTAAAGCGATATATAAATTCGGGCGGACTGTTAAACCGGTTTGTCCCACATGTTCCTCGTGCGGGCGCCAGTGAATATCGGCAACAGGTCGGCTGCAGGCAGTTGCTGCGCCGAGTATGTTCGCCATCTCCTCAACCATTCCCCAGTTCTCAGGGCCTTTTAATCCGCGACCTGCTGACACCACAATATCTGCATCACTTAAAGTTATTTTTCCTGATGCCTTCACCACTTCCTTCACCTTCACTTTGCTATCTGTGGCAGTGATAGTTATTTCTAAATTTTCAACCGAACATTTGTTTTCCGTTTTTTCAGGAGCAACGGTGTTCGATGTCAGTGCTATTATTTTATTTTCAGAATGAATGGCATACAACGCAATTGCTTTCCCGCTGAAAACATTTTTGCGAATCTTCATTGTTCTTCCTTCCATAACCGGTATATCAATTGCACCAGCCACATATCCTGCATTCATCTTCGCTGCAAGGACAGGGGCTATTGCTTTACCAGAATAGTTAAAAGAAAATATTACAGTTGCTGCATTTAATTTTTTTGCAACATCATTTAAAACTTTAGCAAATAATCCTGCATCAAAATTTTTGAGTGCCTCGTTTGCAACTCGGTAAACCTTTGTTGCGCCGTAATCTCCCAACGATTTCAACACATCGTCACTCAGGTTTTCGAAATCAATTACATAAGCTTCAGTATTTAACTGAGTAGCAATGCGCGCTCCGTAACTCACCGCTTCAAAATTTGATTTCTTAAAAGTTCCGTTCGCACTTTCTGTAAAAACTAATACCGGCATTTCTGTATTTATTAATTAACTATTTAATTAAATAATTTTTGCTTCGTTATGCAATAATGCTACTAATTCACTCACATTATCAGCACTCACAAGTTTTACTCCTGTTTTATCGTTTGGTAATTCGTAAGAAAGAATGGAAGTATAATTTTCGCTCGCGGATGGAGCAACCACTGCCACAGGCTTTGTTCGTGCAGCCATTATTCCGCGCATGTTTGGTATGCGGGCTTCGGCCATTCCTTTTGCGGCGCTTAATACAAATGGAATAGTTACTTCTACAGTTTCATGTCCGCCTGCGATTTCGCGATTGAGTGTTGCTGTGTTTCCGTTTAATTCTAAACTTGATGCGAGTGATACAAAACCCCAATCTAATAATCCGGCTATCATTCCTCCAACTTCCGAACCGTTGTAGTCAATGGTTTCTTTTCCGCACAACACAATGTCATAAGCATTTTCTTTTACATATTCAGCAATCTGTTTTGCCACAAACATGGCATCAACCGGTTCTGCATCAATACGAACAGCATCATCAGCACCAATAGCCAATGCTTTGCGAATAATTGCATCGGTATCCGCTGCACCAACATTAATAACAGTGACTGTACCTCCCAGTTTTTCTTTTAATTCCAATGCCCTAACCAATGCATACCATTCGTCATAAGGGTTAACGATGAACACAACTTTATCGTTATTGAATTTTGTATTGTTGTCGGTGAAGGCAATTTTGGTGGTTGTATCAGGAGCTTTACTTATACAAACTAAAAATTTCATTTGTTTATCGTTGTTTGCTGCTATTGAAAGCTGCTTTTAAAAGGGGCGTAAAAATAACTGAAAAGTACTTGAAGCAAAATTTTGCGAATCAATTGATAAAAAGTCGCTGTTATATTCTTCTTTCCAATTTTTTTCTTTCATATAAACACACATACACTTTGTAATTTAAAAACAAATTGGAGAATGTTCGTTCCATACAGATTGTTTGTTAATTAATTCAGAATTTTTTCTACTTGACAAACCACTAATATTGTAGCCTCAATTAATTATTTATGAATTCGAAAGCTCAAAAAATTAAAGACTTCGACATTAATGCACCTGCCGCAGCTGAGGCAAATTTATTCGGGTTACCATTTACCGAACAGGAATCAGACATCGTGATTCTTCCTGTTCCATGGGAAGTTACCGTATCTTATCGAGGAGGAACTGCAAAAGCACCGGATGCAATTAAGCAGGCAAGTTTGCAAGTCGATTTATTTGATGCAGATGTAGCTGATGCATGGAAATCAGGAATTTATCTTTTGCCAAATAATAAAAAATGGAAACAAGCAAGCAAGCATTTAAGAAAGAAAGCCGAACGGGTAATTGAATTATTAAGTAACGGAACTTCGGAAAAAAATAACGAAGTAAAAAAAATAACGAAGGAAGTTAACGATGCAGGAACAAAATTAAAGAGCTGGATAAAAAGTGAAATGCTGATTCAGATTTCCAATGGAAAACTGCCAGCATTAATCGGTGGCGATCACAGCACGCCACTTGGTTTTATGGAAGCATTGGCAGAAAAAAATCAGTCATTTGGAATATTACAAATTGATGCCCATTGCGATTTGCGTGAGGTTTATGAAGGTTTCACCTATTCGCATGCATCCATTATGTACAATGCGTTGAAGATAAAACAGGTAAGCAAACTGGTGCAGGTTGGCATCCGCGATTTTTGCCAGCAGGAAATGGATGTGGCTAAAAAGGAAGGTGACCGGGTGAAAATATTTTTCGATAGTGATATGAAGCGCAGCCTATTTGAAGGATTCAGCTGGAGAGATATATGCGATGCAATTATCAACTCGCTTCCAGAAAAAGTGTATGTGAGTTTTGATATTGATGGATTGGAAGCATCGTTGTGTCCGAATACAGGAACTCCGGTTGCCGGAGGTTTGCAATATGATCAAGCAGTTTATCTTTTATGGAAATTAGCAACATCAGGAAAAACAATTATCGGGTTTGATTTGAATGAAGTTGCCCCCGGGAATGATGAATGGGATGCCAATGTAGGCGCACGGTTACTTTATAAACTTTGTAATCTGATGGCTTTGAGTCAAACACAAAAGAAGAAGGTGAATTCAGAAAATGATAAAAAATGGGAAGTAGAAAAAGAACAAGCAGATTAAACTTTTTTCTGAAAATATTTTAACAGAAATATTTGCACAAGAAAAAACAGACAACCTATATTTGGAAAAAACCTGAAAAGATTATGACAAAGACACAAGAGTTAGAACTGATAGAAGATTACAACATTGCTATTGATGGTTCGAGTGTGATTGTTCATAACGATGACTGGCACACATTCGAAGCTGTTATCCGCCAATTGAAAAGAGCTATATATTGTTCCACTCAGCGCGCTGAAGCCATTGCCATTGAAATTCATACTCACGGAAAAGCAAAAGTTTATTCCGGCTCAATGGAAGATTGTCTTTTTATAAGTGCTGTGTTAGAGGAAATTGATTTGATGACTTCGGTGGAAGCTTGAGTCAGTAGGCAGAGGTCAGTGGTCAGTGGTCAGTGGTCAGTAGTCAATAGGAAGTCCCGACTTTGGATGTCCGGGATCTACGATAGGCAATTTACAGTAAGCAGAATTTTTTCTATTATTTTTTAGCCTTGTTGCAATCCCTAACAGCTAATCGCTAAAAGCTAACAACTAAAAAAACGCTTTAACCATTCTATCATTTCCATTAATATCTTTTTTCAATTCAATATTTCTGAAATTATTTTCGGTAAAAAGTTTTACAACTTCCTTTCCATATTGCTGATTTACTTCAAAGAATAATTGCCCATCTTCATTGAGGAATTTATTTGCAAACTCAATTATTTTCCGGTAAAATATTAATGCATCATCTCCGATAGCAAACAAGGATTCGTGCGGTTCAAACTCAATAACATTTTTATCAAGCGAAGATTTTTCTGATTCAGTAATGTATGGTGGATTGCTGATGATAATATCAAACTGAATATTGAATGGATTTTCTAATTGAAGAATATCTGATTGAGCGAAATGGATTTGTTGTTTTAGTTTCTCTGAATTTCGTTTTGCAAGTTCTAAAGCTTTCTCACTGATATCTGTTGCATGAACTTCCGCATCAAGTAAATTTTCCTTTATAGAAATTGCAATGCATCCGCTACCTGTTCCGATGTCTAGAATGTTTTGTTTTTTATTAGAAGTCGATTGCAAAATCAATTGTACAAGCTCTTCAGTTTCCGGTCGTGGAATTAAAACTGATTGGTTTACTATAAATTCATTTCCATAAAAAAAAGCCTTGCCGGTTACATATTGAACAGGTTCATTATTTTTTAATCGTTGAATAATATGTGTCAGTTTATCATTTTTCTCCAATGAAAATTCCTTATCTGCATCAATCACAATGTTTGATGGTTTCAAATCAAATACATCTTCAAAAACAATTCGTGCAATCATTTCCGCTTCCTCTCTTTCATAAGAATCATAAATGGAATCGAGCAGGTTTTGAAAAGCAGAATTGATGGTCATAGAATAATTGATAGCACAAATAAAAAATTTCTTTTGGTTAAATACCTTTTCAATTTGCATTTTTACATTTGAACAAACACTTTTACGATGAAACAGCTACTTGTTTTTATTTCCGTGCTTTTTATATCTGTCAATGCGATGGCACAAACAGAGACTCCAACCCAATCCACAACTCCTCCGTTAAAAGACCGAATAATTGGTAAGTGGATGTATAAAGGAACTGAAGAATTTGCAGTGCTCACTCCTGCAGACTCCACTCAAAAAAATGATTATGTGGAAATTACTGCGGATGGAAATTATATAATGATGGTAAATGGAAAAGAAGAAACCGGTGCTTACAAATTGGTGGAAGCTTACAAGCAGATTTATTTTTCAGCCAATACCACCAAGAAAACAAAAATGTTTACCATCAAATCATCATTGAACGGAAAACTGGTTTTGGATTTTCAAACTCCAGATTTAATTCACACCAAGTATCAATATGAAAAACTGAAACAATAATTTTTATTCCTACTCATAAAATTGTTATCAAATTTCATATCCTCTTAATTATTGAAGTTGAATCTTTACCGCCAACAAATAGATGAATGACAAAAAATAAAAGAATCGGTGTTTTTACTTCAGGTGGCGATTCTCCGGGTATGAATGCCGCCATTCGAGCCGTGGTGCGAACAGCCATTTTTAATAACCTTGAAGTAATCGGAATCAAGAGAGGATTTGAAGGAATGATTGATGGTGATATGATTGAAATGAATTCGCAATCGGTCAGCAATATTATTCAGCGTGGAGGCACTGTTTTAAAAACTGCTCGAAGCAAGAGGTTTATTACAGAGGAAGGAATGCAATTCGCTGCAGAAAATTTAAAGAAGCATAACATTGAAGGATTGGTGGCACTTGGTGGCGATGGAACATTTCGCGGTTGTTTTGAATTCAGAATGCGCCATAATATTTCAAGCATCGGAGTTCCTTGTACCATTGACAATGATTTATTCGGAACCGATTTTACCATTGGTTACGATACTGCAATCAATACGGCAATGGAAGCAATTGATAAAATCCGCGACACGGCAGATTCGCATAACCGATTATTTTTTATTGAAGTGATGGGGCGAGATGCGGGGTTCATTGCACTGCGAAGCGGAATTGGCGGAGGTGCTGAAGCTATTCTGGTTCCTGAAACGAAAACAGATATTCCACACCTTATTTCTATTCTGGAAAAAGGATGGAACCGAAATAAATCGAGTTGCATTGTGGTGGTTGCCGAAGGCGATGAATCAGGTGGCGCTTATGATATTGCCAAACAGGTGAAAGAACATTTTGATTATTATGATACGCGTGTTTCCATTCTCGGTCACATGCAGCGCGGTGGAAATCCTACTTGCATGGATAGAGTGCTTGCGAGCAGATTAGGAGTTGCAGCAGTGGAAGCGTTGATTGCAGGAAAAGAAAATGAAATGGTCGGAGTGATTCATCGTGAAATTGAATTCACACCTTTTGAAAAAGCAACGAAACACAATTTGGATATCAATTTAAATCTTTTACGAATTCAGGAAATTCTTGCCACATAATTTATGAGTTATACCATTATAAGAAATGCGCAGATTGTAAATGAAGGAGAAATTAAAACGCAAGACCTTTTAATAAATGGCGAGCGAATTGAAAAGATAGATGAAAATATTTCCATCAAATCATTGCACCGTGAAATTGATGCGGAAGGAAATTATTTATTTCCGGGATTGATTGACGACCAGGTTCATTTCCGCGAACCGGGCATGACTCAAAAAGCAAACATTTATACCGAAGCAAAAGCTGCAGTGGCTGGTGGAGTTACATCTTTTATGGAAATGCCGAACACTATTCCGCCTGCAACTACACATGAATTGTTAGAACAGAAATATGAAATTGCAAGCAATCATTCATTGGCCAATTATTCTTTTTACCTCGGCACTTCCAATACTAATCTTGATGAAATAAAAAAAACGGACCCGTCAAAAATTTGTGGTATAAAAATTTTTATGGGCTCATCAACCGGTGATTTGGTTGTGGATGATATGAATGCTTTGGAAAATATTTTCAAGCACTCTCCTACTCTGATTGCCACACATTGCGAAGATGATAGTCGCATAAAAGAAAATACAGTTCCGCTTCGCATGCAGTATGGCGATGCAATTCCTATGCGCTTTCATCCAATCATTCGAGATGAAAAAGCTTGTTACGATTCATCAAAGTATGCAATTGAATTGGCAACCAAACACAATAGCCGTTTGCATGTATTTCATATATCAACTGCCAATGAAATTGTATTGTTCACGAATAAAATTCCCCTTGCCGAAAAAAGAATTACTGCTGAAGTTTGTATTCATCATTTGTGGTTCGACAGCAATGATTATGCAACGATGGGTTCATTAATAAAATGTAATCCTGCAATCAAGGGACCTGACCATAAACCTAAATTATTACAGGCATTAAAAGATGGTTTTTTTGATGTGCTTGCAACCGATCATGCGCCACACACCATGCAGGAAAAAATGACCTGGGCTGCTGACGGAAACATTAATTATTTCAAATCACCAAGTGGCTTACCACTTGTTCAGCATTCATTAAATATGTTGCTGGAGTTCTGGCACAACAAACAATTGCGACTGATTGATATTGCTGAGAAGGCTTCACACAATCCTGCAATTTGTTTTGGTGTGAAAGACAGAGGATTTATTCGTGAAGGATATTTTGCTGACTTGGTTTTAGTAAATCCTGATTCACAATGGGAAGTAAAACCAGAAAATATTTATTACAAATGCGGCTGGTCACCTTTGGACGGTTTTAAATTCAAAAGTAAAATCACACACACTTTTGTGAACGGGCACCTGGTTTATAACAAAGGATATTTTAATGAAAATAATTTTGGGAAGCGATTGGAGTTTAATCGTTAGTCATTCAACTATTTGTTGCTTTATTTCAAACTTTTTCTACCAATGCAATTTTCGGGTTTTAAATTTTACATTCGCCGCCAACCCCTGAAAATAAAATGGCTGATAACAAAGATTTAGATTTTACCTACACTACAATTGATAAAATATTTCGCCTCAGCATGGGCGAAACCGGTGATTACTCAGGGGCTAAATACGATGGTGATTTCTCCCTGCCGCTTGAAGCTGCGCAAAAAGCAAAACATAAATTCATTGCTGACAGTTTAAATATTTCCAATGGTAGCAAGGTACTGGATATGGCTTGTGGCTGGGGACCATTTTCAAATTACATTACCAAAGATCGTGGTGCAAAAAGTTTAGGCTTAACCTTATCGCAAGGTCAGGCTGATGCCTGTAATGCAAATGGGTTGAATGTGATGGTGAAAGATTGCCGATACATTACTCCAGCTGATTTCGGAACTTTTGATGCGGTAACCTGTATTGGCGGATTGGAACATTTTTGTTCAGCCGAAGAATGGAAGTCTGGAAAGCAGGAAGAAATTTACAAAGACTTTTTCAAGAAAATTTATGACTTGTTGCCAGTTGGAGGTCGTTATTATATGCAAACAATGACCTTCAGCAAAAACATGATTCCATATTCTGAATTTGATATTAATGCCGATAAAAATTCAGCTGCCTATATCTGTGCATTGATGGAAAAAGAATTTCCAAACTCCTGGTTGCCTTATGGCCCGGAGATGGTAATCAGAAATGCAGAGCCACATTTTAAATTGATTTCAAAAAGCAGCGGTCGTTTAGATTATATAGAAACTATCGGTCAGTGGAGAAAAAAATTCCGTCAGTTCAATCTGAAAAAATATTTTCTGTACTTGTCATTGGTTCCTAAATATATTTTTAATAAAGAGTTCCGTCATCAAGTGGCGGTTTTCAGAGTGAGTCCGAATCGTGTTTGCTTCGAACAGGAGATAATGGACCACTACCGTTTGGTATTTGAAAAAATCTGATATTATTTATTGCTGATAAAAAAAATGCGCTCCGATTCATTGGAGCGCATTTTTTATTTTATATGAGTAAAAAATCTGAAATTTATCTTGTTATAGAAATTTGCTTAAACACCGAATTGTTTTTCTCATCGGTAATTTTCATAAAATAATTTTCAACTGAAATATTTTCAACGGAAAAATTCAACTGATTTGCTTTTTCGTTTTTGTAAATCACTGACACACCAAGCATATTAAATATTTCAATTCGAGTAAATATTTTTTCTGATTTGATAGTTATTAAATCATTAGCAGGATTCGGATATAATTTTATACTTAAAAAATTTTTACTTTCAGCCATGCCGGCAAATACTGATGAATCTATAATAGTAGCGCTCAAACTGATGTAGCCACTTGCATCGCTGTAATTCTGATAGGTGAAGAATGGTTTGTGTATTCCTGGCACGAACCAATAATAATTTTCGATAACTGTGGTGTCAGAAGTGTTAGCTAAGTTGACAATCTTTTCAATATTTTTTATGCGAACCACCCCGGAGTAAGTATTAAAAGGTAGAATCAAAGTACCGGTTCCATCAAAACTTACATTAGAATTTCCGCAATAATAATTTGTAATTGAAAAAGCATCAGTTGTAAAACAATAATCATCGGTTACGGTGGAATTAAAATTCATTGGAAACTGAAAAAGTTTTTGAGGGTTTGAAAAGGAAGAAACAAGAATTCCAAAGTTCGCTCCAAGGTCAAAACGAAATCCGCTGCTGTCGTTATAATAATTGTAAGAAACATAAGAAGTGTCGTGGCTCAAAGTTATTTTCTCAGCAATGTTTGCATTCGGATAATCAAAAGTATATGGAGTATTGTCTGCCTCCATGAAAAGTGTATGCTTAATAGTATCCTGTGCAAACAGGGCATTACTGAAATCCCAGGTTTGGTTTAATCCGGCATTTCCAGGATTGAGTGTGGCTGCATTTTTTACATAATGCATTTTAAATGTTTCGCCCGGTACAGCCAGAATTTCAGATGCTGTTAATGTCTGTGCGTTTAATTGAAAAGCGAAAAGGAGGAAGGAGAGAAGTAGTAATTTCTGTTTCATCAATTTAATTTTGGTTATTGAATTTATTTCAATGATGAAAGTATTTCAGTTGAATAAGTTTAATGAGTCATTCAATCAAAACTGACAAATATTTTACAATAAGGATTTACAAACGACAAACTGTTACACTAATAGAAAAGCTGCACTCAATCCTAGCACGGCTATATATTTATCAAATAGTCACATAGAAAAGAATTCCCAACAGGATTAATAAATATTCAATCAGATAAATTGACTTTGGTTTTTCCTGATATTTATATTGAATCAGAAAGTCGGCAACAGCGATAAACAAACCAAACAAAAGACAACTAAGCGAATAACTTGTATTAAAATGAAAGGCACCTTGCTCAGGTTGAAATAACCAATAAACAGAATATCCAAAAAGTAAAACTATAGGCGGATGAAGCGGAGCTAATCTGTATTTCATTTTAT
>CAMDOA010000005.1 GCA_945903305.1 Chitinophaga pinensis
AAACCGGCGATTTCACCAATGGGTTAATAGCCATGGAGTATTATTTGAAAAAGGCTTCGGCAAAAAAAATTATTTCTTCTGATTATGAATATTATGGTAAACTGTTATTGAAGGCCGGTAACGATTCACTCGGCGCGTTGAACATTGTGAAGGCAATTGAGATGGACAGCACAAAGTCTGAAATGTTGGGAGATGTAGCGAAATTATATTACGATAAAAAATCGTATCGCAGTGCAGCATTTTATTATGATATGAAAATAAAAAAATCTGTTAAGCCCATTATTCAGGATTGGTTTTCGTTAGGTCGCTCTTATTATTTTGACTCATCGTATGTGCTTGCAGATTCTGCGTTTAAACATATGATTGATTTTAGTCCTTCATGGCCAGTTAGTTATATATGGAGAGCAAGAAGCAATTTGAATTTAGATAAAATGGATTCAACTGCCATTGGTTATGCGGTTCCGCATTACCTGATGATGATTGTAAAAGCTGCCATAGATTCGGTTTCAACTCTTAAATATAGTAATGAGCTAAAAGAGGCATATCAATATCTTGGAAATTATAATACTTTAAAAGGTAACTATGATGAAGCATTAATTTTTTATGAAAAATTTTTATTGCTTAAGCCAGATGATGTGGATGTGAAAAAAACCATTGATGCAATCAAAGCATCAAAAAAAAGTACAAAACCAAAATAGAAAATTATTTATTCTGAAATTACATTCAAACCTCAATGACGAAAGTCATTGAGGTTTTCTTTTTATAAGATTACTTTTATCAAAACATTTAATTATGGCAGGTATACTCTTTCCCACCGATTTTTCCGTTGATTCAATCAACGCGCTCGATTTTGCAATTCAAATTGCAAAGCGAAACAGCACCCGCATTATTCTTTTTCATGCTTACCAGTTACATGCAATGGAACCGAGCATGCCATTGCCTGAAATTACAGTAGAGGCCATTCAGGAAAGTGTAATGAAACGATTGGAAAATCTGAAGAACGATATGTTACAGAAAGAAAATCTACACATTGAAACTGCTTCAGGTTTTGGTTTTACCACTGATGCCATAAATCAGGCAACAGAAGATTTTGATATAGATTATGTGGTAATGGGAACCACAGGTGCTTCCGGAATTTCAAGAGTTATAATGGGAAGTAATACTGCTGCTTGTATTGATAAAATTAAAAAACCTGTTATTGCTATTCCAAAGAATTCGCAATTCAGGGGTTTCGATAAAATTATTTTTGCTTCTGCATTGCACGAAGAAGAATTGCCGGCGCTTGAAAAACTGAATGAGTTACTTAAACATTTTGGAGCCGAAGTTCATGTGGTACACACATTTAATCCGGATGATAAACAACGGATGGAATTAAATAAATTTCAGGAGTTAGCTGATGCAAAATTGTATAATGTAAAAACCTTTTATCGGCAGTTCAGCGGAAGTGTTATTGAAGGCATTGAGCAGGCAATTCGATTGCAGAAAACCGATGCACTGGTTATGGTGACACATCACCGTGGTTTCTTTAAAAAATTATTCGACAGAAGTATTACCAAGCAAATGATTTATCACACTGATGTTCCGCTTATTGCTTTTCAGGCATAACTGCCTGAAGAAAAAATTAGACAAGCAAAATTTTTATTTACCTGAAAAAATCTTAGTAGTATTTATAAATGTCTTCATAAAAAATCAATTCACTATTTCTGATATCACACAGATTATATCGGATATACACCGGAAGTTTTTTACTTAAATCAATTTGTTTTTTTGTTTTCGTATTCAGCCAGTGTTTAATACTGTCAGCCGGATATTTAACTGAATCAGGATTGGCAATCTGATAAGCAAGATTTACTGCTTGCTCAACTCTGATACATCCATGTGATAAAGCCCGATAATCTTTTTTGAAAAAAGTGCGGGTGTTTGTTTCATGCAGGTAAACACCATACTTGCTCGGGAAAATAAATTTTACAACCCCTAATGAATTATCCAATCCTTCGCGCTGTCGAAGTATAAATGGAAAATAGGTTTTGGTGTATTTCTTCCAATTAATTTTGGAAGCATCAATTACTTCACGCGCAGAATTCAAAACTTCCATATTTTGTTTTCTTAAGTAAGCAGTATCCTTTTTCAGATGAGGAAGAATTTCTTTGGTAGCAATACTGAACGGAACAGTCCAGTATGGATACAATACAAAATAATTCACCTTACTGTTTAAAACAGGCGAGGCATGCTTTGGAGAACCACAAATAATTTTCGATTCTAATCGCATTGTGTCATTCATCCAATATTGAAGATTGAATGATGGCAGATTAACATACAAAAAACGATCAGGAAAAGTATCGGGTTCGGCGCGCCATTGATCTAATACTAAATTGATTTGGTGAATTCGTTGTTCAACTGAAACATTCATTGCTTTCAAAGTTCTTTTTCCGGGAACTCCATCAGCAAATAATCCATGTTTTTTCTGGAATGATTTTATAGCCAATACAAGTTTCAGTGAATCTGATTTTTGATTAGTGTTGTCGAAATCACAACTTTCAAGCAATCTTGTTTTCAAAATATTTTTAAATGAGGAAGAATAGGATGGTGTGTCTGGAACTTTAGAAAATTTATTATTCATAAAATCCATACGGTAATTTTTCAATGCCAACTTTAACTCCTTATATTGTTGGTGTTGCGGTTCAAATGTCAACATTGTTTGAGTTAGGTTTCCGGAATGAATTCCTCTGAATAACAAAAGCAACAACATGGAATCAGAAAAATGTTTCTCCTTTCTTATCCGAATGCTATCGGGTGAATATTGTGAAAAGCATAAGCGATTTGCATAACTGAAATAAGCATCGGTCATCAGTACTTCTGCATGCGCATATAAAGCAGCATCGTTAGCATTGAGTGAATCAGTTTTTGATTTAGCAATAAGCGAAATGATTTTTGTTAATTGCAAGTATTGTGTATCAATACCATTATCGGGAGCATTGGATAATATTTTTAAAAGAGACTCTGATGCACTTAACCAGTTACTGCTATCGCTCCAAACCGGTTTAAACTTATTTTCGTCATAAAATAAAAAGACAGCTTCATTGTTTTCAATTGTTTCAATACTGTCAATATTTTCATGTAGAAATTTTACACGGTCTTTAATGTTTTCGGTAATTGCATGGCGAAGTCGGGATGGGTTTTTCACAACATCCGTTTCTTTTGGAACAGATGGTTTACAACAAATAAATAAAATTGATAAAGCAATAACAGTATAGAAAAAGCGAATCATTAATCAGAAAGACTAATTCTTTAGTGCAAACTTAAACTGAAATTTTTTGAAATAATTGTGTTAATGTGGAAATTACTTTTTTACAAATCTGAATTCCTTTGTACTATTCTCTGAATTAACTTTTACAAAATAAATTCCGGGAGGGAGTAGTTGAATGTTTTTTCTGTAAGGAGAAAAGGAAGCATGAAAAATTGTTTCACTTGAAATAATACGACCGATAGCATCTGATAGTACGATTTCGTAATCGCGATTCTTTTTCAGGCCAGAGAAATTCAATACATCATTGGCGGGGTTTGGATAAATGCCGAAAGCTGGTTCGTTCGTAAAGTGGGTAATACCAGTTGTATCAGTTGTTGAATCAGCAGGATAAAATGTTTCGAGATACACGCGATATAGTTTATGATTTGCAGCACTAAGCCCCATATTCGGCTGTGAAGCTTTAATTCCTCCATACAGGTAACCAATCATGGTTCTGCCGGTATCTTTCCGCAGGTTATAAATACCATAATCGAACTGGGCACCTCTTTCAGATGCTATAAATTCCATATTGCTGCCAAGCAGACCTGGCATTTTCAAATCAAGAATAGTTTCTGTTGAAGATCCGTCAGGGTTTTTTGTTTGAATGGTAATATCATTTATAAACGGTATAAGTGAATCCAGAATTTGTATTCCGGCACTATCTAAAAAAGTATGAAGACTTATTCCGCCAAAAAAAATCTGATACATTTTATTTTCAGTACTGTCAAACAGTGAAACAACAGGGCAGGTATATTGACTCATCTTTTGATTGAAAGTGTCAACGGTGTAACTGGTTCCATCAAAGTATATTGGATTAAGAAATGGCCAATCCTGATTCTTGCGAAATACACCTCCATATGCGGCGATTCCGGTTTGTCCGGCTGAGTTTTTATAATATTCAACATTCAAATCACGGCGATGAAAATTTGCTGAGTCATATAAAGAGGTGAAGTTGGATATACTAACAGTTGTACCGTTATCCGTAATCTGAAATTTTCTGATAGCTTCAGTATAATACTGAGTATAAATTACAAATTGTTGATTATAAAAACCATCGAATCTGTTTCCCATTACCAGGAAATAATCATTACCCAATTTCATTAGTTTTCCGCCAGTAACTGCGGCAACCGTGTCGTATGTACTCCGAATGTGTTGTTGCGCACTGATTGTTGATTGATTAATTACAGCATCTATCATTTCATTCACATCAATTGAAATAATATAGGGTGCAGTATAAAATCCGGTACTGACTTCCCATGTATATCCTCCGAGGATAAACAGATTATTTCCTTCTTGCCAGAATTGGGTATTTGTGCTGCGGAGTAAAGAATGATAAATTGAATCAAGCGAGTCAACAGAAAAGGAAGTAACCTGCCAATTCGAAGTGTCGATTACTAAAATATTACTGTTGGCATAAACTGGTTCAAAAGAATTGTTTGTACTGAATCCGTGAAGTCCTTCAATTCGTCCGGTTACAATTAACCATTTACTTCCTGATGTAGCATACGCGAAAGAATGAATGCCCGGAAGGTCAGCAATGCTGCTGTCAACTTCTTCCAGACTAATAATAAATTGAAGTGTATCATTTGCAGCCTGCGCAAAACTTAAGTAAGGCAAAATAAATAAAACAGAAATGAAAAGAATCTTTTTCATGAAACGAATTTAACTTTCTTATCAATTTACTACTAAAAAATTTTAACAGTTCTTATCCATTATCAGCTTAATAATTTTTTTGAAGGGAGTTTATTTAAACAGCATTGTTTATTTACTTTGGCGCAAATAAATTTATTATCGCAGCATTTCATTATGGAAAAATCAAAAGGTAGATTGATTAATGGAATAGTCATTTTAGTTGCCCTGCATGTAATTGCGTTATGGGGATTAAAATCGGAGTTAACGATGGATTTTTTCTTTCCATACATTGCAGTACAATTAATTTCCTGTTTTGTATTCCTTATTTATTTTCAGGAACACTGGAATGTGAATGCAGTTTTATTTTTGTTTTTTACTTTTTGTGCCGGATTTACAATTCAGGCAATAGGCGTTAATACGGTATCAAGTATCAACAATATTTTTTATGGAGGTTATCCTTTTGGTCCGTTTGAATATGGAGTTGCATTGGGTCCGAAAATTTTTAACACTCCTGTTTTAATCGGGTTAAACTGGTTGATTTTAATTTATTCAATGGGAATTTTATTAAAGAATTTGCCTTATTCAAAAGTGCAAAAATCATTATTGGGTTCTCTGATGTTATTACTTTATGATATTGTGCTCGAAGCTATGGCCAAACGAAATGAAATGTGGTACTGGCGCACCAAGTTAGATCCATCATCGAACATTAACCCGATACCATTGCAGAATTATGCATCGTGGTTTTTAATTTCGTTTTTATTGCTGTTGTATTTTTATAATGCAAAAGCAAAACTCAGGAACCCGATTGCACCTGCAGTATTTATTATTATGTTTTTCTTTATCGTAGCCATACAGATTTTATAGACAATTTAAATTGTCAATAAATTGTCATAAATCATTTTTGACTTATGCAAATGTGAGGGTTTGCGTTTCTTATTGTAAACCTTTTCAATTATGCAAAACGAAACCAACAAGAAATTCAGCGAACAAGGTTCGCTGTTTCCATTCGTCAACTTCATTCAACCTACCATGCATTCCGACGATTGGAACCGGATTGTATTTGCTAAGCACCATCAGGATTATGGTGCGTTTCAATTGCGTTCGAATTATGGGCAGCAATTAGGGAAATCATTTTTTATTTCAATAGCTATAATATTCCTAAGTATCCATTTGGCCTTTTTTATGAATCGAGATTCACCCATTTACAATGCAGGAAAATCAACCGAATATATTATCCCTGAGAATATAAAATTTGAAAAGCTTGATACTGAGAAAAAGAAAATGGTACAAGAAAGTAAACCCAAAAAAAATTCAGCAACCATTATTACTTCTGATAGCAGCTTAAATAAAAATCCGGTTGTAAAGGAATTACCTGATTCAGGATTCGGAAGTGGTACTGACACTTCCGGAATATTTAAACCTGTTGTTAAGGGTTCAATCGGCGGAGGAAAATCAACTGGCAGCAAAACAACAGAAAGTGAAAAAGACAGTGTGGTTACCTGGGCACCAGAAATGCCTGAATTTCCAGGAGGGATAAAGGCTTTGAATAAATACATTTCAAAAAATTTAAAAACAAATAATCAGTGGAGAGAAAGCGGGAATGCGGGGAAAATCATTTATGAATTTGTGATAGACCGTGATGGAAAAATCACCAACCTGAAAGTGATTATGGATAATGTGAAATATGGAATAGCAGAATTAAATATGACCATGATGAATGATATGCCCAATTGGAAACCTGGAAAAAATAATGGTCACGAGGTCAGGGTTTTATTCAGGCTTCCTGTTTTATTAATGAAAGAATAACATTCGGTTCAGGAAGAAATTTGTTGAGCGATTGACGGTTTACACTCATTAATATTTATTTTGCTCCCCGTAATGAAAACAGCTTACAATTTCCTTCGGCTAATCAGGTATCCGAATTTATTATTTATCATACTCACACAATGTTTTTTTCATTTTC
The DNA here is from genome assembly GCA_945903305.1 of Chitinophaga pinensis. Lineage (GTDB taxonomy): Bacteria > Bacteroidota > Bacteroidia > Chitinophagales > UBA10324 > UBA10324. The sequence goes on from CAMDOA010000005.1 coordinate 6,882, forward strand.
TTATTGTCATTCCAATCCTCGCTAATTGGGGATTTATTTCAGCGGTCACTAATTTTAATTTCGGTCTTCTTGTTTTAGCTACTGTTTTACTGGCTGCTGGCGGGTATATAATAAATGATTATTTCGATGTGAAGATTGATGCAATTAATAAACCTCAGAAACTTTTTATTAGCAAATTAATTCATCGTCGGTCAGCAATTATTGCGCATCAGGTATTCACTTTTATTGCAATTGCCATTGGCGTTTATTTAGCCTGGCAGGTACAAAATTTCAGACTCGCATTTATTTTTCCAATCGTTGCAGCACTATTGTGGTTTTATTCCACCACCTACAAACGACAAACTTTTGTTGGAAATTTTATTGTAGCCTTACTTACAGGCCTTGTTGTGCTGATGGTAGTTTTATATGAGCAACCCTTATTTAAGCCGACCAACTATGAGCAGGTAATGGCGGGTTATGCCATATTTATCCGCGCTTTTTTTTATTTTCTTTTTGCTTTTTTAGTATCGCTTATTCGGGAAATAGTAAAGGATATGGAAGATAAAAACGGCGATGAGATTTATGGATGTAAAACATTGCCAATTATTCTCGGCATGCAGAAAACAAAAAGCATTGTTTATTTATTAGGAATCATCGTAATTATACTCATTGGGTTTGTGCAAACCGAACCTTTTTTATCGCGTGATTATTTAACGGTTATTTATTTAATGCAAACCGTGCAGTTTCCCATGTTTGTTATGCAATGGCTTTTGTATCGGGCCGATACACAAAAAGATTTTAACCGAATAAGCACCTTGGTAAAAGTGGTGATGCTTATGGGCATTCTGACTATGGGATATTTTTATTTTTTAATGGCCTGATCAATTTTATTAATGAAAATAATATTGGCCTCACAATCACCGCGCCGTAAGGAGTTAATGAAACTTGCGGGATATGATTTCGAAATTCGGATATCGAAGGAGGATGAAACAATTAATTCGGAGTGGAACATTTTTGAGGTTCCCGAAAAATTAGCCATCCGAAAAGCCAATGCCGTGTTCCAGTTTTTATCTGCCAATGATCAATCCATAATTATTGCCGCAGATACGGTTGTGATATTTGAAAATAAAATTTTAAATAAACCGCAAAATGAAAACGAAGCATTTGAAATGCTTAATGCACTGAATGGAAAAAATCATATTGTAATTACAGGTGTTTGTTTTAAAAGCCGAAGCAAACAAGTTTCATTCAGTGATGAAACAAAAGTATTTTTCAGGAAACTATTACCTGCTGACTTAAAATTTTATATCGAAAATTTTAAACCATTTGATAAAGCCGGAAGTTATGGAATACAGGATTGGCTCGGTGTTCGAATTGTGGATAGGATAGAGGGTTGTTATTTTAATGTCATGGGGTTACCGGTTCGAAGGGTAATTCAAGAAATAAATGCATTCAATATTTTATAAGGAATCACCCTTTCTTAATTTATAAAAATGGATTTCTGATTTTTAAAATCTGATTTTGAATCTGGAATAAATTTTCAAATTAGCCGAACTCTTATTTTCTTTTTTGTTGAATGTCTTAATAGTTATACTTAGTTTCGTTCGAGATAATAATTTCAAATGGCTCGAAAATTATTTTATTTATTTTTATTTATACCGGCTATTTCCTTTTCACAAGGGCAGGGAAATATCTGGCACTTTGGAGATAATGCGGGAATAGATTTTAATTCAGGTACTGCCGTAGCCATTCAAGGGTTTGTAAATACCACAGAAGGTTGTGCTTCTATTTGTAACAGCGCAGGTGCATTATTATTTTCTACTGACGGAATTACAGTTTATAATAATGTCGGAGGTGTACTTGCTTCCGGGTTAAACGGCGATCCATCTTCTTCACAGTCCGGAGTTATTGTTCCTTTCCCGGGAGCCATAGATAAATATTACATTTTTACTGCAGATGCCACAACCGGTGCGGCCGGCATTTGTTATTCAGTTATTGATATGAATTTAAACGCCGGCTTAGGTGGAGCAGTTAGTATTAATACGCAATTAATTACTCCTGCCTGCGAAAAAATAACTGCCATACGAAATTCAAATGGTACTGATTACTGGGTGGTGGTTCATGCTTTTCCCTCCGATGAGTTTTATGCTTATCCGGTTACAGCAGCTGGAGTAGGAACACCAATAGTAACTGCCATTGGATTACCTATTAATGGTTCGGCAAATACAATAGGTTATTTAAAAAGCTCTCCAAACGGGCAGATGTTGGCTGCCGGCAGATGCTTTGTTGCCAATGACCCTATTGAGTTATTTGATTTTGATGCCAGCACCGGAATACTGAGTAATTATATTCCTATTCCAAGTATTGGAAATGCTTATGGTATTTCTTTTTCTCCCGACAATTCAAAATTATATATCGGTTATAATGATTTAACCGGAATAAACATCGAGCAATTTGATTTATCAATAACCAATTTTCAAAATTTTCCATACACAGTAATTCAGGGAACAGGCGTTTATCATTATGCACTTCAGTTAGCACCTGATGGAAAAATTTATTGTTCAAAATATTCTGAAACTACGCTTGGAGTTATTAATAATCCAAATCAAGCGGGCATTGCATGCAACTACGATGATTTTGGTTTTACACTTTTCCCGGGAACTACTGCAATGGTAGGATTGCCAAATTTTATCGATAATTTTTTTACTCCGATTACCTGCAATGTTAATCTTGGAAACGATACAATGTATTGCGGAAATTTTTCGCAAACATTAAATGCAGGCTCTTCCGATTCACTGATATTGTGGAGTAATGGAAGTACCAATCAAACCATTACTATTGATACTGCCGGAATCTATTGGGTGGTAAAAACACTGGCAGGAGGATGTGTGGCAACTGATACCATAATAATTACACAACATCCTGAAACCACAGTATGGTTAGGCGACAACGCAGTCGCATGCAATCCCGGCGATATAACATTGGATGCAGGCGCAGGCTTTGCTCTTTACCACTGGAGCAATAGTACTGACTTGCAAACTTTAACTCCGCTAACAACAGGAAATTATTTTATTCAGGTTATGGATACCAATGGTTGTTTTGACATGGACACCATCAGTGTATTATTTCTTGCGCCATCAATTAATATTGGAAATAACACTGCGATTTGTGTAAACGATTCATTGCAGTTGAATGCCGGCAGTGGTTTTGTTTCGTATGAATGGAGTACAGGCTCTGTTGATTCATCTATCATGATTTATTCGGCCGGCACTTACTTTGTTTCAGTTAAGGACTCATTTGCATGCACAGCATACGACACCATTATAATTTCACTTTCTACTCCGGCAATAAATATTGGAACCGACACTCTTTTTTGCAACGCATTTAATTATTCAATCACAGCAGGCAGCGGCTTTGCCAATTATCACTGGCAAAATAACAGCAGCAATTCAACCTACATCATTACATCGGCTGGATTGTATAGTGTGACGGTGACTGATATTTATGGTTGCACAGCAGCAGATGCCATTACTGTTTTAAATAATCTTCCTCAAGTAAGTATTGGAAACGATACTGTCATTTGTATTAATACATCAGCCACAATTACTGCCACCACAGGTTTCGATAATTATATGTGGAACACTGGAAGTAGCGTTGAAAATATAGTTGCCGCAACAAGCGGAGTTTATAGTGTAACCGTTACCGACAGCGAAGGATGTACCACCGCTGATTATAAAAATATTTCAGTTAATAATCCTGCATTATTTATCGGCAACGATACCAGCACCTGCAATGGCAATGGAATTATGCTGGATGCCGGAAATTCGTTTGTCAATTATTTGTGGAGCAATAACTCCGGTGAGCAACTAATAATCACCAACGGCGCCGGAATATATTCGGTTACTGTTACTGATTTTTATGGATGCAATATATCAGATGAAGCAACTATAACTTATAGCAATTGCGTTGATATAATTGTTCCAACCGGATTTACACCCAATGGCGATGGACTCAATAATTTCTTCCACATTTTAAATGCTTCAGATTTTAAATCAGCCGAAATAAAAATTTATAATCGCTGGGGTCAGTTGCTATTTGAAAGCAATGATGCAAATGCCAGCTGGAACGGAAAATACAATGGCGAAGATTGCGAAGTGGGTGTTTATGTTTTTGTTATTTCAGGAAAAAATTATTTGGAGCTTGCTATTTTCAAAAATGGGAACATTACTTTGTTGAGGTAGATATACGAACTTGTATAATTAATATTTATGTATGGCTTAACTTACTGAACAAGTAAGTAAATCAAAATTTGAAAATGATTTCAGGCAACCGGCACGCTTATATTTGTGTGAGTGAATTTTAATTCGTTCACCCAACCTTTCACGCTAAATAATTCGTGTATAACAAAGAGCGCTAAAACTTTCAATCAAAAAATTTCATTATGAAAAACACCACACATTTTTTCGAAACAAAAATCAGTAACAGTATGAAATCAATTCTGTTAACGATCTTTTTAATTTCATGCAGTTTGTTCAGTAACGCACAAACTTCTAATCTCACTTTTGTTTTATTGCAACCGGTTTGCAATAACGATGGTATTTTAGAAGTGCAAACTTCCACGCTAACCATTCCATACACACTCACTTACTATTTCCCGAGCGGAACTGTATTTGTAACTCCGGCCACAGTGAACGACACAATTTTCAATTACAATGGCTGTGATTTTTATGTTGTGGGTTCTGATGGGGTTGGTAATAGTGCTTATGGCTTTTACCAGGGCGCACCACCATTTACTTACAATGTATCAACTACCGGGGCAGTTTGTCCTGCACTTGGAACTGCCACTGCAACAGTTACAGGCGGCACAGCTCCTTACTCATATGTATGGACTGAATTAACAAGCGGTGTTGTTATGTCAACTACAAATCCGGCAAGTTTGCCAGCCGGAAATTACCAGGTATTAATTACCGATGCTGCGGGATGTGTATATGGTTCATATGCTAATTACGATTCCATCTGGATATGGAACAGTTCATCAATTGTTTATACAGTTGCTACTACTCCGGCCAATTGCACAAATGGAACAGCTACTGTAATGGGTTTATCAGGCGGCATTGCTCCTTATTCTTATCAGTGGAGTAATGGCGCAAACTCTGCAGCTATCACAGGATTACAGATGGGAAGTTACATGGTTACAGTTACTGATGCGCAAGGATGCTATACCGTAAACTACGCTTACATTTCTCAGGCAATCACTATAATAGCAAACCCAACTGCTACTCCTGCAACATGTTTGCAAAATGATGGAAGCGCCATTGCTTTCGGAGGGGGAGGAGTTCCACCCTATTCTTATATGTGGGATAATGGGCAGCAAACTCAAACAGCTACCGGATTAATTGCCGGATATTATTTTGTAACCGTTACTGATGCCAACAATTGCGTTGGGCAAGGTTATGTAAATATTTTAGCAAGCACCCCCATTACAGCAACTTATTCAAGCACGCCAAGTTCATGCACTGCGCCTACAGGAACTGCTACTGTAGTTATTACCGGAGGCACCGCACCTTACACCACAATCTGGTACACTTTCCCGGCGCAAAACGGAGTTACAGCAACTAATTTATCTGCCGGTAATTATGGATTTCATATTACCGATGCAGTGGGTTGCGTACGAACCGGAAGTGTTTCCGTAAGTCCAATCAGTATTGTAGCTGCCAATGTTTCAACGGGAAATGCTACTTGTCCGTTATCAAATGGAAGTGCAAGTGTGATGGTTACTTCGGGTGCCGCTCCATATACTTATTCTTGGAATACAGGTTCAACAAACACTTCAATCAGCAGTTTAGCTGCCGGTGGTTACTCGTGTATAATAACTGATAACATGAATTGTTCAATAACAAAATATGCGTCGGTGCAGGTTTCAAGTCCGGTGAATGTGGGTGTGGCTACCACTCCGGCAAGTTGCATTTTCAGTGCCGATGGAAATATTGTAGCTATTGTAAATGGCGGAACTCCTCCTTATTCTTATTCGTGGAGTACTGGTGGCACCACCAATTTAGCTTCAGGGCTTACTGCCGGAAACTACAGTGTGTATGTAACCGATGCCAATGGTTGTCATGATTATACCTGGACTAATCTGGGTTACAATGCAGCTAACAACAGTTGTTTCTGCACCATTACCGGAAAAGTGTATGAAGATTTAAATGGTAATTGCGCGTGGGATGCCGGTGAAGTAGGTATTCAGAATATCATGATTCATGCAAGTGGATTGGGATATACTTTTACTGATGCCAATGGAATTTATTCGTTCATAGCACCAAGTGGTACTTATACTTTATCTGAATCAGTTCAATATTATTATCCGTTAGCAGCTTGTCAGATAAATGCGGTTGCGGTTACTGTTACTGCTGCATCGGGTTGTGTTTCAACAGTTGATTTTGCCAATGTGATTAATCCGATACATGATGTGCAGATTTCAACTACCTACATGATTCCTCCAATTCCCGGAAATATTTTTAATCAAACAGTAGTGGTTTCGAATAACGGAACATTAACTGAAACTGATATTGATATGGGTTACACGCATGATGGTCAGCTTGTGTTCAACAATGTTTCGCCTTCATTATTTACTCAGCAAAATGCGGGCACCTATCCGAATTGGTACAGCATCAGTGCAGGTTTTCCAATACTTACACCGGCTGCTGATCAAAGTTTTAATGTACAGTACAATGTGGCCACTAATATTCCATTGGGAACTGCAGTAGTTTTTCAGGATACCGTTGCCTACACTTCTCCTATTACTAATTGGTTGAATGATTATACTCCGTGGAACAATGTCAATTATTTTATCAATACAGTAGTTGGTTCGTGGGATCCGAATTTTAAAGAAGTGAATCCAAACGGAACAGGCGCTCCCGGATATATTACCGTTGATGATTCAGTTTTGAACTACACGCTTCACTTTCAAAATACCGGAACTTATGCCGCACAAAAAGTAGTGTTGATTGATACTTTGGATAGCGACCTTGATATTACTTCGTTGATGCCTTACTGGTCGAATCATAGTTATGTAACAGATGTCAGTGAAGATGGAATTGTAAAATTCACATTCGATAACATCAATTTACCCGACAGCGCAAGCAGTCCGCTTGGCAGCATCGGAATCCTGATGTATTCCATTCATCAGAAACCAAATCTGGCTGTTGGAACAGAAATAAAAAATTCGGTTTCCATTTATTTTGATTACAACGCACCGGTTAAAACAAACACCACTTTAAATACCATTGATGATTTAGAATCGGTAAATGAAATAACCGCAAACAAAGTTTTGGAGTTTACACTTTACCCGAATCCGGCAACACAATCGGTTTCGTTGCTGATTAACAGCAACGATGCAAGCAATAATGCAAAAATTAAATTCTATACAATTTTGGGAAGTGAAATGCTTTCGCAAACAGTGAAATTAAATGCCGGAAAAAATGTATTGAAAGCTGATGTTAGTTCACTCACTGCCGGAATGTACTTTGTTGAAATTACTGATGGAGCAAATAGTATGATGAAAAAACTAAGTGTGGTTAAATAAAATTAATAGCTTGAAATACATGCCAGGAGGTCACCGGTTGGCGACCTCTTTTTTGTTTTACGAAACAATAACAAAATTTAATTTCCGTTCACACCGCTTTTGCATTCCCTTGTTTACATTTCGTTTTTTTTAAAAGCCAACTATTTCCAATAAGTTTCTATTAAAAAATGAAAAATATATATCCGGACAAAAACTTAAAATAACTGAATGCATTTTATAAAACTCATTGCTCTCCTCTGGTTGCTTTTTTTATTCAATACAAATTTTTCATCGGCGCAATCATTCACCTTTAGCGGATATGTGAGCGATGCAAAAACAAATGAACGATTGATAGGCGCCAATGTTTTTGACCCAATCAGAAAAGTTGGTACAGCTACAAATGCTTTTGGTTTTTTCAGCATCACACTCACCGGAACCGATTCAGCAACTTTAATTGCAAGTTATGTGGGCTACACTACAGAAATATTAAAATACCCGATGACGATTGATAAAGAAATCAATCTGTTGCTTTCACCATCAGTAACACTGGGTGAAATAATTGTAACCGGTTCAAGAGGCGAACAAATTCAGGAGCGCTCGCAAATGAGCGAAATAACTTTAACACCCGACCAGCTGAAAAATATACCAGCCTTGTTTGGTGAAGCCGATTTGTTAAAAGCTATTCAATTACTTCCCGGCATTCAATCTGGCGGCGAAGGAAGCAGCGGCTTGTATGTACGAGGTGGCGGCCCCGATCAGAATTTAATTTTACTGGATGGTGCACCGGTTTATAATGTGTCGCACTTGTTTGGTTTCTTCTCGGTTTTTAATCCTGACGCCATAAAAAATGTCAGCATTTTTACGGGTGGATTTCCTGCACGATACGGCGGTAGGTTATCATCAGTGATTGATATTGCAATGAAGGATGGTAATCAGCAGGATTTTACAGTGGATGCAACTGTGGGTGTTATATCAAGCAAGTTTACTTTCGAAGGGCCAATTAAAAAAAACAAATCGTCGTTCATTATTTCAGCACGAAGAACTTACCTGGATATAATTGCCAAGCCAATAATTTATTCCATGGCACAAGGACAAGGAACAGGCGGTTATTATTTTTATGATTTAAACGGAAAGGTTAACTACACCCTCAATTCAAAAAACAGAATTTATTTAAGCGGTTACCTGGGCAACGATAAATTTTATGCCAGGAGCGAAAACAAGTACGACACCGGAATTGAACAAGTGGAAACCAGTGATAAGTATAGTTTAGGTTGGGGAAACATTACGAGCACACTTCGTTGGAATCATCAGTACAATAAAAAAACATTTAACAACCTGAGTTTGATTTATACAAAATTCAAATTTGATATTGGTGCAGAACTTTATCAAAAAACTATCGACGATTTTGGAACTACTATTCAGAACGATGCACTCACTTATCTTTCCGGCGTGCAGGATTATACTGTGAAAAATGATATTGACTGGATCCCCACTCCGAATCATTATATAAAAATAGGCGCTGCATACACTTATCATCAATTCAGCACCGGCGCTTATCAATATCTGTCAGAACAAAACAACAACAGTTTGCTCGATACAACTGTGGGTGCAAAACCTATTTATTCAAACGAAGGATATATATATATCGAAGATGATTGGCAGTTATCTCAAAAACTGAAAGCGAATATTGGTTTGCACTACTCCGCGGATTTAGTAAAGGGAAAGTGGTACACCAAACCGGAACCACGCATTTCGCTTCGTTACTTGTTAAAGGAAAACAGTTCGGTGAAAGCATCGTTCTGCACGATGCAACAATACATTCATTTGCTTTCAAACAGCAACATTGGTTTGCCCACTGATTTGTGGGTGCCAGCAACTGATAAAGTGCCGGCACAATATTCGTGGCAACCGGCAATTGGCTACAGTCAATCGTTCAAAATAAATAATCACAATTGCGAATTCACACTCGAAGGTTATTACAAAGACATGCATGGAGTGATTGATTATTTAGGTGGCGCCAACTTTTTAAGCACCGCCGAAACATGGGAAGATAAAGTGGCCATCGGACGCGGGTGGAGTTATGGCAGCGAAATTTTTATTCAGAAAAAAACCGGCAAACTCACCGGGTGGGTTGGTTATACTTTAAGCTGGAGCTGGCGGCAGTTTGATGAAATAAATTTTGGAAATAAATTCCCCTACAAGTACGATAGAAGAAATGATCTAGAAATTGTGGGCACTTACAAACTCACCGAAAATTGTGATTTCGGTTTCACCTGGGTTTATGGAACCGGCAATGCCATTACCTTACCGGTTGCAAAATATTTTGATGGTGGAAACAATTCGCTCAACAATATTTTAAACGGAGGCAACTATGGATATTATGCTCCGGCGGTTGAATTTTATGGAGATAAAAACAGCACGCGCATGAAGGCTTATCACCGATTGGATATTGGTTTCAACTGGCACAAGAAAAAGAAATGGGGCGATCGAACTTTCAGCTTGGGCATTTACAATTTGTATAGCCGCAAAAATCCATACTTCTATTTTTTAGATGCCGATAATCAGGGAAATCCGCAATACAAAATGATTAGTCTGTTTCCAATCATTCCATCCATTTCTTACTCGCTTCATTTTAATTAGTATGAAATCAACGATTCACGAATTCCACTTGATAAAATTTCATCTGATGAGTAATAAATTTTTTCTTACTTCACTCAGCCTACTCCTCATTCTTGTTTCCTTGCAATCCTGTCAAACAATAATTGACATTGACCAGAAGGAATTTAAAAAACGGTTGGTCATGACAGCAACATTGGATGCCGATACCACCATCAGTGTATTTGTTACACGAACTGTAGGTGCTCTTGCTACCGGATTTCCGGATTCAATTACCAATGCCATTGTTGATTTGTATGAAGATGGAAATCTGTTATTCAATATTCCTTATGCGTCATTCGGAAATTATGCTCACAACTATCATCCTGTTATTGGAAGAACATACAAGGTCAGAGTTTCAGCTCCCGGGTTTGATGAAGCCATTGAAGCAACTACATCCATTCCAGCACCTCCGCAGGTCGATACTTTTTCTTATTCATTAGTCCCAAGTACAACCAACCAACAATGGAGTTCAAATGCGTTAGAAGGAAGCATTACTATAAACGACCCAAGCGGCGAAAACTATTATATGATTAAGGCAGTTGATATTTACGCTGATACTTTTTCCAATGAAGAATATTCTAGCATGCTGTATCTGACTACTGATGATCCGCTGATTGGCAATTCACAACAATATTCTGCTGCATTAATGTTTACTGATTTTTCATTTGAGGGTTCAGTTTATACAATTCGTTTTAAAAGCGAATCATATGGAGGAAGTTTTGGAAGCAATCATTTAACCTACAAAGTTTATTCACTCAGCAGAGAAAGTTATTTATACCTGACATCGTTGCAGAATTATTACAACAATAAAGATAATCCGTTTTCAGAACCGGTGCAGGTTTATAGCAATGTAAGCAGTCAGATGGGAATTCTTGGAGCTGTGAGTAAATGGGAAACGCTGATATTTTAGTTGAGAAATTGAAGATTATTAACTGATGCACCATAAAATGAACAAACCTGTTTCATGAAAACAATTTTCATTATCGGGTTTATGACCGCCGGGAAATCACGAGAAGGAAAGCGATTAGCTAAATTGATGAAAATGAAATTTATTGATTTAGACAGGGTTATTGAAGCCAATGAAAAAAGAACGGTATCAGAAATATTTACTGAAAAGGGAGAAGAGTATTTCAGAGCAAAAGAGGGGGGGGCATTGCGAGCAATAAACACCAACGAAAATTGTATTGTGAGTTGCGGCGGCGGAACTCCGTGTTTTTTTGATAATATGAATTGGATGTTAAAGCAAGGTATTGTGGTTTGGTTGAAAATATCTACTGAAGAAATTTTGAAAAGAGTTGGTGAATCAAAAAAGAAAAGACCACTGCTGAATAATTTGAACGGCGTAAAGCTGATTAATTTTATTCAGGAAAAGTATAATGAGCGTGAAGTATTTTATTCGAAAGCACCAATTCAAATTAATACAGAAAATATTTCGATTGAAAATTTAATGCAAATGATATTGAGTTATAAAAATGAAATTAATAACAAACAGCAGGGTGATTGAATTGAAAAACAGAATTTCTATTTATTAAAAACAGAAAGATAAATTTTAATTTTTAGTCTTTATTTTTTTTGATTCTGAAATTAAACTATAAGATAAATCAATCCATTCTTTAAGTTGCGAGGTGGTCAGTTTTCCGGTTACAATAATGGTGTTCCAGTGTTTTTTGTTCATGTGATAGCCCGGTTGAATACAATCAAATTGTTCGCGCAATTCAATTGCTAATTCAGGAGTGCATTTCACATTAAATTGAACCGGTTCATTATTCAAAGGAAGAAGTAAAAACATTTTCCCTGATACTTTAAAAACTAAAACATCAGGCCCAAATGGCAATGATTCTTCCACTCCCGGTTTAGCAAGACAGTAGTCACGGATTGCATCAATATTCATTTCAAATAAAACACTTTATTAAAAAATTATTTCAGAAACAGGGTGAATGCAAAATTGAAAACTGTATTTTTTAACTGAGATAAACACCTGTTTCTTCACCAAAATCTACCGTAATGTGTTCCTGCATATTCGTTGATAACAGTAAGCCCACATAATCTGCCGATACTGGAAATTGTTTATGCTTTCTATCAATCAATACCATTACCTGCACTTTTTTAGGTTCTGATAGCATTAACGGTTTCATGGCAAAAAATAAGGTGCGGCCGGTGTGCGCCACATCATCTACCACAATAATGGTTTTGTTTTTTAACTCAACATCCGGCATGCTGCAAATTATTTTTTCAGATACAGGATTTGTTTTAGTAATAGTTATAAAACATATTTTGATTGACAAACCGGAATTGTTTTTTAATTGTTTATATAATTTGTCTGCCAGTATATATCCGTTTTCTTTAATACCGGCAATAACTATCTCTTCATTTTCATCGCAGTTTTCAAGAATCTCAAAACTGATTCGCTCAATCTTTTTCTTAATATCAGAAGCAGAGAGCAGTGGTGTTCGGTTTTTTTCCATTTATAATTTTACCAGCTTACTGACCGCCAAAATAGTTTTTCCATCTTTTAAAATACAATAGTAAATTCCGGATGGGTAATTTTTAAAATCCACTTTATTTTGATTTTTTATTTCATGATTATTTTCTGAATCAGAAATTAATTTTTTCGAAAAAATTTCTTGCCCATAAATATTGACAATTGTAATTATTTGTTCTGCAGTTGTGTGCGAATAAAAAATATTAAACTCATTTGCAGTGGGGTTTGGGTAAATGGTAAAATCAATTGTGCTTTTTAATTCCGCAATTCCATCAACAATGCAACTGCTGTCGTTGATCGTTGCTAATGGATTGTAGTTTAAGGCAGTTGAATCGGTGCAGCCATAAACAAGTAAAGTTTGTAAAAAATTAAAGGCATCAACTTTTCCATATCCCCATTTAATATTTGGCACCAGTGTAGTAGTGAAGCTGTCGGTGTATGCTGATGCAAGTAAAGCATCCTTTATTTCTTTCCAATCAAGCGAAGGATATCGTTGCATATACAACCCGATTACTCCGGCAACTACCGGTGCTGCCATGCTGGTTCCGCCATCAATCAGGTGAAGACTATCAGCACTAACTTTCCAGGAACTGGCCCCACCAATAAATGTCGCTTGCATACTTAACATTAATGCGCCGAAAGTATTATTGCCTGAGGCAGAAATATCCGGTTTCATTCTGCCATCGCGAGTGGGACCAATACTGCTTGTAAAGCCCCGTTCACCAACTGTATCTGTGGTAGAATAAGTACTTCCTGTAACTTCGGTCCATGTGTTCCGGTTATTGAAATTGGCAACAGTGATTACAATTTCACTGCATTGAAAACTGCTTACAATTGTTTGTGTTTGATTCGGACTTCTGTATCGTGCAACATCCGGATAAGATGAAACCGGCGGCAAACTTACTGTTTTAATCATATCACTTGTTCCGGTATAAGTAGGTTGGCTCCAGATATCAAACTGACCGACCCCCTTGGTAATTAACCTGGAAAAGTTTGAGGCATTGTTTGTATTTATTGTAATTAATAAATGATAAGTAGTGTCAATAGTTTCTGCCTGAATACTAAAATCTGCGATCGGTGTTCCTGCCCATGTTTTTAATGTATCATTTAGCTGTGCAAAGCCGCCTGAAAAAATAAAATCGGTTAATATGTTGTAATAATTTGTTCTTCCTAAATAAGTATATGGACTGTTTAAATCAGCACCGATAGCAAATTGCACATTATCAAACTGACTTTTGTAAGCCCATAATTCGTAAATAACATTTTGAGTAGAAGGATTAACCTTAAACCAGGTAAATGCTGAATCTGTTTCAACCGGATATTGCAGATGCAATAATCTGTTTCCCGCATTACCGGCGGCTGCAACAAATGAACGGGAACTATCAGCAACAATTAAATTTGAAATGGATAAAGCGGGTAAATCCAATCCATCATGCGAACCATTATAGGTTCCAACACTTGCATTTATTACACAGGGTTTTCCTAAAAAAACGGCTTTTGTATAAATATAATTTACTGCATCAACGGTATTGTTTAAAAAATTTGGGCCTAAGTCAGCAGCCACAAAAATAATATCCGACTTGGGTGCAACTCCCTGATAAAGTGTATTATCAGGATCGCCACAAGCTGCTCCGGTTACCACACTGCCATGACTGAGCGCGCTCGTGGTTGGAACATATAAACAACCGGCATTTATTGAGGCTGCATCCCATTCCTGGCCATAGTTAAACGGCATGGGTGTGCTTCCGCCAGAAGTATCAATTTGCGACCATAAATATTTTATCCGAGTGTTTCCGCTGGCATCAATAAAATCGGGATGGTAAATATCAATTTCAGTATCAATAATCCCGATTATTACTCCGGTTCCATCATATGCTTGAGGGAGAGGTGACTGACCTTGCTTTACAGGAGTAATGTTAGCATGAATATCGGTCTGATCATCTAAAGTATGACCAATTCCATGGCGGCCTTCAATTCTTTTTATTCCGCTGGTTTGCGATAAAATAAAAATTTTATTTACCGGAAGTGTAACAGCTGAAATTTGATTTATTGAATATTTAAAATTTCCTCCCAGATTTTTTACCGCATTTTGAATAATAGTTTCATTGCCCTGAACAAGTAACTGAAGTAATTCATTACTGGTTGAATTTTCAATTACATAATTACGAAGCGATAGATTTATAGTGGCTTGTTCCTGTGCGTGAATAATATTTGTAAAATGCAGAAGGAATAACAAACTAAAAAGGATTTTTCTAAGTGGAAATATGTTTGACAAGGCTGTAATTTTTATCATGGTTTGTATTTTGAAATTTTCAATGAATTAAAATTAAATTTCATTACCGATAAATTATTTAATAGTTGCGAACAACTATAAGCGTGCTGCCTATGTAAAAAGTCGGTTTAAATTTTTTGTTTATGAATTATTCAGCTGTGGATTTTGTCTTATTTGTAGCGGTAATAAGATGTGGAATACCGATGGAAACAATTAATTTGAGCAATGTGTTTTTAAGATACATTTGAACCTCTAAAATAAAATTTACCAAATGAATAAATTCTCTCGGTTTTTTACCACTTTAATGGTGTTATTAATTTTTTGCTTTTCTTTTTCCAATGCGCAAACAAGTTGGGTGGAGTTAATGAAAGATCCAACAGCTAATTTTTTTGATGTACAAAATGCGTTCAACCAGTACTATTATAATTATGTGCAACAACATGGTAAGGAATCAAAAGAGGAGAATGGTATTTTAAAAGTAAAGCAAAGAGAAAGTGAATTTGAGGTTCCCGGGTTCGAGCAATTTAAAAGATGGGAATGGTTTATGGCTCCGCGTGTTTCGTCAACCGGCGAAAGGTTTGACCAGTCAATTGCATATAATGAATATGTAATTAAGGTAAAACCAATGTTAAATAATACGCGATCTACAGCATGGTCGCTTATTGGCCCAACAACTCAAATGCCTGATGGCGGCGGTTCGGGGCGCATTAACTTCATTCGGTTTATGCCCGGAAATAACAATATAATTTTTGCCGGCGCACCTGCAGGTGGTTTATGGAAATCTATTGACGGTGGATCAAATTGGACTACAAATACTGATGATCTTGCCGTTATTGGTTGTTCTGATTTAGCCATTGACCCAAATAATACAAACATTATGTACCTGGCCACCGGCGATCAGGATGCTGGTGATACCTATTCAATTGGTTTGTTAAAATCAATTGATGGCGGAGCCACATGGAATACAACCGGCTTAAATTATAATGTGTCGAGCCGGTTAACCGTTGCACGAATTCTTATTAATCCATCAAACACAAATATTTTAATTGCAGTTACAAATGGATATTATGGCGGTGTTAGTGGCGGTATTTTCAGATCAACAAATGGTGGAACAAACTGGACACAGGTTGGATCAGGAGGTAATTATGAAGATGCTGAATTTAAACCCGGTGATCCAAGTGTAGTTTATGCTTGTACTGAACGGTTGTATAAAAGTACAGATGGCGGTTTAAACTTCAGTTTGGTAACCAATATTCCAACAGGAGGCGATAGAATGAAAATTGCAGTTACTCCTGCTAATGCAAATTATGTTTATGCTGTTACAGCCGATAATGCGGATTGGGGATTAGGTGCTTTTTACCAATCAACTAATTCTGGAACAACCTTTACATCAATGAATACTACTTATGATATTCTTGGGTTTAATACCAATGGAACCGGTGGCGGCGGACAAGGTTGGTACGATTTGGCAATTGATGCTTCACCTTTAGATGCTAATGCAGTGGTTGTTGGTGGTATTCATACTTATAAATCGGCAAATGGAGGTTCAACCTGGAGCATACATGGTGCAGGATATGGTACAAATGCTAAAATTCACCCTGATATTCATGAAGTAATATTTATGCCTGGAACAAGCACCTGTTTTGTAGGTTCAGATGGTGGAGTGCACAAAACAACTAATAACGGAAGCACCTTTTCTGATTTAAGCGATGGGTTACAAATTGCGCAGGCTTACAGATTGAGTTGTGCCGCAACTAATGCAACAATTACCATGTCGGGCTGGCAAGATAACGGTACTAATCGTTGCATAGCAGGCGCATGGGAAGAAGTATTGGGCGGAGATGGAATGGAAACAATTATATCATGGGCATCGTCTCAAACCATGTATGCCGAATTGTATTATGGCGAAATTTATAAATCAACCAACGGAGGGAATTCATTTGGAAATAATCCTATAGTAAATTCAGGCGGAACCGCAGGAACTGAAGATGAAGATGGCGATTGGGTAACACCTTATGTACAAGACCCTGTAAATTCATCAACGCTTTATGTTGGTAAAACAAAAGTGTATAAATCAACCAACAGCGGAACATCGTGGACCGCATTGGGTGCTGTTACTCCAGGATCCGGCAAATTAAAATCGCTGGCCGTTGCTCCATCAAACACAAGTTATATCTACTGCGCTAAATCTGACAGGTTTTTTGTTTCAACCAATGGCGGAACATTATTTACAGATAGAACCGCCGGGATTCCGGTTACCTCAGGATCAATTACCTATATTGCCATAAGCAACACTGACCCAAATAAAGTTTGGGTAAGTCTTTCAGGATACAATGCTGCAAACAAGGTAATGTATAGCAGCAATGCCGGGCAAACATGGAATAATATTTCAACCGGATTACCTAATGTGCCTGCCAATTGTGTGGTGTATGTAAATGGCAGCAGCGCAAATTCATTATACTGCGGCACTGATATCGGAGTTTTTTATCGTGACGATAACACCGGAAACTGGATTGTGTATTCTGATGCATTACCTAATGTTGTGGTTACCGAATTAGAAATCCATTACCCTTCAAGTAAAATTCGTGCATCAACCTACGGAAGAGGAATATGGGAATGTGATTTATATGCTGCCTCACTTTCGGCGCCCACCGCCTCATTTATATCAAGCACAATGCAAGGGTGTGCCGGCATTTCAATTCAATTTACAAGTACCAGTATTTTTGCCAATACCTATTCATGGGATTTTCAAGGTGGAACACCATCGTTTGGAATATCAAATAATGAAACCGTTGTTTATAATACTCCTGGCACTTATCCTGTAAAACTTATTGTAACAAATGCACTCGGAGTGGATTCTGTTGTTCAAACCAACTACATAATCATTGGACCGGCTATTAACGCATCAGCATCGGGAACCAATATTGTTTGTTTCTCGCAAAATAATGGAAGCGCCACAGGGGCTTTTGTTGGCGGAACTTCACCTTACACTTTTGTCTGGTCAAACGGTGCAACTACTTCAACCATTAATAACCTGGCAAGCAGCAGCTATTCATTTTCAGTTACGGATGCTTTAGGATGTCTTGCCACAGCACAAATTACCATTACACAACCTCCTGCACTTTTAGGAAATGTAGCAATTACAGCTGACGATGGAACCAACAGTGGCGCAATCAATTTAACACCAACAGGCGGTACTCCAATATACACATACATTTGGTCAACCGGCGAAACCGATCAGGATATTGCTGGTTTAGCTGCTGGTGTTTATACAGTAACCATAACAGATACAAAGGGATGTATTAAAGTAGTTTCAACAACAGTTTCATCAAATGTTGGCATCGATGCCATTGATGAAGTGAATAGCTGGCTCATTTATCCAAACCCAACGCATGATTGGTTAACTATTGATGCAAGCAAATTAACCATTGCCGATATCGCGTTGTATAATTTGTTAGGTCAGCTGATTACAAAACTGAAAATGGAAAATTCTAACTCCATCCAAGTGAACCTATCGGATTTACCGGTTGGTGAATACTGGTTAAAAATTACCACTGATAAAGGAGTGGCATACCGAAAAATCATGAAGAGCTAAAACTATTTTCGCCGCATGAATTTATTGAGCGGTAAAAAAAGACTGATACAAATTTCTTTAGCAGTTAGCATCGTGATGCTGGCTGCTAAATTTTTTTCGTACTTTCTCACTCACTCCAACATCATTTTATCTGATGCCATGGAGAGTATTATAAATGTAGTGGCAAGTGCCTTTGCAGCTTTCAGCATTCATTTATCAGCGCAGCCAAAAGATGAAAACCATCCGTATGGTCACGGCAAAATTGAATTTCTGGCCAGTGTTACAGAAGGAATTTTGATATTTCTTGCCGGCCTTTTCATTTTTGTAAAAGCCTGTCACAACTTTTTTTTCGAACAAACCATTCAGGCAATGGATATTGGTTTGATTATAATTTCAGCTACCGCGTTGGTAAATTTTATTCTTGGAAAAATTCTGGTGCGCGAAGGAAAAAAAACAAATTCACTTTTGCTGGTGGCAGAAGGCAAACACTTACTAAGTGATAACCTGACCACACTTGTAGGAGTTGCCGGAATTATTGTGGTGGTTATTACCAACATGCCTGAAATCGACACCCTGTTTTCGTTAATACTTGGGTTAATCATGTTGCGAAGCGGTTATCGAATTATTCGACCATCGGTTGCCGCATTGATGGATGAAGCGGATAGTGATTTAATGAAAACTGTATCAACTCATTTTATGAATAATCGCAAACCCGATTGGATAGATGTACACAACCTGCGCATAGTAAAATATGGTTCCGATATTCATATTGATTGTCATGTTACATTTCCGTATTACCACAGCTTGACTGAAACACATACATTGGTCAATGATATTGAAGTCATGCTTCGCAAAAATTATCCACAGGAACTGGAAATATTTATTCATGCCGACCCATGTATTCCGGTTGATTCGTGCATCATTTGTTTAAAACAAGATTGCTCGGTCCGACAAAATCCTTTCATTAAAAAAATGGAATGGACGCCACTTTTATTGGCCGCAAATAAGAAACATCATTTTCATAACATATAATCAGTTAATTAAAATAATTGCACTTACTTACCTAAATTTGCAAAGCCAAAAAAAATTAAAATTTAAGTTCCTGAAAATAATTTCGTTCCCTTCAATAGTTAATTTATTTTTTAAAAATATACTCCAAATGAATGGCCTTTTGAAAGTCATCATTTTGATATCCTAAACTTTTTACAGATGGAAATCCGGCTGATGCAATATAAATATTTGCACTTCGCTGAACCATGTATTCATTTCCACCATCATTATCATATAAAATAAAATCATAAGCAGTTTCTAATTCAGTAATTTCAAGCGCAGGAACAATATTAAATTCATACGAGTTATTATAAATGGCATCTGTTACAGTACTTGTTTTACTCGACCACAGAGTTGTACTGTTATCATCCTTTATCATTGGAAAAATATCAGGAAGGCCAATAGCATCTGTATCCCAGTTGTCATCAAAATCATTGTATCGTGGAAATTCGGAGATGACAATTTTAGTGATAAGAACCTTCTCAACGGATTTCCGGATAAAGCAATCGTTGGCGGTATCCATATGGACAAACACAGGTATCACCATCGCAATAACCTCCGTTCAGGCAACTGAATTCTTTACAGGCATCGTTTCCACAGCTGATAAAAAGTAAAGGAATCAGAAAAAGAAAAAGGAATTTCATATTTTAAATTGACCGGAAATGTAAATGATTATTGTAAAATTTTTAATGTTCAAATTGAAAAAAAACTTTCATCACAAGGTTCGTGTTTCACCAATCATTTTATCATACTCAATATCGTTGGCTTCCCATAACTCAAGTTTATTTCCTTCCGGGTCAAGTATATGCACGAACCTTCCATATTCAAAAACTTCAATTTCATCACACACTGTTACCCCTTCTTTTTTTAATTCTTCAACTAACCATTCCAGATTTTCAACTCTGAAGTTGATCATAAATTCTTTTTGTGAAGGTTCAAAATATCTTGTGTCATTCTTAAAAGTGCTCCAAACCGAAAATGCTTTTTCGCCTGTTGATTTCTTCCATTCGAAACTGGTTCCGTAACTATCCGTTTTCAAACCCAGATGAGTTGCATACCACGCACGGATATTTTCAGGATTATCGCATTTGAAAAATAATCCGCCTATGCCGGTAACTTTTTTTTTATATTTATTTTTATTAATTGAGATTCAAAAATAGACTTCCTCATAAAATATTTGAGTAATGTTTTCAATCGTCGGTTCACCTCTCCATTTATTCATTGAGAGGGGTTAGGTGTGAGGTTAATAAGTTGCAATGTCTTTTTCTAAGTAGTATGTTTTCAGAATGAATTTCAGATTCAGATTAATACTTAAAACGAACTTGTCAAACCTGATTTTCCTCCTTGTTTTATTGATAGTGCTTACCTTATTTTGTCGCGCATAAAAAAGTGTAATTTTTTTTCATGAACAGTTCTCCGGTAGATTTTTTTCCAATTGTTATTCAGTTTTTTGTGGCCGCAGGTTTTGTTGGTGTCACCATGTTTGTTACACACATTATCGGGCCGCGACTTTCGACCAAAAAAAAATTAAAACCATTTGAAAGCGGAATTGAATCTGTTGGCAATGCACGGCAACCATTTGCCATCAAGTATTTTTTAACAGCCATTCTTTTTGTATTGTTTGATGTGGAAGTAATCTTTTTATATCCATACGCAATTAACTTTCTCGATTTAGGAATGAGCGGTTTAATCACCATGTTACTGTTCATGGGTTTGTTGTTGTGCGGTTTAATTTATGTAATCAGAAGTGGTGCGTTGGATTGGGAATAGAAAATATAAATTAATACGCTATCAAGTTAACCTGAAACAATAAACACAAAACATTTTAACTCTTAGCCAAATGGCACTCGATACAAATACAGTACAGGCAAAAATAGTAGCACCACCACTTGGAGTTGGCGGTCCCGGTTACTATGCCACCAGTTTTGATAAAGCAATTGGATTGGCAAAACAATATTCCATTTGGCCATTGCCATTTGCAACTTCATGTTGCGGAATTGAATTTATGGCCACCATGGGACCGCATTATGATTTGTCGCGCTTCGGTGCCGAGCGATTAAGTTTCTCGCCACGCCAGGCAGATTTATTAATGGTGATGGGAACCATTGCAAAAAAAATGGGTCCTGTTTTAAAACAGGTATATGAACAAATGGCTGAGCCACGCTGGGTCATTGCAGTAGGCGCATGTGCATCGAGCGGTGGAATTTTTGATACTTATTCCGTGCTACAAGGAATCGACCAGATTATTCCTGTTGATGTTTATGTACCCGGTTGCCCGCCGCGCCCTGAGCAAATTATTGATGGCTTCATGCGCATACAGGATTTGGTTCATAACGAATCGCAGCGTCGCCGAAACTCACCCGAATACAAAGCATTATTGGAATCATACGGAATAAGATGAACGAAACAATTGATTATAAAAAAGTAACAGAACGGATTGCTGAAAAATTCGGAGCAAAAGTTCATTCACCCGAAGAACCGTATGGGATGTTGACTTTGCGAACAGATAAAGATTCAATCATACCATTACTTCAATTTCTTCGAGATGATGAAGCCATGCAGTTTATTTTCCTCACTGATGTTTGCGCCGTTCATTTTCCAGATAAAGCCGAAAAATTCGAAGTGGTTTATCACATTCATTCTTTAATGCACAATCTTCGGGTAAGAATAAAAGTTGCCCTAAGTGGCGAACCAAAAATTCCAACCGCTGTCAATGTATTCAAAGGAGCGAATTGGATGGAACGCGAAACATATGATTTCTATGGAGTGATTTTCGAAGGGCATCCGAATCTAAAACGGATTTTAAATGTTGATGAAATGACAATATTTCCAATGAGGAAAGAATATCCATTGGAAGATAACACGCGCATTGATAAAGACGATAAAATGTTTGGAAGGATAAATGTGAACCGTGAAAACTAAAACAGATGAGCAAACAGGATCACATTAAACATTCAGCCGACTCTTTAGAAAAAGAGACCATCACCCTCAATATCGGACCAACTCATCCAGCCACTCATGGCGTGTTTCAGAACATTGTTGAGATAGATGGAGAACGAATTGTCAGCGGCGATTCAACCATTGGATACATACACCGCGCGTTCGAAAAAATTGCCGAACACCGTCCGTTTTATCAGGTAACACCTTTAACCGACAGATTAAATTATTGCAGCTCTCCAATTAATAATATGGGCTGGCACATGACCGTTGAAAAATTGCTCGGTGTACAAGTACCAAAGCGCGCACAATACCTGCGAGTAATCATTATGGAACTTGCCCGCATTGCCGATCACATAGTATGCAACAGTGTAATTGGAGTCGATACCGGCGCACTCACCGGCTTCACCTATGTGTTTCAATGGCGCGAAAAAATTTATGAAATATGGGAAGAAGTTTGCGGCGCCCGACTCACCACTAACATTGGAAGAGTGGGCGGTATGGAGCGCGACTTCAACGAAATTGCATTTAAAAAACTCGAAGAGTTTCTGCGCGATTTTCCAAAAGGATGGAAGGAGTTTGAAAATTTATTGGTGCGCAATAGAATATTTATGGACAGAACGCAAACGGTTCCCACTACTCCTGAATTTGCATTGCAATATGGTTTCACCGGCCCAAACCTGCGCGCAACAGGCGTTGATTACGATGTGCGTGTTATGAGTCCTTACAGTAGCTACGAAGATTTTGAATTCAACATACCGGTAGGAACTAAGGGAGATACTTACGACCGCTTCATGGTTCGCAACCAGGAAATATGGGAGAGTTTAAAAATCATTCGTCAGGCATTGGATAAATTACCAGCCGGACCTTATCATGCTGATGCACCACAGTTTTATCTTCCTCCAAAAGCAGAGGTGTATAATAACATGGAAGCGCTCATCTACCACTTCAAAATTGTAATGGGTGAAATTGATGCACCAAAAGGAGAGGTGTATCATTCAGTTGAAGGTGGTAACGGTGAACTTGGATTTTATTTAATCAGCGATGGTGGTCGCGCAGCTTATCGCTTGCATTTCCGTCGTCCGTGTTTTATTTATTACCAGGCATTTACTGAAATGGTAAAAGGTTGCTTGCTGTCCGATGCTATTGTTGCCATGAGTAGTATGAACATTATTGCCGGTGAATTGGACGCATAATTTTGATTTGATAATGAAGTTCGACAGAGAAAGTTTTTTCAATTTTTAATATTTAATTTTTGATTTAATAAAATGCTTGCCGTAAAAACTAACAAACCATTTAATCCTTCCGAAGAAATTCAGAATCAGATTCGTGGTGTAATGGATCAATATCCCGAAGGAAAAAGCAAATCTGCTTTGCTGCCGGTATTACACATTGTGCAAAATGAAAATGCAGGATGGTTGAGCGTGGAAGCAATGGATAAGGTTGCGGAGCTGATGAACCTGCGCCCGATTGAAGTTTATGAAGTGGCAACATTTTATTCTATGTATAATCTCAAACCCGTTGGAAAATTTCTGTTGGAAGTATGCCACACAGGTCCATGTGCCATTATGAAAGGAGAGTGGTTGATTGATTATCTGAAAAGGAAATTGAAAATAAGTATTGGTGAAACAACTTCTGATGGATTGTTCACTTTAAAAACTGTTGAGTGCCTCGGCGCTTGCGGTTATGCTCCTATGATGCAAATCGGAGAATATTATTACGAGCATTTAAACTCAGAAGAAAAAGTTGACAAATTGTTGGAGGATTTTAGAATGAAAGGATTTAACAGGAACTGATATGGCAAAGAAAATTTTACTCGAACACATTGATAAACCCGGAATAAAATCTTACGAAGTATATCGGCAGCAAGGCGGATACAATTCTGTTGAGAAAGCTTTGCGCGAAATGAAACCCGCCGATATTGTGGAAGAAGTAAAGAAGAGTGGATTGCGTGGTCGTGGTGGCGCAGGATTTCCAACCGGAATGAAGTGGAGTTTCATTGACAAAAAATCCGGCAACCTTCGCTACCTCGTTTGCAATGCCGACGAAAGCGAACCCGGAACTTTCAAAGATAGATTTTTAATGGAGTTCATTCCTCACCTGTTGATTGAAGGAATGATTACATCAAGCATCGCGCTCGAAAGCAATCTCGGATTCATTTATATCCGCGGCGAATTCCGTTGGATAAAAACAATTCTTGAAAATGCCATTGCCGAAGCACGCGCAGCCGGCTGGCTCGGACATAACATTCTTGGAACAGGATATAGTTTGGAACTTGTCGTGCACCCCGGAGCAGGCGCTTACATCTGCGGCGAAGAAACTGCGCTGCTCGAATCCCTCGAAGGCAAAAGAGGATTGCCAAGAATCAAACCTCCCTTCCCTGCCGTGAAAGGTTTGTATGGAAATCCAACAGTGGTGAATAATGTGGAAACCATTGCAGCCGTTCCGTGGATAATAAATAATGGCGGCGATGCTTACGCAAAAATCGGAATCGGTCGCAGCACTGGAACAAAATTGATTTCTGCTTGCGGAAACATCAACAAGCCTGGTGTGTATGAAATTGAATTAGGATTACAGGTTGATGAATTTTTAAACTCTGATGAATATTGCGGAGGAGTGTTGGATGGAAAAATGTTGAAGGCAGTTGTGGCAGGTGGTTCATCTGTTCCTATTCTTCCTGCCGAGTTATTTTTCAAAACAAAAAAAGGCGAACCGCGCCTCATGAGTTACGAATCACTCAGCGATGGCGGTTTCGAAAGCGGCACCATGCTCGGCTCCGGAGGTTTCATAGTTTATGATGAAGACCAGTGTATTGTTCGCAACACATGGAACTTTACACGCTTTTATCATCACGAAAGTTGCGGTCAATGTAGTCCGTGCCGTGAAGGAACCGGCTGGATGGAAAAAGTCCTGCACAATCTCGAAAGCGGTCACGGCAAACTCAGCGATGTTGATTTACTCTGGGACATTCAGAAAAAAATTGACGGCAACACCATCTGTCCCCTCGGCGATGCAGCCGCATGGCCCGTTGCAAGCGCCATCCGTCATTTCCGCGAAGAATTCGAGTGGCATGTTGAACATCCGCACGATGCACAAAAAAGAAATTACGGTTTGTTAAAATCAACAAAGGAATATTTTGTTGCCTCAGCAATTTGAAATAAAAATTAGAAATGAAAGTTACAATTGACAACATAGAAATTGAAGTTGAGGCAGGTACCACAATCATGAACGCCGCACGCAAAGTCGGCGGCGAAATCGTTCCACCTGCAATGTGCTACTACACATCGCTAAAAGGAAGCGGCGGAAAATGCAGAGCCTGTCTCGTAAAAGTTTCTCAGGGCTCCACTGCCGACCCGCGACCAATGCCAAAATTGGTTGCAAGTTGCTGCACCACTGTGCAGGAAGGAATGGTAGTGCAAAACATCACCTCACCCGAAGTATTAGAAACAAGAAAAGGAATTGTAGAATTTCTCCTCATCAATCATCCGCTCGATTGCCCCATCTGCGACCAGGCAGGCGAATGTGATTTACAGAATTTTGCTTTCGACCACGGTCGTCAGAAAACACGATATGATTTTGAGCGCCGCACTTTCGATGTCATAAATATTGGCGAGGATATAAAGTTGCACATGACCCGTTGCATACTTTGTTATCGCTGCACAATGGTGGCCGACCAACTAACCGACGGACGCGAGCACGGCATTCTATGGCGCGGCGATAAATCTGAAATCAGCACCTACATACAAAAAGCAGTGGAAAATGATTTTAGCGGAAACATGATTGATGTGTGCCCGGTTGGTGCTCTTACTGATAAACATTTTCGTTTCCGCAATCGTGTTTGGTTTTTAAATCCGATGGATGCGCATCGCGATTGCAAGAAGTGTTCAGGCAAAGTAGTGTTGTGGATGCGCGGCGAAGAAATTTATCGCGTGACCGGAAGGAAGGACCAGCATGCTGAGCTAAAAGAATTCATATGCAACGATTGCCGCTTCGAAAATTACGATACAAAGAACTGGACCATTGAAGGACCGCGCGAAATTGAAAATGAAAGCGTGATAAATTCTAATCACTATGAAGAAGGAACAAAGGCATTACCCAAAGAACTTTTTTCGAAATTGAACAATGAGAAATGGGGGGATTTTTAAACTGAAATTAACTAAATGGAAACAATCATAAATTTTCTTCCATCGATTATAATCATCGTAATAATGTTCGCGGTGACTTTGCTTATTGCATTGTATTCGACTTACGGCGAACGAAAAGTTGCGGCATTTCTGCAAGACAGAATCGGGCCAAATCGCGCCGGCCCGTGGGGATTGTTACAACCATTTGCTGATGGAGTGAAAATGTTTACCAAGGAAGAAATCATTCCGGTTGCTTCTAATAAATTTTTGTTCGTACTCGGTCCAAGCATCGCAATGGTTTGTTGCCTGATGACCGGAGTAGTGTTGCCATGGGGAGCAGAATTAACTTTGTTCGGTCGAACATTTTATTTGCAGGCAGTTGATTTAAATGTTGGTGTGTTGTATGTTTTTGCAGTTGTATCTGTTTCGGTTTACGGAATTATGATTGGTGGCTGGGCATCAAACAACAAGTGGTCGCTGATGGGAGCCATTCGTGGATCATCGCAAATTATCAGTTACGAATTGTCAATGGGCTTATCAATCATCGCACTGGTGTTAATGACCGGAACATTAAGTTTTCGTGACATAGTTGAACAACAACACGGAGGAATTATGCATTGGAATTTTTTAATGCAGCCGTTGAGTTTTCTCATCTTTTTAATTTGTGCTTTTGCTGAATGCAATCGTTCACCATTTGATTTACCTGAATGTGAAACTGAATTGGTTGGAGGTTTTCATACCGAATATTCATCAATGAAACTTGGCTTCTATCTTTTCTCAGAGTACATCAACATGTTTATTTCGTCTGCAGTTATCGCCGCTTTATTTTTTGGCGGATTTAATTTCCCCGGAATGGATTGGCTGCTCGAGACCACTCAATCACAAAACATAGTTACACTGGTTGGTGTGGGGGCCTACTTCTTAAAAATTTTCTTCTTCATCTTTTTCTTCATGTGGGTTCGCTGGACAATTCCAAGATTCCGATATGACCAGTTAATGAATTTAGGATGGAAAGGATTAATTCCATTAGCATTGATTAACCTTGCAGTAATGGCTGTAATTGAAATGTTAAAACATCAACACGCTTTTGGATTTTAGAACCTAACAACTAATCACTAACAACGAACAACTAACAACTAATAAAGAATGCAAACATCATTCACCAATAGAAAACAGGTACTGGAACAAAAGGAGATGAACATTTGGGAACGGATGTACTTACCAGCTATTGTAAAAGGAATGGCAATAACAATCAGTCACTTTTTTCGCAAACCGGCAACCATCAGGTGGCCTGAACAGAAACGAACAGTTAGTGAAGCATATCGCGGATTGCATATTTTAAAGCGTGATGAAATTGGCGCGGAGCGTTGTACTGCCTGTGGGTTGTGTGCACTTGCTTGCCCTGCCGAAGCAATTACTATGGAAGCTGCTGAAAGAAAGCCTGGAGAAGAAAGTTTGTATCGTGAAGAAAAATATGCTAGCAAGTACGAGATAAATATGTTGCGCTGCATCTTCTGTGGTTTCTGCGAAGAAGCCTGTCCAAAAGCAGCCATTTACCTCGAAGAAGATTTTGCAGTAGCAAATTACACACGCGATACTTTCATTTACGGAAAGGATAGATTGGTTGAAAAACCAAAACAAGGAACAAAAGCTTTCGAAATTGTGAAAGTGGGAAGAGAAAGAGAATTGAGTTAATTCTTTTTGGCAAATGAAACTCCATCATCAAATCATAAATGAATCAATAATCTAAAATCTCAACTCTAAAACAAATGTTGTCTTCTCTCTTTTACTTCCTCGCATTTGTCTCCATCTTTTTCGCATTTATGGTGGTTGTAAGTAAAAATCCTGTGCATAGTGTATTGTATCTTATTCTGACTTTCTTCACAGTTGCAGGTCATTACCTTTTATTGAATGCGCAATTTCTAGCACTTGTACATATTGTTGTTTATGCAGGAGCTATAATGGTTTTATTTCTTTTCGTAATTATGTTGTTAAACCTTAATGCGGAAAAAGAGCCAATTAATACCAACTTAATGAAATTCGCTGGTGCAATTGCCGGAGGAAGTTTAATGCTGGTATTAATTGCAGTATTTTCAAAAATAAATACCTTAGAACCTGCACATGCTGCAAATACACAAATCGGTTTGATAAAAAATTTGGGTATGGTTTTATATACAGAGTACATTTTACCGTTTGAGATCGCGTCAATTTTATTTTTAGTCTCAATGATTGGGGCAGTGATATTGGCAAAAAAAAATCCACATACTTCTTAAATATAAAAGTTTTCAAAATGAATAATATATTTTCCACTGTTCCAATTCAGCACTATATAATTCTTTCAGCTGTTTTATTCTCAATTGGTGTAATAGGTGTACTTACACGCCGGAATGCAATTATCATTTTTATGTCAGTTGAAATCATGCTCAACTCTGTAAATCTTTTGCTTGCTGCTTTCTCTACTTATCATAACGATGCAGCCGGACAAATTTTTGTTTTCTTCATTATGGCAGTTGCCGCAGCTGAAGTGGCTGTGGGTCTTGCAATTATTGTGATGATTTATCGAAACATTAATACCGTTGATATTAATGATTTGAATAGGTTAAAAGGATAGGAAATTAGAATAAGAATAGTTACAATCTTTAAGTCCGAATTTAATAAGCGGGTTTTTTATTCCGTACTACAAGAAATTGATTTTATATAATACTCTTCACCCAAAATTATATTTACCAATCAATAGAATTAACATGAATACCAATAAAGAAATTATAAAAGTTCAGAATTTATTTAAACAATACGGAGTTTTCACTGCTGTTAACAGAATCAGTTTTAATGTTTATGAAGGCGAAATTTTTGGATTGCTCGGACCGAATGGAGCAGGCAAAACCACTACTCTGGAAATCATTGAAACATTGCGTAATAAATCAGGCGGTGAGGTTTGGGTGGATGGAATGTCAGTTGACGATGAACCGAACGAAATAAAAAAAATAATTGGAGTTCAATTACAAGCTGCAGGATATTATCCGAGTTTAAATCTCACAGAACTGTTATCACTTTTCAGCGGACTATATAATGTTGACATTGATATAATGAAATCATTGAAATCAGTTGGATTGGAAGACAAAGCAAAAGCAAAGTTTAAAGAACTGAGCGGCGGACAAAAACAACGATTCAGTATTGCGACCACGCTAATCAACAATCCCAAAATTGTTTTCCTTGATGAACCAACAACTGGATTGGACCCTCAGGCAAGAAGAAATTTGTGGGATTTAATTCGTGGCATTCGTGATGACGGAACTACCGTTGTTATAACTACCCACTACATGGATGAAGCAGAACAACTATGCGACAGAGTTGGAATAATGGAAGCAGGAAAAATTATGACACTCAATACGCCTGATTCGTTGATTGATGAATTACTTGCCACTGGCTTTACCAAACAAAAAGTTTTTAAGGGTGCAAACCTCGAAGATGTTTTTATCAATCTCACAGGACACGAATGGCGAGATGAGTAACGCGCTTCGATAAACTAAGGGTGACATGTCAGTCTGAGCTTGTCGAAGGATGATGATTTGATAATGAATTTAATTTTTTAGAAAGTAATAAAATGAAAAAATATTCTCAGCTGCGGGCGATGCTTGCAATAGCAAAAGCAAGTTTCAGAAGCTCTACACGAAGCCCAAGTGCAGTAGTGTTCACACTTTTATTCCCACTTATTTTTATTCTCGTTTTTGGATTTATAAGTAACAGCGGTGGTGTTCGGCTGCATGTGGCAATTGATGATAACAGCGATACAACCAACGCAATCTTTCAGGAAATAAGATTCAATCAGGCTATTCAACTTTATGCTGACAGTGATTCTGAAATAATTCGTTCGCTGCGAAAAGGCGATCTGGATGCAATTGTTCATATTGAAAAGATGGATTCAGGTTTTGAAGTAAATGTGGTAACTTCTGATATATCAGTTCAAAACGGAATCCTGTTTAAGGGAATGGTTAAACAAATTATAAGCGAATTGAATTTGCGTGCAATGCCCGATTTTAATTTGCCTTTTAATATGATTGAACAACCTGTTATTCATGGTCGCGAATACAAAACAATTGATTTCATTCTTCCCGGTCAGTTAGGCTTTTCATTGCTGAGTACAGGAGTTTTCGGTACTGCATTTGTGTTTTTAAATCTCCGACAAACACTTGTTATAAAACGATTTTTCGCCACACCAATCAAGCGACCATACATTGTTTTAGGGGAGGCCTTGAGCCGAATAGTTTTCGGACTAATAGGTGCAGCATTTATTCTAGCACTCGGCCATTTTGCTTTTGGTTTTACAATGATTCATGGCATTATAACCTTTCTAACAATGATGTTGCTATGTGCGATTGGCTTAATCATCTTTATGGGATTCGGTTTTGTCGTTAGTGGTTTAGCGAAAAATGAAAGTGCTGTTCCGCCATTGGCAAATCTGATTACACTACCTCAATTTCTATTATCAGGAACATTTTTTTCCATCACTAATTTCCCTGATTGGCTGCAACCTTTTTGCAGAGTTTTACCACTCACTTTTTTAAATGATGCCATGCGAAAAGTTTCGTTCGAAGGCGCTGGTTTTATCGATATCTGGAAAGACCTTGGTGCTTTGGGAATTTGGGGAGTGATAGTTTATGCACTCGCAACTAAATTATTTAGATGGGAATAAAAATGAAATATTCCTTTTCATACCTGTTAATTTTGTTCGCTTGATTGGGGAATCTTTAAACAGTTTATTAAAAACTTCAGTTGTCATTTCAATCCATTCTCTTGATGATAAATTTAATTTTTCCTGAGTTGAATTAAACTGCGGTTCACTGTGTGGTTTCAAAAACCGATTCCACGGACAAACATCCTGACACACATCGCAACCAAAAGCCCACCCATCCATTTTGTTTTTAAACTCCAACGGAATTTCTTCTTTCAGTTCAATGGTTAAATATGAAATGCACTTGCTTCCTTCTATAACTTTATCAGGAAGAATGGCTTCTGTTGGGCACGCATCAATGCATTTTGTACAAGTGCCGCAATAATCTTTTGTCATTGCCGAATCATAACTCAGTTCAATATCAAGAATTAATTCGGCCAGAAAAAAATAAGATCCCGCATTTTTATTTATTAGCATTCCGTTTTTTCCAATCCAACCCAAACCGGATTTCTGAGCCCAAGTTCGTTCCAGCACCGGCGCCGAATCAACAAATGCTCTGCCGTTTACTTCGCCAATGTTTTCCTTGATGAAAGCAAGAAGCATTTTTAATTTTTCCTTAATAATAAAATGATAGTCATTACCAAAAGCATACTTCGAAATTTTGGGAATATCAGTTTGCTGAATTTCTTCAGGATAATAATTCAGCATCAGTGAGATTACCGATTTTGCATCCGGAACTAATTTTCTTGGGTCAACTCTTTTATCAAACCAGTTCTCCATGTAGTGCATTTTTCCATGCATGCCTTGTTGCAACCATTTCTCTAATCGTTGTGCATCATCATTTAAAAATTCTGCTTTTGCAATTCCACAAAAATCAAAACCCAAGCGCGCTGCTTCGGTTTTAAGTTGCTGAGTGTAGTTTGCAATTGCAAGTTTTTCCATGAGTGGTCAAAAATAATTGCATCCAGATGAAAACACTTTTAATAATCAGGTGAAAATAATTTTCATCGAACAATAAAAATTCATCAATACTTTTATAAAAAATTTAATCAAATGAAAAGAAATACAATTTCAATTATTACAGTTTATTGCTTTGCAATTGTCATTATGTTCGCCTGCAACAGTTCAAACACAACAGATGTTAAAACCACTCCCGAAATGGAAGAATTCATGAATTCATTGGATGGTAAATACGAATCAGTTACAGCAGCCATTCAAAAATTTGCAAAAACTTCCGACTTAAATACCGCTGATATGGACATGAAGGATTTGCGTGAACCCATCATTATTTCGGCGCATGTAAATGATTCAACTACCTGCTACCTTATAAAAACCAACGACGGAGCAAAAGATTGTCAGTACGAATTATGCTGGAACAATGGAAAAATAATTGGCATTGCCGATAAAACTCCACTGTAAATATTAAATCAGCGGATTACTTTATTTTCAATTAAAATTCAGATTGCACCGGAGGAGCACCCAGGTTTTTCACCTTAATTATCCGCAACCAGTTTAAAAATAAAATCACCGGATAAAGCGGATCAATTTCATACCATCGCTTACCGAAGTTAATGGCCGATGGATATTTATGATGGTTGTTATGATAGGATTCTCCCAACATTAATATATCAACACGGAAAAGATTTTTGGAAGTATTTTCCTGAACATACTTGGTGTTACCATATTTATGAGCAAACCAATTAATTATAGCTCCATGAAAAGGCCCCATTACAATTTGTATTGGAAGCAATAAAAAGAACCACAACGCAGGAGCAAAATAAATATAGAAAGCAATATAAAGTCCCACCCACATTAGCCGTGAAAACCAACTGTGACCGAATAGGTCAAGTGCCCGCCAGTTCGGAAGATTTTTTTCAAAGCGCTCTTCAAAATTTAATTTGCCTGTAAACAAATCCATATAAACTTTAGCAGTAGTCCACATCATTGAAAAAATACTTGAAAAATATTTTGGTGAATGCGGGTCTTTTTCGGTATCGGTATATGCGTGATGTGCACGGTGAAGTATGGCATAAGTCCTTGGACTCAGATACGACGAACCCTGAAACACATATGAAAGAACATAAAAAACTTTCTCCCATGTTTTATTCATTGTAAAAGCACCATGTGCTGCATAACGATGATAAAAGAAAGATTGAGTGAAAAGCGACAGGTACCAGTGAAGTACGAAAAAAAGAATTATTGCAATCATGTTTTTTGAAGACGGTAACCGACAGTTTAAATTGTTAAGACTTAAAATTTATTTCTTTAAGGCGGCGGCAATGATAAAGCAATCTCATTGTCCGCACAAATATTTGACTGTTAACAAAGTAAACTCTATGTCTTGTTTGGCAACAATGAAATAGTATTCAGGTCAAGAAGTCTTGTTTGGCAAATGATTCAGGTCATTTTTTCTTATTCTTTATCACAATACCTTCATGGAATTACATTTGAGATGCAGCAGCAAAACATTCAATACTATGAACTTAAATCAATTCACAATCAAATCGCAGGAAGCTGTTCAGAAGGCGCAGGAAATAGCAACCGGTTTTCAGCAGCAGCAATTAGATACAGCTCATATTCTGAAAGGAATAATTGAAGTGGATGAAAATGTTACTCCGTTTCTGTTGAAGAAATTAGGTGTGAATGTTTCCTTACTTGAACAAAAGGCAGATGCCATTATTCAGAAGCAACCGAAAGTTACGGGCGGACAAATTTATTTATCTGGTGATGCCAATGCTGCTATTGCAAAAGCACAATCATTACTCAAAGAATTCAAAGATGAATTTGTATCCATCGAACATTTAATACTTGGATTGCTTTCAGGTAAGGATGAAACTGCACGGTTGATGAAAGAAAGCGGATTGAATGAGAAGGATTTAAAACTTGCGATAAAGGAATTAAGAAAAGGAAGTACAGTAAAAGACCAGAATGTTGAAGCCACTTACAATGCACTGAACAAGTATGCAAAAAATTTAAACGACTTAGCTCAAAGCGGAAAACTGGATCCTGTTATTGGTCGCGATGAAGAAATCCGAAGAGTGTTACACATTCTTTCGCGTCGCACAAAAAATAATCCTGTTCTTGTTGGTGAGCCAGGAGTTGGTAAAACAGCAATCGCTGAAGGCATCGCGCACAGAATTGTAAATGGCGATGTTCCTGAAAATTTAAAAAGTAAAATTATTTTTTCTCTCGATATGGGCGCGTTGATGGCAGGTGCAAAATATCGCGGCGAGTTTGAAGAACGGTTAAAAGCAGTGGTGCGCGAAGTGACTGAAAGCAACGGAGAAATAATATTATTCATTGATGAAATTCATACGCTCATTGGAGCCGGTGCCGCAGAAGGTGCAATGGATGCCGCAAATATTTTAAAACCTGCGTTGGCGCGAGGTGAGTTAAGAACTGTTGGTGCAACCACTTTGAATGAGTATCAGAAATATTTTGAAAAAGATAAGGCACTCGAACGCAGATTTCAGAAAGTAATAATTGATGAACCTAATGAAGAGGATGCTATTTCCATTTTGCGTGGATTAAAGGAACGATATGAAACACATCATAAAGTTCGTATAAAAGATGAAGCCATTATTTCCGCTGTTGAACTTTCTAACCGTTATATCAGCGATCGTTTTTTACCTGATAAGGCCATTGATTTAATTGATGAAGCTGCGGCAAAGTTGCGTTTGGAAATGGATTCACTCCCCGAAGAATTAGATGAAATTGAAAGAAGAATTCGTCAGTTGGAAATTGAGCGAGAAGCCATCAAGCGCGAAAAAGATGTAAAGAAGGTGAAAGAACTGAGTGAAGAAATTGCCAATCTATCTGAAGAACGAAATAATTTAAAAGCAAAATGGCAAGCCGAAAAAGATGTGGCCAATGCGGTGCAGGAAATTAAATCTGCTATTGAAAATTATAGGCTCGAAGCAGAACAGGCAGAGCGCGCCGGTGATTATGGTAAGGTGGCGGAAATCCGTTACGGAAAAATTCGTGACGAAGAATTGAAACTGAAAAAGGCGGAAGATGAAATTAAGAAATTGAATCAGGGCACCCGCATGCTGAAAGAAGAAGTGGATGCTGAAGACATTGCTTCCATCGTTTCGAAGTGGACCGGGATTCCGGTGACAAAAATGTTGCAGAGCGAAAGAGAAAAACTGTTGCACCTCGAAGTTGATTTGCATAAAAGGGTAGTAGGGCAGGAGGAAGCAATTACTGCAGTGAGTGATGCAATACGCAGAAGCCGCGCAGGATTGCAAGACCCGCGCAAACCAATAGGTTCATTTATTTTTTTGGGAACTACAGGAGTAGGCAAAACAGAATTGGCAAAAGCATTGGCTGAAATGTTATTCAACGATGAAAGTGCTTTGACACGAATAGATATGAGTGAATACCAGGAACGACATTCTGTTTCTCGATTGATTGGTGCACCTCCGGGTTATGTAGGTTATGATGAAGGCGGTCAATTAACCGAAGCAGTTCGCCGCAAACCTTACTCTGTTGTGTTGCTCGATGAAATTGAAAAAGCGCATCCCGATGTTTTTAATATTTTATTACAGGTGCTGGATGATGGAAGACTGACTGATAATAAAGGCAGAACAGTCAACTTCAAGAACACCATTATCATTATGACCAGCAACATGGGTTCACATATTATTCAGGAAAATTTTGCGAAGATTAATGAGAAGAACAAGTATGGAATTCTGGAAACCACCAAAGTAGAAGTGATGGACTTGTTGCGCAAAACCATTCGCCCTGAATTTTTAAACCGCATAGATGATATCATCATGTTCACTCCTTTGATGAAAAATGAAATTGTTGGAATAGTGGAAATACAAGTGAAGCAATTGCAGGCGATGCTGATGAAAAACAATATCAAATTAAATATTTCTGATAAAGCAAAAAAGACACTTGGCGATTTAGGTTACGACCCGACTTTAGGTGCACGACCATTGAAGCGTGTGATACAAAAAGAACTGGTAAATGAGTTATCGAAAAAAATTCTTTCCGGCGAAGTACAATCCGAATCAGTAATATGGGTGGATATTAATAAGGCAGGCGATTTGGTTTTCAGCAATGAAGCGAGTGTGATTTCGATGAATTAAACGACTAACAAATTGCACCCTCTAACATCACTGCTATCCATTCTGCCTGAAACAGAAAAACTTCCATCAGCATTTATTCTTCCCAAATCATCAGTAGCTATGAATGAGCAGGAGTAAATGTTTGCCAGGTCAATAATATTTATGGCACCTGCATGAGTGAGCGAAAGAATTTCAAACGGGTCGTTTGGTTCGCGAATAAAAACTTTCATCCACGGAGGTGTAGAATAATTTCCATCAGTTTTTGAATAGGCTTGTGAAAGCAGTTCGGTCATTCCGTATTCTGAATAAATTGTTTTTACTCCGAATTTATTTTTCAGTTCTGCATGCACTTCTTCACGAATCATTTCTTTTTTCCGTCCCTTCATTCCACCGGTTTCCATAATCATTGTTTTCGAAAAATCGTGGGATGATTCGTTTGGAAAATCAAGCAAAGCGAAAGTCACTCCCAACAAAATATGTTTTTTATTTTCTGAATTCAATTGTTGAAGCAACTGAATTAATTCAGTTGTTGCATTCAAATAAAAACCAGAGCGGTCATCATTACTCTGTTCAATTAATTTCTTCGTCATGTAAATCAATGATGAATCGTTCCGTTCTAAGTAGGAGGGAAGCAAGGCGAGAAAAGTGAAATCTTCCGGTGAACCCAACGCAGATTTAAAATTGGTGATAAAAGATTTTTCATACAGTGAAAGGTCTTTAACATAATGACTGCTTGTTTCCAATCCGGTGGTGCCGCTGCTTTTAAAAATTGCTTCTGCTGTAAAATTTCCGGTTACCACTTCCTGTGTTTTAAAAAATTCAATAGGGAGAAAAGGAATTTGTTGTAATGATTTTACATCGGTCACATTTATTTTCAGGTTTTTAATAAACTCTTTATAAATTTTATTGTGTTCGGCTTGCACCTGAAATATTTCCAATGCCAGTTGTTCAAACTGAAGTTCATTCTCAATAGAAAAAATTCTTTTCTCAATATCTTTTTTGAACACCTGATTTATTTTCAACAAAGGTGTAATTCATTCAGCGCAGAAAAAAAGTATTTACTGATTTCTGTAAAATAAAAAAAGGGCTGCACACCACATGCAGCCCTTAGCCCCGGATTAATTTGCCGTTGCTGTCAACCTTGTTTTTAGGGTATTCTTAATTCTATTTTAAAAGTGCGGACAAAAAACTTTGTTTTTCTTCAGTGATGGAATGGTACCTATGTACTGAATGGCAATTTCGGGTCCGCCCTGCGCATGACTTACTTTGGCGAGTTTAGAATAATTCAGATCGTAAGAAAATGTTAAGGAAAATTGATCAATATCCATTCGAACCACAAAAATCACAGCATCTTTCCACCGGTTTAATGCACCGAAATAAACCGATTTCTCCTGGCCTTTTCGTTTATCCATTGCCACTTTTCCAAAGGCGCCGAATACTAATTCCTGATGTGGCCCCTGCACACTGTAAGCAACTTTAGGATAAATGGCTGCCATGGAAGCGATGGGTAATGTTGCACCAAAACTTCCAACATATTTTCTTGGAACTGCTGAAGTATTATCATTCATAAAAGTTTGCACAGGGTTATTAATGTGCGAAATATTGAAACCGAAATTCACATTTGAATATTTTGTTGGCATATAATTGTATTCCACTCCGGCATTTACATCCACATATCCTGCTGTGTTGTAAGCAAAATTTTCGGTAGTGTTTCCACCTTCAAAATTTTCGTCGAAGCTGAGATAAGTATAATCGAGAAAGCTATTGATGTATCCTGCCTGAATTCCAAAGCCTAAATAATTTCTTCCCCATCTGTCGAGTGATTTATTGTAGGCAACTGATGCTTCAAACAGGTTGGTTGTAAAATGCGAATCGCCGGCACGGTCAGAAAATGTGACTAAGCCAATTCCGAATAAATCTTTTTTATTAAATCCGGTAGGTATGCTGAAATCTAAAGAACCGCTGATAGTTTGATAAGGTACAGTAACACTTTTCCATTGATTTCTGTAAATCGCAGTCATACGATAATTACCATTGAAGAAACCGGTCTTCGCCGGATTCATGTATAAGGGTGCAGCATAAAACTGCGAGAAGTGAATATCCTGAGCTTGGGTGCCGAACACCGAGAAGCTGAGAAGCAAGACTATGTAAATCTTTTTCATGCTGCAGGATTTATGTGGTGAAAAATCATTTTCGTACTTTACTATCTAATTACCGTAATGTTTCCTTGTTTGTTAATATTTTGACCACCGGAGCAAAGTGCCTGTAAATAGTACACATACACACCCGGCGGCAGTTTTATTCCATTATATGTTCCATCCCAACCATCGTTTAAATCTGATGTTTCCCAAATTAATTGACCCCATCGATTATATATTTTGAAATAATTCAATTCTTTTATACCGATGGCACGCACCCTGAATTTTTCATTTTTATTATCTCCGTTAGGTGTAAACGCATTGGGTACAAATAGTATATCATTCGGGCACGCCACTTTTATAATCATTTCATCTTCGCTCTTACATCCATCTTGCGAAATAGTTGTGAGCGTATAGGTTGTATTGACAGTTGCAGTAACCAATGGAGTTAAACAATCAGTACAACTTAATCCATCAGCAGGGCTCCAGCTATAAGTTGCAAATGGAGTTGCTGTTCCGTTTAATTGAATTTCTGTTCCTGAAGGAATTTCAAAATCCTGACCTGCATTGCAATACGGCGATGGATTTACGATAACTACAATACTCAATGTATCCACTTCACAAATTCCATCCGATACAATTACAGTATAAGTTGTAGTTTGAATTGGTGATGCAAATGGATTTGGTGAAAACGGATTATCTAAACTATTCGATGGTGACCATAGATATTGATTGCCACCTGAAACCCCTAGCTGAAGAACACCACCAATGCAAATGGTTCCACCGTTGGCGGCAATGGCATTTAATTGTGGGAGCACAAAAACGGATACAGAATCCTGTGCACTGCAACCATTCATATCGGTTCCTATAACAGTATAAACTGTTAACGAATCAGGCGAGGCATTGACAATAGAACCTGTTGAAGAATTTAATGTGAGAGAAGGACTCCATAAATAATTTGTTGCACCTGTGGCACTCATTAATGTACTTGCCTGAAAACAAATTTGAACATCAGCACCGGCAACAACAATTGGTAAAGGATTTACTATAACAAGAACCTCATCGGTTGCTGTGCATCCATTAATATCAGTTACATGTAAATTATAAGTTGTTGTAGAAATTGGATTTGCTGTTGGATTAAAAACTGCTGATGAATCGAAAGCTGATGAAGGCGACCAATTAAAAATTATTCCTCCCGCTCCATTTAATTGCACCGCATTTCCAATACAAATGGAAGTATCATTCCCGGCATTGGCAATGGCAGATGGAAATAAATTAATAGAAACGGTGGCCGTGTTCGAACATCCATTAATATCAATTCCGGTTACAGAATAATTTGTTGGTGTTAGTGCATTACAAATTGGATTTGCAATGCCGCCATTGTTCAGATTATTTAACGGAGACCATGTGTAGGTGCTTGCACCGCTTGCCTGTAGTTGAATATTTTGTCCGGGGCAAACTGTTGAATCGGGAACAGCAACCACAATTGGAAGTGAATTGACATTTACAATTACAATATCGGTAGCTATACATCCATTTATATCTGTTACAGTTAATGAGTAAGTAGTATTTACTGTTGGTGATGCATTCGGATTGAAAATTGTTGAGTCGCTTAATCCGATTGATGGCGACCAGTTGAAGTTTATTCCTCCACTTGCATTAAGTGTGGTTATTGCATTTAAACAAATTGTTGCATCGGGTCCGGCAGTTGCAATTGGATTATTTACTACGGTAATACTATTTGTAATTGTATCAATGCATCCATTTATTGATTGAACAATTAATGTGGTTATATAAATTCCGGAAGCAGAATAGGTATGAGTCGGAGATTGAATAGTAGAAAAATTTAATGCACCACTTGCAGCATCTCCGAAATTCCAGTTCCATAAAGTTATAGTTCCTGTAGGCTGAGAAAGATCAGTGAATGCAACCAACTGATTCGGACAAACTGTTGAATCATCCATGGAGAATGCAGCAGTTGGTGAAGCAAAAACATAAACCGTATCAATGTACTGACCGGTGCATCCAACACTGGTTATAACATCAAGTGTTACAGCATAAATTCCGGGCGATGAATAATTGTGTGAAGGATTTTGTAGCGATGAAATATTATTTGCACCACTTACCACATCACCAAAATTCCAACTCCATGATGAAATGGAAACAAACGAAGTTGTTAAATCAGAAAACGAAATCAGGCCACTGTCGCAAATAGGATTTGGGTTTATTCCAAAACTTACATCAGGATTGCCAACCACAACGGTATCAAGAGCAATAGCAACATTGCATCCCTGACCATCACTTATAATTACTTCAGGATAAAAAATTCCTGATGAAGTATAGGTATAACAAATTGTATCGTTTGAATTGGTGATAACAGTTCCATCTCCAAAATTCCAATCGAAACTTACCGCGTTATTGGTAAATGCCTGAAAGCATGCATTCAATGGAATACAACCTGCACCTATAATGGAAGCAGTGATTCCTGCTGGTCCGCTGATTGAAATGTAATTGTTAAACAGAATCATATTACTGCAACCATTTGAATCGGTTACAATTAAACTCACATCATAAGTTCCGGCAATGTTATAAGTATGAAATGGATGTTGAAGTGATGAAGTATTTCCATCACCAAAATTCCAGAGATAAGTTGTGGCGCTATCAATGTTTGTTGAAAGATTGCTGAACTGAACTGCAAGCGGCGGACATGATGAATTGGTGGTGTCGGCAGTAAAATTTGCAGCAGGCATACTCACGGTTACAGTAACAGTATCAATTGTGGTTGATACACAACCGGAAGTATCAGATGCAGTTAATGTTACATTATAAATTCCGTTTGCCGAATAATAATGACAAGGTGTTGCGGCAAAAGAAATATTCCCATCACCGAAATCCCAAACAAAATTCAGATTGCTGTTTCCGAAAGTGTTATTAATAAAGCATGCAGGATCGCCCAGGCAAATATTGGTAGCAACAGCATTGAAATCTATAACCGGAGATAAGGCATTGACAAAATTCATTTTTTTCAACGAATCAATACAGCCATGATTATCAGTAATAGAAAGTGTAACAGAATACGAACCCGATTGGTTATAAATATGAAACGGATTTGGCTGATTGGATGAGTTTAAATTAACAGAAGCTGGGTCACCGAAATTCCAGTTCCAACTTACCGGAAAAGAGTTATTGGAAGTTGAGCTATCGGCAAACTGAACATTAAGTGGAGTGCAGCCGCTAAGAGGTGTACCACTGAAGTTTATATAAGTGCCATAAACAGTTATATAATCTTGCATAAACAATGTATCAGAACACAGATTAACATCTGTCGAAATTAATTGGACCGAATATTTGCCGGAATTAATTAAGGTTGGACAAGGAAAAAAAGCAGATGAAGCAAATACAGTATTACCAACGGTATCGGTTATGAGCCATTGGTAAGAACTGGCATCAACTGAAGTATTATTTAAACAAAAACTAAATGGTTTGCATCCACTGGTCGGCGCATTAAATCCGGCTTGTACATTTCTTATTTGTACTGTTTTAATATTTTGATCGGTACATCCGGTTGCCAGATAAGTTACTGTTAGTTTTATC
Source organism: Chitinophaga pinensis (assembly GCA_945903305.1). Lineage (GTDB taxonomy): Bacteria > Bacteroidota > Bacteroidia > Chitinophagales > UBA10324 > UBA10324. Next base: position 48,995 of record CAMDOA010000005.1, read on the forward strand.
TGATAACTGCCACTTGCGGAATAAGTAATAGTTATAACACTGTCGGTAAGTGATGATGCTGTAGCTCCTGTAACCTGCCAGCTGAATAAATCGGCATTAATGGAACTGCCTGCATGAAGTGTTAAAGTATAAGGGTTGTTACAATCTTTTTCAATTGTGAATTTGGCAACCGGCGGAAGAATATGAATGGCGCTATCCATTATTAAGGTATCGCAGCATCCGTTATTACATACAATTAAAATTACATCGGCCCATCCCGTATCACTATAATTGAAAAATGGATTTGCATTTGTTGATTGTGTGTTAAATGGCAATCCACCGAAATCCCAGAAGTAATTGGTGTTGGCATTTACTCCGGTGCTGGTATTAGTGAATTGAATATTCATTCCCGCACATGCCGGGTTGGGTGATACTGTGAAACTGGCGGTTGGAATTTCTCCAACACAAACTATATCATTCATTAAAAAAGTATCAGTACATCCTTGAGCATTAATTATTATTAACCGAACATCATAACAACCCGGATTAACAAATGTGTGCGATGGATTTTGCTGATTGCTTTGTATTGAGTTTGAATTTCCCGTATCGCCAAAATTCCATTTCCATATTGTTGGAGTACCTGTTGAAGTAGTGCTTGTAAATTGAACAGTGAGTGGTGCGCATCCCGAATTGGGTGTGGCAACAAATGCGGCAACCGGGCAATCAATATTTACTAAGTTTAATACAGTATGAGTATCACTGCATCCCGCGGCATTCGTAACGGTTAATGTGGTTGAATAATTTCCGCAACTGTTGTAAACAATATTCGGCGGATTATTGGTTGACCATGTCGATGGTATTCCACCCGGAAAACTCCATGAATAACTTAATCCATTTCCCCCTGAAAGATTATTGTAATTAACAGTCAGCGGTGGTGCACAAGTGGGAGTATTTCCGGTTTGCGAAAAATTTGAGTTTGGTGTTGGTGCAATAACAACAGTTGTACACTTCTGTGCAGTGCATCCGTTGCTGAAACTGATATTTAAACAAACCTGGTAACTGCCCGGCGTATTAAATGTGAATGAAGCATTTTGTCCACTTGCCGTTGCCGGAACCGCATTTGGATTGGTTGTCCAGTTCCAACTTATAGCACCATTGTTTTGAGATGAAACATTAATAGTTTGTGGAGCGCATCCTTGTGTGGCTGATATTGAAAACTGCGCTTGCAGATTTCCAACATTGATGTAATTATTTTTTATCAAAGTATCCTGACAACCATTCGCATCAGTTACAATTAACTGACTGCTGAATTGCCCCGATGAATTGTATGTTACACTTTGAGTAGCGGAAGTAGATGAAGCCGGTGTTCCGCCCGGAAAACTCCATTGATAAGAATAAGGTGCTGTACCCCCGGTTACATTTGAATTATATGTTGTTGTAAATGGAGAACCACAACCATTGAGAGGTGAAGCTGTGTAAGTAATTGTAGGTTTTGTAGTAACACAAACTGCAGCGGCGGTGGTTATGTTATCAGTGCAGCCGAATGAATTGGTGATGATGAGTGTAATTGTTTTACAACCTTGTGTGGTGTAAGTATGATTTTCAACTGAGTCGGTTCCTGTACTTCCATCACCAAAATCCCATTGATATGAAGTGATAGTTCCGCTTCCTGCTGAACTTGTGCTTGTTAATGTTGAAAGGAGTGGAGCGCAACCTGCCGCGCCTGTGGTTGTAAAACTTACAACAGGTTTGCAATGAATTATTACCGGTAAAATTTTTATCTCCTGTAATCCGTTTCCATCAGTTACCGTTAGCGTTACACTGAAAGTGCCGCAAGCAGAATAAGTTGTTGATGGATTTGTAAGAATGCTGTTCACACCTGCATTCACTCCAAAATTCCATTGATAAGTTAATGGTGGAACTCCGGTACTTAAATTAGTGAAACCTGCTACAGCAGGATTACAGACCGGATTGGGTAAATTGATAGAGAAGTCAGCAATTGGCTGCGCAAAAAGGCTGAATGTCTTTAGAAAAAGTGAAAAAAATAGAGTTATAACTATGTAAAGGCGGTACATGCTTTTTGGTTGACATGGCCACTTTACGCCTCAATTTCTCGATAGTTTCTATTTTTATTTAATATATCATGAATTAAAACAGTTTGAAAACTTATTGAATAAATTGTTTCGGAAATAAAAAAAATAAAAACTCAAAATGAAGAGCGCTTCATTACAAGCGGAAATAAAATATTTCTATGGTCGATTAAAATAACTGGTTATATAATTGGGTAAACCCAACTGTGGTTCGCCGCCATTCAAATAAATTCCCTGCTCAATATATCCGCAACCAATTCCTTTAATATTCGGATATTGAATGCATCCTAAATAATCACTGTTCTTTGCCACATATATTTTACCATTAATTGCATTTTGTATTGCCCCCATTTTTTTATCCATTGATTGCGCAACCAATACCGCCGATTGCATTATTGCTGCAGTAGTAGTGAGCGTTACATCCCATTGATATATTTCATTGGTGACATAAAAACTCAGGTATAATAATTTACTGTTCGGGCTGAACTCGCAACCGTAAGCCAGTTTACTTTGCGGAGTGAAAATCAATTTGTATTCACTCAACACACCGGTTTCGTTATTGAAATCATACAACTCGGCAAAATTGTTTTCATAAATAACTGAACACAATCGTTTACCATCAGGAGAAAATTTCATGTAGCCGATTGCATTTCCATCAGTGGATATTCCACCTTGATAAACACTCCCGATTCTTGTGATGACTGCATTTTTTGCAACACCTTCCTTAGTTACTAAGTAGCAATAAAAATTTCCGGTATTCCAACCGTGCGCCATTACCCAAATGTCTTTTCCGTTTTTGTGTTTTACTGCGGTTAATTTTTCAGCAGCATTGGGTAAAAGCAAAACATCTCTGCCAACTACATCACCCAACCCGCTTTCCTTCGTCATATCTATTGTGTAATAACTCACACCGTTGTTTGGTGGATTGGCGTAAGCACCGGCATCGGAAGTAAACAAATAAATAATATTTGGGTTGCCGGGATTGGGTATTGCGATTGCTGATTGCGAGGAAGAGTCGTGACCTTTTAAAGTTTTACCATGCGGCATAATTTTATGATACTTGTTCCACACCTGCATTCCATTTGTATAGAACTGCAGCCATCCACCGCTGTTGCACATAGTTACGCAACCTTCTTTCACATTCATTTCACTTACTGTAACAGGCACAGGATACGAATACGAGAAATCAATTCCGGCTTCTTTTCCAAAAAACCAGATGGATGATTCTTTTTGTGCGAATGAGAAATTGGATATTGAAAGTACGGTGAGAAGAAGTAAAAACTTTTTTGTCATGCGCTAAAATTAAATTCAAGATAAGCGATTGTACGAATCGTTTTCCTAATAGAAATGTGGATTGTTCGTGAAATAAATTTTGTGTTAAAATATATTTACTTATAACAGATAACTGTAAACTAATAACTTTTTCACTCAGCGAATGAGTGTGAAATTTCCTTTGTAAAAATAACTTTCACCTTTGTCAGTTGCCACTGCAAAGTAAACATACACGCCCATTGAACAGGGCAGGTCGAAAAATGTGCCATCCCATCCATCGTGCGGTAAATCAGTTTCGTAAACCATTTGGCCCCATCGGTTATAAATTCGAAGCCATACTTTATCAAATCCAAAATTGAGGTAGTCAAAAAAATCATTAGTGCCATCACTGTTTGGCGAAAAGGCATTTGGGAAATATAATATTGGTTCAATTCCGTCATTTACAAAAATCACAACTGTATCAGTGGCAAGACAACCAAAACCATTATCAACTGTAATAATATAAGTAGTTGTTACGATGGGTGAAGCAAGTGGTGTTAGCACCGTTGAATCATTGAGCCAGCTACCGGGTTGCCACAAAAACGAAAGGGCATCCGAGGTGGCATCAATCAAAACAGAATTGCCAAGAATAATTGTGAGATCCGGACCAGCATCAACTAATGGAAGTGAAAGAATATTCACAGTAACAGATACTGTATCGGATTCGCATCCGGGAAGTGAAACGATTACAGAGTAGGTGGTAACTTGTGTTGGTGAAGCAATAGGATTTGGAATGGTAACTGAAGAAAGTGTTACATCGGCAAACCATATATATCCTGAACCACCCGAAGCAAGTAATTGGGCAGATTGCCCCGGACACACTGATGTGTCATTTGAAGTGGATGCAACCACACCACTTGAAATTGTTACAACAATTGTATCCTCATCATGACAAGCAGGACCATCATCAATTGAAACAATATAGGTAGTGGTAACAGCAGGGCTTGCTTTTGGCGATGCGCAATTAGTACAACTTAAACCGGTTGAAGGAGTCCATTGATAATTAGTTCCGTATTGAAAAGAATTGGTGAGTTGAACGCTATCGCCATTGCAAATAGTAATATCATTTCCATAATCCACCTGAAAACTATCGGCTAAATCAACGATAATGTTATAGGTAAAGTAGGTACATCCGGCTGTGATGGTCATGGATACATTAAAACTCCCTGATGTAGTGAACAGATGGGTCGGATTAAAAAGTGTGGAAGTGTTATTTGCACCACTTGCGGGGTCGTCAAAATTCCAGACTACTGTAACCGGCAGTGGAATAACAGTATCAAGTAAAGTGGCAGTATAAGTTCCGCCGCATCCATCATAAGTTAATTTGAATTCGGTTGGTGTATTAAACAGTTCCACAAAATTCGGAAGGCCGAAAGTACTCGTGTGCTGCCCCTGCGAATTTCCCATTTGCAATCCATTGGAAACAAAGCCACAAGCTGCACCTGCATTATTCGGATTATTAATTACATCTAAATAAGCACTTCCGGGTTTTGCACCATAAATTTTTCCATTAGGTGCCAATTGCAACGCACCATAATATTGAATAGCTGCCGAACTGATTTGTGTTCGCGAAGCTAAAATTGTTGCGCTGATTCCCGAACTTAAATCATATTGAAAAACTTCGCTCGGAAATACAGTACCATCAATTGCTGACACATATAATTTAGAATTATCGGGTGAAAAGGCGATGCCATACAAACCTGAAAATCCTGAATAATCATTCCATGTGGTGTCGGTAATATTATTATTAATTACTCCGGTTGTGTAATTGAAATCAAATATTTCAACTGTTTGTACATTGGCATAACAGGCAAGCGCTAATTTTTTTCCATCAGGTGAAATTTTCATGTAACCGATTGCTTCAAAACCATCTCCGCCTAATGTATCTTCATGCATGATACCTGCCGTGCTTACTACAGGAAATGCTGATAAACCAGCTGAGGTCAACAGATATGAATAAAATTCGTCGGAATTGAATTTGTGAACCACTACCCAATAGTCAACTCCATTGCAATGAAGTGTGGCGGTTAGCTTTTCGCACACAGATGAAAGTACTAACTGATTTTTAACTGTTACATCTCCAAGTCCTCCATTCAAAGTCATGTCAACTATATTACTTTCAAAATTTCCATTACAGGTATCTAATCCTGCCCATCCGCCAACTGTGAAAATATAGAATTGTGTTGAGCTTCCTGGTTTAGGAATAACAAGTGCTGATTGTGTGCTTGAATAACATCCCCCTAATCCGGTGCCATTCGGCATTATTATATTATTCTTATTCCAAACATTTACTCCATCTGTATAAAAAAGTAATTGTCCGGTTTGAGGGTCTGAGTATCCGCTGCAGCCTTCCTGTGTATTCAATTGGCCAGTACCGATTGCTGATAAAGTTCCATTAAAATTCAATCCGGCTGTATTGCCAAAATACCAATGATTTGCCTGCTTTTGACCATTTGATATTAATGGAAAAAGAAAGCTAATGAATATTACAATCAGAAATCTGTGGTGTATCATTCTTATCAAGCCATAAAATTATAAACTTAACGCATCAAATGATTACTTAGTTTACCGACGGCAAAAATTATTTCAACAACATCTTATTCCTTCATAATTTATTGAAGAAGGTAAACCCCTGACTTTCAGCTTTAAAATTTACCGGAACAGTTTTCAATTAAAATGTTAAAAACTATTTTCATCACGATGTTCGTACGTGTAATGGTTTTCAGTTTACATTTGCCGTGGGCAAGTCTTATACGACCAGCTCCTGTGAACTCCCCCAGGGTCGGAAGGCAGCAAGGGTAAACGGTTGAGCGGTGCGATATAAGTAACTTGCCCTTTCTTACACGAAAGTTCATTATGAAATTCTTCATTGATACAGCCAACATTGCCCAGATAAAGGAAGCCAAGGATCTTGGAATTCTTGATGGTGTTACCACTAATCCTTCATTAATGGCTAAAGAGGGCATTAAGGGCGACGATAACATTATGGAGCACTACCTGAAAATATGCGCCATTGTTAAGGGGGATGTAAGTGCCGAAGTTATTTCTACTGATTATAAAAGCATTATTGCTGAAGGTAAAACACTTGCAGCTTTGCATCCGAGTATTGTGGTGAAGGTGCCCATGATAAAGGATGGTATTAAAGCCATTAAATATTTATCAGAACAGGGAATTAAAACCAATTGCACACTTGCGTTTTCGGCTGGGCAGGCCATACTTGCAGCAAAAGCCGGTGCTACTTATATCTCACCGTTTATTGGTCGTGTGGATGATGGTAACTGGGATGGCATACAATTGATTGCGCAGATTGTACAGATATATGGTATTCATGGTTTTCAAACTCAGGTGCTTGCTGCTTCTATCAGAAACTCGTTGCACATTGTTCGTTGTGCTGAAGTGGGTGCGCATGTGGTAACTTGTCCGTTAGATGCTATTCTTGGATTGTTGAAACATCCATTAACCGATATAGGATTAGAAAAATTTTTATCAGACTTTAAAAAATCTCAGGCATAATGAAATAAAAAAGGCGGAGACCTTGTAGCCATAGTTAAAGCTTTTTTCTGTCCCGGTTCTTCACTGAATCGGGACAGTTTTTTTTATAGCCATCTCTTTAAACCACTTTTATTTATGAGTATGTTTTATAAAAATGTATTCTATAATCATTCTATATATGTTTTTCAACTAATCGAAAACATCACCAGAAAATAATTATTTATTAAACCTGAAACTATTTTTCTTTCACCCTCACATATTTACTCCTTATTGCTTCACACATAAAACACCAGGTTGACACTTCCAGCGTATCAGATGAACTTAGATACAAAGCACAATCAAACGGAGGCCAGTTCGGAGCCCATCCTTTTAACTGCATCACTCCAAGTGAATCTTTTAAAAAAAAATAACCGCCTGCTACTCCAACTTCAGCTTTCAACTTCACTGCCCACTTTTCATCAATAAATTCAATCCGGTATTTATTTGAATCAGCCGATTCCCAAAAACCAATAATCAACTTTGCATCAACTCTTGTAGTATCAATATTAAATTGTGATGGCTGCTGAGCAGAAACTGAACTGTAACAGAAAAGAAAAAGAAGCAGAATGTTTTTCAAGTAATGCTTTTTTATTGGTTTAAAATTTTCTGAAAACAGTAAACAAGGTGAGCAATATAATTCCTATCACATTAAAAATAAATCCAACTCTATACATGGTTTTTAAATCAATGTAGCCACTGCCATATACTATTGTGTTGGCCGCTGTAGCTACCGGCAGCATGTAACCGAATGATGCGGCAATGGTGGCTGGTACCATGAGTGTTAATGGGTCAACTCCAAGGGTTACACTCAGCGGTATCAGTATCGGAAGTATCAATTGTACACTCGCCACATTGCTTGCCATTTCTGATAACAAGGTTACGAATGCTACCAACGACAATATGATTAACCACGATGGCATTGCTTTAAGTGCCACCAGATTAGTTGCTAAAATTTTATCTAATCCGGTTGTTTCGAAACCTTCGGCTATGGCGAAACCGCAACCGAACAATAATATTATTTTGAATGGCAGTTTGGTTACATCCTTCCATTCTAAAATATTCTCATTTTTGTGTTTTGATGCGGGGATTAAAAAAAGCACGAAGCCCGCAAGTATGGCCACTGTACTGTCCTTGATGTAGGATGGTAAACCAAACAGATTATTCCATCCGGTCATTTTAAAATTTCCGAAATCAATATCGGCGCGGGTGAACCATAACAACACGGTGATAAAAAAAACGGTCATCACCGATTTTTCTTCTCTGCTCAGTTTACCCATCGTGTTTAATTCATCGCGGATGTGCTGCATATCAAAAGGCAAATCATATTTTTTCCCGATCACATAAAACCGCAACACACAGTAGGCCAACACAAAAAAGGTGATGCTGATTGGAAATGCAAAAACAAACCAACGCAGAAAATTAATGGGCTCAGCACCTGAAACCATTTTTTCATAGAACCCTGCGAATATCATATTGGGTGGCGTGCCAACTAAAGTAGAGAAGCCACCAATGGAAGCAGTGTAAGCAAGCGCCAGCATATAGGCAGCTGCTACGCGCTTATGACCAAGCGGATGAAATAATTTTTCGTTGCGGATGATGGCCAGCACTGCCGAAAACAACATGATGGTGGTGGCTGTGTTTGAAATCCACATGGTGATGAGGTAAGTAGTAACCATGATGCCGAGCAGAATGCGCGATGGTTTATTTCCAAGCAGCAATATGATTTTAAAAGCCATGCGGCTGTGCAGGTGCCATTTCTCCATGGCATATGCCAGGAAAAATCCGCCGATGAAGAGGAAGATGGTTTGTTCCATGTACTGCGCCGCGGTAGTATCGGCACTCATGATGCCCATTAACGGAAAAAATATGATTGGTATGAGTGAGGTTACTGCGAGGTCAATGGCTTCGCTCATCCACCAGCCTGCTATCCATATTAATAAAAAACTCATGCGGGCTGCGGGGGAGGGCAGTCCGGAGTTTTCCATCCACTGCATGACTATAAATCCTGCTATTGGAAAAAATAAAAGTTTAAACCATTTCATTGCGGGTGAAAGGTAAGGATGTAATGGTGCCGTGGCTGAATGTTTTTATTAGTGTTTGTCATCACACAACAATCCGCTGCTTATTTTATAAAACTTTTTCATTTCACTACTTCTCCTCCACCTTCCACACACAGGTGTTTTTATCTTCTTCCACATTAAAAAAATAAACTTCCCACTTGCTCTTGCTGATGTATTTGTAGTTCAGCACAAAGCGCGGTTGGCCCGATATTTTGGTAGGTAAATCGGCAAGCACACGAAAGAGTCTGCCGCCTTTGTACAGATAGCGGGCATAACTTTTCCGGGAGCTAACGGTGTCGCGCAATCCACTTGCAACATTGGTGTGAAGGATAAACGAAAAACGAATGGACCAATCGGGTTTTCCGTGGTCGGCATAATGGTGGTAGGTGCAATCGTAACTGGTATCGATAATGCTGATGGGAATTATAAATGCATGGTACGAAATGCGCCCGAGCTTATCATATCCGTAAGTATCCATGGAGTGCTCGCTTATCTCTCGGGCCAATTGCCCGTTCTTATTATACATGGCTTTATGCGAATTAATAGTTGCCGAATCAGGATGGGCAATAAATACAGGATGTGTTTTACAGCTATCGCAAGCGGCGGTTCGCTTGCTCAGCAGCTTGCCACTATCATCGAACCGAAAAAAAGTAACAAGGTCGGGTTGTGTTAATGTGGTTAGCGCTTCTTTGGAATAAAAAGTTTTGATTTTCAGTTGGTGAATTTGCTTAATGGCAATGCTATCGCCGTTGTATGGAAATGGAAACAGCATGCGGTATTCAGAAAGCTGTGCGTTACATACAGCACTGACGGTTATGAAAAAAATTAGGCTGATGAATTTCATTGAAACGAGGTAACGAAAATAATAGGTAATTATGTTTTTGTTGAAAGCAAAATAATTAAAACTGTTGAAGTCTCAATTAAAAGAATCGTGACGAAAAAACTGATTTATTGGGCGTTTTTTTATTTTGTAAAGGGCTTTCATTTTTCTGAAATGATTGCGAATAGTATAATTACTTTTGATAGAAATTATATTTCGCAATGAAAAAACTCCTGCTCCTTTCCTTTTTCATTTTAAGCTTTTCAGCATCAAAAGCACAGTGGGTCAATATACCTAGTGCATATTTTGTTGCTTGGTTGCAAGCAAATTATCCGAGTTGTATGAATGGGAATTTGATGGATACAACTTGTAGTGGAGTTGTGAATACAACTTGGGTTATTTGTAGTGGTCAAAATATTTCAAATCTAGAAGGTATTCAATATTTTAATTCATTAATTGGTCTTGACTGCAGTGATAACAACCTAAGTTATTTACCAACCCTTCCGAATTCATTAACATTTCTTTCTTGTAGCTATAATTCTATAACAAGTTTACCTACTCTTCCTACTTCATTAATAGAATTTGATTGTGATTATAATTCATTAACAAGTTTACCTGCTCTTCCTAATTCATTGACTATGCTTGGTTGTTATACTAACTCATTAACAAGTTTGCCAACCCTGCCAAGTTCATTAACTCATCTTGATTGTTCTAATAATTCATTAACAAATTTGCCCTTCCTTCCGAATTCATTAACATATCTTGGATGTTCTAATAATTCATTAACAAGTTTACCTCTCCTTCCGAATTCTTTAACAGATCTTTATTGCAATAATAATTCGTTAACAAGTTTACCTCCTCTTCCTAATTTAATTTCAGATTTATATTGTTCTTGGAATTCATTAACGAGTTTACCCTCCCTTCCGAATTCATTAACACGACTTGATTGTAGTTATAATTTATTGACAAGTTTACCAACCTTACATCCATTAATGTATTGTTTTATAATTAATTATAACACTGGAATTTTTTGCATGCCAATTTTACAAAATTTTGGAGGTTCCGCGGCTTTATTTAATATTCTTAATACTGGCATTGCCTGCCTTCCGAATGTAATTCAACATACAGGTTATATTGGACAAATTGATGGATGGCCAATTTGCGATTTAACTTTTAATCCTAATAACTGTGATTTGGGTTGGAATATTATTGGGAAGGTTGCTTTTGATGTAGATAGCAGTTGTGCAACAACAACTGATGGAATTGAAATGCCAATGATAAAAATGAAATTGTTTGATGGCGGAGGAAATCTTTTGCAACAAATGATTGCAAACTGGGAAGGATATTATTCTTTCGACACTCAAATTGGAAATTATTCAACTTCAGTTGATACATCTAATATTCCTTTCAGTGTTTTATGTCCATCAAATAATAGCATCATTAGTAATCTTACTGCAATTGATTCAATGGATTATAATGTTGATTTTAGAATGGTTTGCAAACCTGGATTTGATATTTGTGTTTGGAATATTTATAGAAATGCACCGAATTTTTTCCCCGGAAATACAACTCCAGTTCGCATTGTAGCAGGAGATTTTGCTTCAAGTATATCAAATGGTTTTTGCGGTTCAACAATCAGCGGAGAAGTAAAAGTTATTATCAATGGTTCTGCAACATATCTCTCACCAATAGCAGGATCACTAACTCCAATAGTAAATGGAGATACATTGATTTATACCATTGCTGATTTCTCATTGGTAAATGAAACAAGTGATTTTGCATTTAATGTTATAACCGATACAACAGCACAAATTGGAAATCAGATTTGTTTTGATGTGACAGTCACTCCTTCAGCCGGAGATAATAATATTTCGAATAACACACTCACACATTGTTTTGCAGTCAGCAATTCTTTTGACCCAAATGAAAAAGAAGTAAGTCCCATTGGCAGTTTAACTTATCCTTATAATGATTGGCTCACTTATACCATTCATTTTCAAAACACAGGCACTGCAGCAGCGCAACACATTCAGTTGCTTGATACATTGGATGCTGATTTAGATGCAAGCACTTTTCAGTTACTCTCTTATTCTCATACACCCATGGTGCAGATAATTGGAAGCGAGGTGGCTTTCAATTTTGTCAATATCAATCTCCCTGATAGCACAACAGATTTAGCAGGCAGTCAGGGTTATGTTAGTTACAGAGTAATGCCAATGACAAATCTGCCAATGGGAACTGTTATAGAAAATACCGCAAGCATTTATTTCGATTTCAATGCACCTGTTGTAACAAACACAGTAAGCAATTTGATTTGCAATCCTATTATTCCAACTAATATTTCAGAAGCTATTTGTTCAGGAGATTCATACAACTTGAATGGAACAAATATTTTTATAGCAGGAAATTATTCTACAACTCTCAATGCAATAAATGGTTGTGATTCGGTTGTAAATCTTTCGCTCACTATACTCAATCCGGTTTCAAATTCTATCAGCGCCTCCATTTGTTCAGGAATCACTTTTGACTTCAACGGACAACAACTTTCAGTTGCAGGAAATTATGCGGATACATTAACAGCAGCAACCGGATGCGATTCCATTGTGAATCTTTCGCTCACTGTTTTAAATCCGATTACATCATCCACCAATCAAACAATCTGTTTTGGTGACTCAATAAATTTCAACGGAGTTTATTTTGATACTACAGGAATTTATACCGACACATTATCAAACGCGAGTGGTTGTGATTCTATTGTGAATCTTAGTCTCACAGTTCTTAGTCTCGCAACATCTTCATTCAATCAAACAATCTGCATTGGCGAAACATTTTTGTTCAATGGAATAAATGAAACCGCAACCGGAATTTATTACGATACTTTAAATGCTGCCAGCAATTGCGATTCAATTATTGCATTGCACTTAACAGTCAACAATCCGAATGCAACCATTTCACTCACCGGAAATACTTTAACTGCAACCGGCACAGGAATCATACAATGGATCAATTGCGACAGCGGAACTTTTGTGCCGGGTGTTATCGGCGGAACATTTACTCCAACCACCATTGGTAATTATGCAGCATGGGTATGGGATGGCCTGTGCAGCGACACCACCAATTGCGTTGAAGTTTTATTAGATGGAATAAATGAATTGACAATTTACAATTTACAATTCACAATTTTCCCGAATCCTGTTGATGAAAATATCACTGTTCAACTTTCGCAATCTTGTAATAATTGCCGAATAGAAATCAGCAATACACTCGGGCAAATTCTTTACACTGAAATAATAAATGATAAAGTTGAAATTATAAATCTTGTCGAACTGCCTGCCGGAATATACTTCGTTGCGGTGCGCTCTGATAAATTCTATTCTATAAAAAAATTGGTGAAGCAATAATCAGCAAATATTTTTATTGGAGTAAGAATCCATTGCCCTACCTTTAAGTCGTGCTACTAATCCATTGCCCCGACCTTCAGGTCGGGAGAATAATAATAACAAAGGACTTTAGCCAAACAACACTGTGCTAAAGCCCATTTAATTTTCGATTCATTAATCCACTACCTTAAGGTCGTGGCAATAAATCAGTTTCTCAATCACGAATCTTAGTTTGGTTCGAGGCGAGAAGTGTTACAGTATCATAGAGCAAAGATTCCTTCGCAACGAATAGAGATTGTTTCGCGGAAGGCAGAGTCAGCGTGTCATAGAGCAAAGTTTCCTTCGCAACGAATAGAGATTGTTTCGCGGAAGGCAGAGTCAGCGTGTCATAGAGCAAAGTTTCCTTCGCAACGAATAGAGATTGTTTCGCGAAAGGCAGAGTCAGCGTGTCATAGAGCAAAGTTTCCTTCGCAACGAATAGAGATTGTTTCGCGAAAGGCAGAGTCAGAGTATCATAGAGCAAAGTTTCCTTCGCAACGAATAGAGATTGTTTCGCGAAAGGCAGAGTCAGCGTATCATAGAGCAAAGTTTCCTTCGCAACGAATAGAGATTGTTTCGCAGAGGTCATAGTAGGAATATCTAAAGGCAAAGTTTCCTTTGCTTATCTTAGAGATTTGAACAAAAGATGGTAAATTTTACCTTACGATAGTAACTGTTCCGCTTGTGGCATAACGGCCGTTCGGATACTTCATTCCGAGCCAGATGGTATCATCCATAAATGTGGCTTCGCATCTCCATACATACGAATCCTGCGGCATCAACTCTCCTTTGTAATAACCATCCCAACTTTCGGCGGGTACTGTTCTGTCTAATTTATATGATTCCCACATCAGATTTCCCCAGGTGTTAAATACCTGTATGTGATAAGTTTTCAATCCAAATCCTTTAGGAGTAAAAATTCTCGATTCAGGCGGACCATATTCGGGTGTCATTGCATTCGGAATAAATAATCCTTTATAGAAATCTAAAAATATAGGTTCGTATACTGTATCAACACAACCAAAAATGTTGGAGGCCACCAGCATCACATTGTATTCTCCTGCAAATTCATAAACATGAATCGGACTGTAATCATCGCTGGTATCGCCATCAGCAAAATTCCAGAACCACGCATCAGAATTTTGGGAGTGATTGTAAAAAGTAACTTCACCATTCAATAATGGGGTAGTGCTTTGCATATAGGAAAATGAAGCAACAGGTTCAGGATATACATTAATAATATTATTCTGAAGGATTACATCATTACAACCACCTAATCCGCTTACATAAAGTGAAACACTATAACTCCCAACACCGGAAAACACATGCACCGGATTTTGAATAGAATCAGTTCCACCATCGCTGTATGTCCATGCCCAGTTCAAGGCATAAATAGATGAATCAGAAAAAGCAACAGTAACAGGATCGCAACCATCCGGCGGATCAAAACCGAACACAGCAATCGGCTGCGGGAAAACAGTCACTATACTTTGCAATGTATCAGTGCAATTGTATTGATCATACCCAATCAAAGTATAGGTTGTGGAAAGTGTCGGGCTCGCAGTAACCGTTGCTGTAACAGTAGAATTTAATCCTGCAGCCGGAAACCACTGGTAAGAAACAGCGCCATTCGAAACAATGTTGGTTGATTGGCCATCACAAATAGAAGTTGAATCGGGAGCAATACTCATCACCGGAAAATGCACCACAACAGCAAGCGGCCATGCAGCAGTGCAACCATTAACATCTGTTCCGATTATGGTGTAAGTTGTGTTAAAAGAAGGAAATACAGTTACAGTACTTCCGCTTCCTGAAGAAAGCCCGACTAAGGGAGCCCACACATAAGTCAATGCACCGTTAGCAGTAATGGTAGTTGAATCTCCACGGCAAATTGCAGGATTCGGTTGGCTGAAAGTAACAGGTGGCGGATATACAGTTAACACAGCAGTTGCATTGGTAGCGCATCCATTAATATCTATTCCGGTTACCGTGTAAGTTGTTGTAACAGTTGGTGATGCCGTAACTGAACTTCCGGTTGAAGCGGATAATGTTGATGCAGGTGACCAGGAATAAGTAAATCCACCACTTGCATTCAGCACAGTCGATGTTCCATTACATATCCAGTTACTCACTGGTGTTAATTGAATTTGAGGGGGATTAAAAACAATCACCATTACCGAATCAATGTTCGCACAACCTGCGGCGCTTATTCCGGTTACTGTGTACATGGTTGAAATCGGAGGTGAAGCCAGCACACTGTTTCCGGTTGAAGAATTCAAACCTCCTGCCGGCGACCAGTTGTAAGTTGAAGCACCACTAGCAATCAGATTCGCATTTTGTCCCAGACAAATACTTGGATTGTTCGGATTGATATTGACTGATGGAATAGGGTTGATAGTAATGACAATGGTTGCGGTAATTGTGCAGTTACTTAAATTGGTAGTGGAAACAGTATAAGTAGTGGTAACGATTGGCGAAGCATTCACACTTGAACCGGTTGTTACATCCAATCCCGTTGCAGGCGACCAGGTATATGTTAATCCACCTGAAGCCACAATGTTGGTGGTTTGCCCCTGACAAATGCTGGTGCTTCCTGCAATCAAAGTCAGATTTGGTACAGGTAAAACAGTCATCACCAATGAATCTTCATAAAAACATTGGGAAGGTGCAGGTGAGTAAACTAAAATATGATTTCCAACTGTTGCCAATGTTGGATTGAAAGTACCAAGTGATGGATTAGTTATTCCTTGTCCGCTCCAGGTACCGCCGGCCGGAGAAAATCCTGTTAAGTTAAATGCAGGTGCGTTCACACAAGTAGTATCATCAGGTCCAACAATTCCGGTTTGCGGTTGAATAACTGTTACCAATAATGAATCATCATTTGTACAGCCATTCAAATTTGTAACACTGTAATTAATCATGAACTGACCAACACCTGAAACAGTTGGATCAAATGTTCCTTGGAAACCATTCGTTACACCGGTACCTGTCCAGAAACCACCAACCGGATTAAATCCAAACATGTTGAATGGTGTTGCATACAAACAAACATTTTGATTGATACCTGCATTCACAAGTGGCAATGGATTCACCACAACAGTTACAGGCAAACTGTTTGAACAACCCAAAGCACTTGTTCCGGTCAATGTGTATTGAGTAGTAAAAGTTGGATTCACAGTAACTGTTGCTCCCGTAGTGGCAGAAATATTTGTGGAAGGCGACCAGTTGTAAGTGCTCGCACCACTCGCAGTAATTTGTACTGAAGAACCAATACACAATTGCGGCAACACAGGAACGATTAAAAGATTTGGAGCAGGTTGCACTAAAACAAAAGTGGTATCACTTGTTGTACACTGACCCATTCCAATAGAATAAAATACAGGATGCAACCCCGGACCTGCAAGAGTTGGATTAAATGTGCCACTCAGATTATTTACAATTCCGAAACCACTCCAATAACCACCTGCCGGAGAATTTCCGGTTAACACTAACAATGGTGAGAAGAAACAAGCTGTATCACCAGGACCTGCAACAGGCCAGGATGTGGGGGTTACAGTAACTTGTATAGAATCAAGATTGGTACAGCCATTTGCATTGATGATGGAATAGTAAAGCGTAAAAGTTCCCAAACCGGAAACCATTGGATTGAATACCGCATTAGCCGGATCGGTAATTCCGGTGCCACTCCATAATCCGCCTTGCGGAGTGAATCCTGAAAGTGTAACAGTAATTGGTGTATGACAAACTGAAATATCTATTCCTGCATTGATTGGTGGTAAAGGATAAACAGTTATTTGTGAGAAAGCAGAATCTTTACATCCATTCAAATCTGTTCCGATCACTGTGTAAGTTGTATTAGTAAACGGACTTGCATTAACTGTAGAACCCGTTGATGCACTCAACGAAATACTCGGCGACCATAAATAATTTGTTGCGCCCGATGCATTCATAATAATACTTGTGCCCGCACATTGAATAACTGATGCCGGAACCAATCCAACATTCGGAACCGGATGAACAACAATTAAAACGGTATCAGTTGTCTGGCATCCACTCGTTGTAATTGCAGTGGCTGTATAAGTTGTCGTTACTGTTGGATTTGCAGTAACAGTAGCACCTGAGTTCGCACTCAAACCAGTATTCGGCGACCATTGATAAGTGTTGCCACTTGTTGCAGTCATAGTGGTGCTTTCTCCCATACACAAATCATAATCAGGCGAGGTGGCAATGGTATTTACATTCACACTAACTGAAACAGTAGTTGAATCCATACAACCCCAAACTGTAGTTCCGATAATTGTATAAGTAATGTTCGAAGCCGGATTTGCTGAAACAACATTTCCGGTTGTTGAACTGATTCCAATATTCGGACTCCATGTATAAGTTGATGCACCGCTTGCAGTAATATTTTGCGGAGTATTCAAACACAGCACCACTGGATTCGGATTAATATTCAAATTCGGAAGTGGATGAATAACTACAGTAACTAAACTTTGAGTGGTGCAACTATTTGCTCCCGTTACGGTAACTGTATAAGTAGTTGTAACAGTTGGATTGGCTGTAACTGTTGGTCCATTCGTATTACTTAATCCGATTGATGGACTCCATTGATAATTTACTGCGCCATTTAATGTTATTGATATTGATTCGCCAATACACATATTCGGATTCGCCGGATTTGAATTTATTACAGGAAGAGGAAGAACATTCACAACCACTGTATCATCATCATTGCAATTCAATCCGCTTGTTCCGGTTATTGTATAAGTTGTTGTGATTGTTGGATTCGCTGTTACCGTATTTCCGGTTGTGGAACTTAAACCTGTGTTCGGTGTCCATGTATAATTCACCGCACCTGCAGCATTCAATATTGTGCTTTGTCCAAAACATATTGTGTAATCAATAGTTGATGCTGTAACATTCGGTAAACCATTCACACCTAATTGAACAGTTGTTTGCGCGGTACATCCTGCTGCCGTTGTTCCAACAACAGTATAAGTAAATGTTCCAACAGCCAAAGGAGTTGCTGTTACAGTTGCACCGGTTGATGCAGAAAGATTTCCCGAAGGAGACCAAGTATAAGTACTCGCACCCGACGCAGTCATTGACTGAGAATTTCCCAAACAAATAAAAGGAGCAGGAGGATTCACATTGACTATTGGAAGCGGATTCACAACTACAATTACAGTATTACTTGATGAACAACCATTGGCGCCATTTCCTGTAACAGTATAAGTGGTAGTTACAATTGGATTCGCAGTAATATTATTTCCATTTGTTTGACTCAATCCGGTTGATGGCGACCATTGATAACCACCGCCACCAGTAGCAGTTAAAGTAGTTGAACCACCTGCACAAATTTGTCCGGGTGGATTTGCATTGATGTTCGGTAGCGGTAAAACATTTATAACCACGGTATCAGTGGCAGTACAACTCGCACCAATTAATCCTGTTAAAGTATAAGTGGTTGTAATGGTTGGTGAAGCAGATGTGGTAGATGAATTCGGATTGGATAAACCGGTTACAGGCAACCATGAATAAGTGGTAGCTCCTCCTCCGTTTAGTGTAGTAGATTGTCCGTTGCAAATGGTGTAATCAGGTGATGATGCAGTAACTACTGGTAATGCTGTAACATTAACAACAACAGTTGTGGTTGCAGTGCACGAATTCACACTCGTTCCAAGTACTGTGTAAGTAGTGGTGATGGTTGGGTTTGCAGTTACAGTTGTTCCGGTTGTTGGAGTAATTCCGGTTGAAGGCGACCAGGTATATGTACTTGCACCATTTACAGAAATAACGGCTGAACTTCCGGTGCAAATGGTTACAGGGTTCGGATTGATATTTAAAACAGGAAGGGGATTTACAGTTACTACAGTTGTTTGCTGATCAGAACAGGTTCCGGTAGTTCCGGTAACGGTATAAGTAGTGGTAATGGTTGGTGAAGCAGTTACAGTTCCGCCGGTTGTCGCACTTAAACCGGTTGATGGACTCCATGTATATGTTGTTGCTCCTGTTGCTGTGAGATTTGCACTTTGTCCGGCACATAAAGGTGCCGGAGTATTTACATTCACAATTGGCGCAGGAATTACTGTTATTACTACCGGATCTGTATCAATGCAACCATTTGCATCAGTTACCTGAAGTGTATAAGTAGTTGTTGCAGCTGGTGTTGCTGTAGTTGAACTGTTCCATGGAGTATTTAAAGTTGCGGTTGGTGTCCACGAATAATTATAACCTGCAGTTCCGCCACTGGCACTTCCTGTTAATGTGGTCGAAGTTCCATCACAAATTGTTTGATTGGGTCCGGCATTGGCAGTAGGAATACAATAAACATTTGCCGGTGTTGTTCCGCAAGTTGTTCCGCATTCATTGGTAGCGCAAATTGAAATGGTATAATTTCCACAAGCAGCATATGTTACAGACGGTGGATTCTGATTGTTTGAACTTGCAGGTGTTCCTCCCGTGAAAGTCCATGCATATCCGGTGGTAGTTCCACCTCCATTTCCAAATGTTGCTGATGGAGTTACAGTTAGAGTTCCGCACGAACCCGGAACCGGAGTAACAGAAACAGTTGGTGGCGATTTAATAATTATGGTTTGACAAACCGATTGAACAGGACAAGGGCCGTTATCAACTTCCAGACAAATAGTATAAGAACCCGCAGTACTGAAACTTAATGATGGACTTGTAGCAGACGAAACCCAAACACTATTGATGTACCAGTTGTAAGAAAGTGTTCCGCAACCTGTACCGGTTGATGTATTGTTGGTTGTAACATTTACAGGTGCGCAACCAATCGGACCCAAAGTAAATGCGGCCGTTGGAGGAGCCACAATACAGAATTGCTGAGTGAGTGTATCATTTCCACACGGGTTGCCGGTTATTAATCGAGCAGTATAAACTCCCGGTGTTGAAAATGAATTACTATATGTTGCTGATGTACTTGTAAGGTTAGTAGCTCCCGGACCGGTTATAAGCCAAGCTGTAGTTACCGTATTTATACAAACACCATTCGAAATAAAAACGCCGATTGAAGTATTAGTAAATGTTACAGGAGAATTGGTACACTGAGGATTTGGCGAGATAGTAAAACTTGCAGTTGGAGGTAAACAAATTCGAATTGGTTCTACAGTAGATGCAGCAGAGCCACAAGGATTGGTTGCAAGTACTGACACATAAAATGAATTGGTAAAACCACCCGGGCTTGTAAATCCGCATGAAGAAATACTGTAAGTGTGAACTAATGTATCGGGTAAATTTGCCTGTGTGTAAGTTGTTGGTGGTCCGTCTCCGTATGAAACAGTATAATTTGTTCCCGGTGTGTTACTGCTCGTATTCAGTACAGGAAAACTCAAAGTAACAGGTCCGCAAATACAAGGAGATAATTGAGGGATGCCCAAACCCACAGCCGGATTTCCACCACTGAAAACGGTATATGTTTGAACATCAACACAACCATTTTGTCCTGTCACCGTAACTGTAATCGTAAAATAACCTAGCGTGTTATAAGTATGACTTGTTCCATTTGGAAGATTGGCACCATAGTTCACCGGCGGTCCATCGCCCCAGTTAATTGTGTAATTTGTATTAGTTGCTTGTGTTGTTGAAGTATTATCGATAGTTAAAGCAAAACTATTGCCTGCACCAGATTGGCAATTTGTAAATGCAGAAAAAATATCCTGGTCAGCAATGGCTGCATCTGGTGCTGGATTAACAGTAACTACATGAGTAACTGAAGAAGTACATCCTTGCGCATTGGTTGCAATTAAGGTAACAGTATAATTAACTGAAGCTCCACCACCGGTTGCTGAAAAAGTATGCGATGGATTTGTTGAAGTAGAAGTATTACTCGCTCCCGAACCAGGATCTCCGAAATTCCATTGATAAGTTAACCCTGCTGCAGGTGTTGAAGTATTATTAAACTGAACCGGCGACGATGCACATGGATTTGGTTGCGTGAAATTGAAGGCTGCAGTTGGTGTTGGAAGTACATTTACAACAACAGTTGCAGTATTATTTCCGCCACACCCTTGAGCCATTACTGTATAGGTTGTAGTAATTGTTGGCGAGGCAGTTACTACCGCA
>CAMDOA010000006.1 GCA_945903305.1 Chitinophaga pinensis
TCTTTACCTCATGAGCAAGAAACCTTCCCCTCAAAATCAAAAAGAAATAACCGACAGCGGGTTCAGTAATAATGCGCAGCGCAACCGTGCCGTAAATGAGAATGGTAATTTCAATGTAAAGAATATCGGGTTGCCGTTTTTTCGTTCGTATGATATTTACAATCACCTCATCATGATGCCCTGGGCAAAGTTCAGTGTCATGGTGTTCATTGGATTCTTAATTATCAATTCTTTTTTTGCCATTATTTATTATTTAATTGGTGCTAATCACTTTCCGGGCATTGATGCTTCTACAGAAGCAAATACTTTTCTCGATTCTTTTTTCTTCAGCGCACAAACACTCACCACTGTTGGTTATGGAAGAATAAGTCCCATGGGTTTTTGGGCAAGTGCGGTAGCTGCTGTTGAATCGCTGGTTGGTTTATTATCGTTTGCATTAGCAACTGGTTTGTTGTATGGGCGCTTCAGTCGGCCGCAGGCAAAAATTTTACACAGTGCAATTGCATTAATGGCTCCATATAAAATCACGCAACGCGGATTAATGTTTCGCATTGCCAATATGCGACGCAATATTCTGAATGAAGTGGAAGTATCAGTTACCATTTCATTAATGAACGATGAACCTGGCGGATCAATCCGTCGATTTTATCCAATGGAACTGGAAATAAAAATGATTCGCTTCTTTCCGCTCTCTTGGACAATTGTGCATCCCGTAAATGAGAAGAGTCCGATATATGGTTGGGGAAAAGAAGATTTAGAAAAAGCAGATGTAGAGATTCTTGTTTTTATAAAAGCATATGACGAAACATTTTCGCAACATGTTCACACCCGTTTTTCGTATCGCTATGATGAAATAATCTGGGGTGCAAAATTTATCCGCAATTTCGAAACCAATCAATCAGAAGGATACACCCATCATTATCTTCATCGCATTTCTGATTTTGAACATGCTGAGTTGCCGGAGTTGGAGTCAATAGAAAATAAAACATACAGCTTGTAGCACTTTAAAAAACGAAACTGATTTATAAATAAAATTTCTACGACCTCGGCTTCTCTATCAGCAGCCGCTCAATACTATTATATAATGAGTCAATCATCAATGTATCCTGTACTACATTAAAGTATCCTCTAATCATTCCGGTGCCATCTACCAATACCATTCGATCGGTGTGTGTGAATTCTTCTTCGCCATTCACATCTTCTACTACAGGGACTTTAAAACCCTTTTCAGCTAAACTATATATGCTGTCTTTTATTCCGGTTAAAAAATACCACTTATTATCAATCGCTTTATATTTTTCAGCATAAGTTTTTAATGCAGCCACCGAATCTCTCATAGGATCAACTGTGATAGAAATAAATTTTATCCGTTGTTCTGTTTTATAATTCTCCTGCATTTCACTCAGGTGGCTACTCAACTTCGGACAAACACCAGGACAGTTTGCAAAAAAGAAATCTGTTACATACACATATCCTTTCAAATCATCGGAAGTAACAGTATCACCAAACTGATTCACTAATTTGAAAAACGGAACCTGATAAAATTCAGTAAGCCGCGGCGATAGCATCGGCGTTTTATAAATATCGTAATAAATCCAAAAGCCAAAAGGAAACAACAGAATGATTGCCATGGCAATCACTCCCATTGATGGTTTTTTCATTACCAGATTGTATTTTTCATATCAAGCCAACTGCTTCCTTCGGCAAGAAAAATACAGATTGTATATAACAACAATATGAGTGGAACCAGTATGGTTATAATCATGTGTTTCACTTCAAATTTCAAGTGCATAAAAGTACCAACAATGTAAAACGCCTTTGCCATACTCATCACAATGAAAAATATATTCAGTGGCATGCGAGCCATATCTATTGGATAAAATATAGCTGCTACTACTTCCACAACTGTTAAAATCAACATAATCCAGAAAGTTCTCCAGATCACCTTTACCATATTACCGTGTGCTTCTGCTGACATGATTTTATTATTTTTCTATTAGTTAATTTTTAAAGAAGGTAGAAAGCCATGAACACAAATACCCAAACCAAATCAACAAAGTGCCAGTACAATCCGCACTTCTCCACCATTTCGTACGAGCCCTTGCGGTCGTAAACACCACTGGTTACATTACTTAGAACTATACAATTTATTATCACTCCTGTAAGTACATGGAATCCATGAAATCCGGTAATGCAAAAGAACAACCAGCCAAATGCTGTGGCGCCAAATGGATTACTGGTCATCACCATTCCTTCGCCAATCAAGTGCATCCACTCCCATGCCTGACAACTTAAAAATGCAATTCCTCCAATGATGGTGAAGAACAACCACATGGCCACTTTCTTTTTATCTTTTTCAGCATTGCCATAATGAACTGCTAATACCATTGTAACAGAGCTCATGATGAGAATGAAAGTCATTAAACTCACAAACATCAATGGCCAGTTGGCATGTTCAACAAACGGAAATGATTTAAATACCTCATTAGGTACCGGCCACGAATCGTAACTGAAACGCAGTGCGCCGTAGGTTACCAGAAATGATGCGAATGAAAAACTATCGCCGAGCAGAAAATACCACATCATCAATTTACCCCAACTCACTTTGAACGGTGATACTCCTCCGTTCCAGGAATTTGTTGAAGTGGTGGGTGCTGTAAGAGTTGCTTCCATCAGAGTTGTATGTTTAGAAGAATTTTATTTGGAAGAAAATGAAAAGATAAATCCATAAAAAATCAACGAAGTGCCAGTAAGTTGCCATCAAACCAATTTTATGAAGATGGTTTGGATTGTAAGATTTTATGGTAGTATGTATTGAAACGATTGCCAGAAGCACTATTCCTAGTACCACATGAACAACATGCACCATTGATATAACATAAATGAACGAGCCGCCAGGATTTCCATCCAGGTAAACTCCTGTTTTAGCCATTGCCAGCCATCCCAAGTATTGCAGAGTGATGAAAGCAATTCCTAAAATTAAAGTTGACCAAATCAATAATTTGTATTTCGAAATATCGCCTGAAACATGAGCCGCTTTTGCAAAATAAAATGTTATGCTGCTTAAAATTATTATGCCGGTACTAATCCAAAACTGTATTGGCATTTTTACAAACAACCAATTTCCTGCACCCTGACGAACCAAGAAAGCACTGGTGAGTGCCGTGAAAAGCATGGCAATGGACGCTAAACCCAGATACAATCCAAACCGTTGTGCATTGGCTAGTTTTTTATTTTCTTCGGATAAAGTCATTGCGTCTATCATTTTTATTATTACAGTTTATCGAAGTACAAAGCAAGTTGTACAATTGGTAAATAAAAAAATGATCCAAACATTAATTGCCTTGCAGCTTGAATACTGCATTGACGATATAAATTAATTGCCTGCCACAGATAAACCAAACCGGCAGCAACAACAATAAACATTGAAACTAATCCGGTGAAACCAAAAGCAAATGGTAAAACACTAATGGCGATTAAAACAACCACACTAAAAACTGTTTGCATGGCACTTGCTTTTGACCGCCCTTCAATTGAAGGAAGCAATTTAAAACCTGCGCGTTTGTATTCATCATAACCAACCCAACCAATGGCCCAGAAGTGTGGTAATTGCCAGAAGAACTGTATAAGAAAAAGAAGTGCCGCCTGTTCGTTCAATAAATTAGTTGTTGCAACATATCCAATCATTGGAGGTAGTGCACCCGGAATGGCTCCAACATAAACGGCAATGGGACTGAATCTTTTTAATGGTGTATAAATAAATGCATAGGAAAGTAACGCAATGGCACTTAACAAAGCTGCTGCTTCATTAAAATAAAACCAAAGAATTCCGATTCCGCTCACAGCCAGTATTCCGCTGAATAATATTGCTTCTACTATGGCCATTCTATCGGTTGGCAAAGGTCGGTTTGCCGTGCGCTTCATTAACTTGTCAAAATCCTTTTCAATAA
Organism: Chitinophaga pinensis; assembly: GCA_945903305.1. Classification (GTDB taxonomy): domain Bacteria; phylum Bacteroidota; class Bacteroidia; order Chitinophagales; family UBA10324; genus UBA10324. Next base: position 3,951 of record CAMDOA010000006.1, read on the forward strand.
TCTGATTCAATGCGTTGGATGCACCTGCGGTTAACATTCCTCCCACACAAATCATTATGAACCCTTGCCAGTTTATTGCGCCGGTTAATCCCATTAGGTAACCTATACCGGAAGAAAAAACCACTAACATCGACAAACGGAATTTCATCAGTTGCGCATAGTCTTTCAACTTCGCAACTATGAATGATGAAATTTCTATTCGTTCGGTCTTTTGCATTTTGATTCTTTCTGAAAAAATTAATTATCCATGATGTGTTGTTTCTCCTGGTCGCATTGGAACTGTTTGCGGAATAAAATCTTCGCCATCTTTTCCATAATCATAAGGCCCGCGATGAACTGTTGGAATCGGTCCATCCCAGTTACCATGACCTGGATTAATTGGTGTTGTCCATTCAATAGTATTTGCCTTCCATGGATTTAATTCAGTCATTTTCTTGCCGCGATACATGCTGTACAGGTAATTAAAAACAAAAAGCAATTGAGCTAGGAAAACAACAATAGCAGCAATGGTGATGAATTCACTTAATGCCCCGAATTTATTGAACGATTCAAAAGCTCCATGTGAATAGTAGCGGCGAGGTACACCTGCCATTCCCTGATAGTGCATTGGCCAGAAAATACAGTACGAGCCCACAAAAGTTATCCAGAAATGGATGAATCCCATTGTGCGGTTCATGAATCGACCAAACATTTTAGGAAACCAATGATACACACCGGCAAACATGCCAAAGAAAGCAGCAACTCCCATTACAATATGGAAATGCGCTACTATAAAATAAGTGTCATGTAACTGAATGTCAATAGCAGAATTACCTAAAAATATTCCTGTTAATCCACCTGATATAAAGAGCGAGACAAACCCGACAGAAAACATCATTGCAGGGGTGTATCGAATATTTGCCCGCCACATGGTAGTTATCCAATTGAAAACCTTTATAGCTGATGGAATAGCAATTAACAAAGTTAAAAACACGAACACAGAACCCACAAATGGATTTAAACCTGTAACAAACATGTGATGCGCCCAAACAAAAAATGCAAGTGCTGCAATGGCTAACATGGAAAGTATCATAGCTCGATACCCGAAAATTGGTTTGCGCGAATTCACTGCTAACACTTCAGATACAATTCCGAAAGCAGGAAGAATGACAATGTAAACTTCAGGGTGACCAAGGAACCAGAATAAGTGCTGGTACAAAATAGGGTTTCCGCCTTCATGAGGCATAGCTCCTATTCCACTCATGTAAATTTTATCGAGATAAAAACTTGTTCCCATTGAACGATCAAACATTAAAAGAATGGCTGCTCCTAAAAGCACAGGGAAAGAAAGTAAACCGAGTATGGCAGTGATTAACAATGCCCAAATAGTTAGCGGCAATTTTGCCATTGACATTCCCTTGGCCCGCAAGTTTAGAATAGTAGTAATGTAATTTAAACCGCCTAACAAACTTGAGACAATGAAAAACGACATGCTGACTAACCATAAATCTGCCCCTGTTTCTGATCCAACAGATGCTTCTCTTATAGCACTAAGCGGTGGATAGAAAACCCAACTTACTCCTGCAGCACCACTTGGAACAAAAAATGAAATGAACATTACAAGACCTGCTAAAAAGAAAAACCAGTATGAAAGCATATTTAAAACCGGCGATGCCATATCACGAGCACCAATCTGAAGAGGTATTAAAAGATTGGCAAATGTTCCGCTTAAACCTGCAGTCAAAACAAAGAATACGAGAATGGTACCATGCATAGTTATTAGCATGTTATAAAAATCAGGAGTCATAACTCCATTTGGCGCCCACTTATCGCCAAAAATTGCACCTATAAAGTGAAGAGGCACATCAGGAAAACCCAATTGCATTCTGAAAATATTAGAAAGCCCGCCACCAATAATTGCCCAGAATATTCCTGTAATTAAAAATTGCTTGCCAATCATTTTATGATCGGTGCTGAAAATATAAGTATGAATGAAATTCTTTTTATTCCGATCGCTATCATGGTGCCCATGATCTTCCTCAAATCGAATTACCCCTTCGGTATCCTGATAATGAACATGATCAGTAATGGTAGCACCTTTTGGATGTTCATGATGCTCATGATGAATATCTTTTTCGCTCATCGCTTAATTTTTAATGATTTGAATGTTCGCTTTTTTTCTTTTCGTCACCTTCCATTTTTGCCAATGATCCAATTTTCTTTTCTTCATCTGTGCCTTTTATTGCAAGTTCAAAAAAAGATTTTTGGGTTTTCAACCAAGCTTCGTGTTGCGTTTTAGTATCAACATAAACCATCATTTTCATTGCAGAGTGCCCTTTACCACATAAATAATCGCAGCACATTTCATAATCAAATGCTGGGTTTCCGGTTATCTTCCTCATTTCATCAGTTGTAATGGTTGGTGTGAATTTGAAGTGTGTTGGAAGACCTGGCATAGCATCCATTTTTATTCTGAAATGGTTTAAACCAACATTATGAATTACATCGCGTGCGCCAATTTTTATCAGGTATTCTTTGTTCACCTCAAAGTGCAAATCAGACGGCATGAGATCATCCAATCCTGTACTATCAGTGAAATCAATCCCAACTGAATTTGTTTCATCAATCAATTTCCAATTATTTGTTCCTAATTTCCCATCCGGTCCTTCGTATCGCACTAACCAGTTAAATTGCTTTCCAGTAATTTCAACAACTCTTGCATTATCAGAAGCAGGGCCTGTAATTCTAAACCAATAGTATAATCCAACAACAACAAGAATAGTTAAGGCAATTGCAGGCACAATTGTCCAAATCATTTCAAGCTTGTTATTCTCAGGATAATAAAACCCAAGTTTTCCTTTTTTACCATGATACTTCCAGGCAAAATATCCTAACGCCACTTGTGTGAGTACAAAAACAATTCCTGTTAAAATCAAAGTGATATTAAACATGCTGTCAATCCAATGACCATGTTCTGAAGCCGATACTGGAAGAAACAATGGAAGGTAATGGTAGGTACTCCAAACTATTCCAACTAAAAACACAACAGTGAATATGTACCAAAGTACTCCGTTAATTTTATCGGTATCTAATTCAGCATCATCGCCTCTGAGAATATTTATGTATTCATTGGCTTTCGAAATCTGAACTACCAGAATGCCAATGAGGAGTAAGGCTGCTATTACTAAGTATGTTGTCATTGCAAGTTCTTTTTCTCAGTCAGTTTAAAGGGAATTATTAATACTCTCTTGTAAAAATGGATGATTCTTTGGAACCAGTGGTGCTTTTGCCAATGAAGAAAAAACCACATAAAGCATCATGCCAATAAACAAGCAAGGCAATCCTATTTCAAGAAAACCAAAGCCATTATTATCTCCAACGGTGGCTGGCATTATCATTAAATAAAAATCAATGAAATGACCAACAATAATTATACATGCCACAAGCACTAAACGACTCATGCTTCTTTTTGCATCGCGAGACATGAGTAATAAAAATGGTAGCACAAAATTCAATACAAAAATTCCGTAGAACAATGGCTTATAATGACCATATCTGTGTTGGAAATAAATAGTTTCTTCCGGAATGTTTGCATACCAGATTAACATGAACTGGCAGAAGGTTACATAAGTCCAGAAAATGCTGAAAGCAAACATCATGATTCCGAGGTTATGCAAATGATTCACATTTACTTCTTTCAAATATCCTTGCTTCTTTAAGTAAATGGTGAATAATGTGATGACTGCAATACTTGTAACCCAGAAACTTGCGAATGAATACCAGCCATACATGGTGCTGTACCAGTGCGGGTCTAATGACATTAACCAATCCCATGCTGTTACTAAAATATATACTGCGAAGAATGGAATGAACACTGAAGCAATTACTAAACTTCGCTTGTACATGGAGGTATCACCTGCAGCCATTGTATCTTCTTTCAATGATGTTTTTCGAAGAAGTATCGTACAGATTACTAAAGCGCCAACAAAAAAAGCAAAACGAACAAAAAAGAATGGAAGATTTAAATAAGGTTGTTTGCCTTTTAAAATAGGGTCATGCTCCATTGCATCGTGATGTGTCCAATGATATAAATTTCCATGACCGGCAATTAACACCAATAATAATATTATCGCCGATACCGGCATCCATTGCGAAATGGCTTCAGGTACTCTTTTAAACACAACTGAAAATCCACCCCATGCAAGGTAAACGGCAGCAATAAAAAATGCAGCCCCCATTCCGATGCCCATAAAGAACACGCTATCTAAAAGGAGGTTTGCCCAAACACGGTTTATTTCGTCTCCACTATAAACAACAAAGCCTCCTGCTAAAGCAGCAGCACCAATTAGCATTAATACTATGCTTATGGTTTTTAGTCGCGATGTAAAATTAAAAGTCTCGTTCATTGCAGCGTTTAATTTTCAGAGTTTATATTTTTTTTGTTGAATCAGTTACAGCAGCTGTTCCAGTTAAAACTTTGCGGTAATCATCCTGCATGCTTCGTACATATGAAATTACTTTCCATATTTCGAGTCTATCTAATTGCGAGGTGTATGAACCCATTAAATTTTTTCCGAAGTGAACAGAAAAATACATTTTACCTTCAGGCAACGCTAAAATTGCATCGGTGAAATAAGATGGAGGAGGCGGAAACTTGCTTGTTACATTATCGCCTACAACAATATGCCCCGAACCTTTTCCATCAGTTCCATGACAGATGGCACAATAAATATTAAATAATCCTTTTCCTTCGCCTAAAATTTCAGGCGTTGTGGTTAACGGGTTTTTTACATTCGTTCCGGCAATTTCGTAATCCTCAGGTGTATTGGAATAATGAAATGGCATAAACGCACTTTCATTACCGACAATACCCTGATAAATTGGTATAGTACCGACTACCGGCTTTTGCGCATTCATACTGTCAGGAAAAATATTATTCTCAAGGTATGTTTCGTAAGCTACCGGATGCGCCATATCAGGCATGTACTCGCGACCGGGAGTTCTGCGTGGTTCATTGCTACAAGCACTTTGCAATAACCAAACAAACAAAACCAAACCTGCTGTTACTATTGATGACCTCTTTATCATGATTCTTTTTTCGAAATCAATTAATAATGTCTGCTTAATTCTCGTTCCTTTATTTCTTCAGCTCCTGATGATTGAAGCATTTCCTTCATCTTTCCAATTTCTTCTTCAGTAGTTTTTTTACTGATTCTGAATACCACCGCAAATTTATCGTCGGTGGTGCGTTCATCCAATGTTTCACGAATTCTACCCGGATATAAACCTGAACGAAGCAAGAATGTTAGTGTCATTCCGATAGAAGCACTCAACACGGTAAATTCAAATAAGATTGGAATAAATGCAGGAAATGAAAAGTGTGGTTTGCCTCCAAAATTCAATGGCCAGTCAGAAGTGAAAGACCAGGTCATGAATGAAAGAGCAATAGCAAGTCCGCTAAATCCATAAATGAATCCTGTAATGTGAAGGCGCGATTCATTTAACCCCAATGCATCATCTAAACCATGCACTGCAAATGGTGATACCACATCATAAACTTCCAGATGACTTTCGCGCATTGCTTTTACGCCATCAATCATTTTGTCTTCGTCGCTGTATAATCCTACTAAAAATTTATTTCGCATGGTTTAATGACCTTGAGTTGTTCCGGATAAATCGTTATGACTATGTGCATGAGCAGCAGCAGCTTTTTTCTGTGCATCACCTGAAATTCTTAAAATGTGTTTTGTTTCAGCCATTGCTATTACAGGCATTGTCTTCGCAAACAGCATAAATGCAGTGAGAAACAATCCAACAGTTCCGGCAAAAATACTTATCTCAACATAAGTCGGAGTATAGTATGACCAAGCCGAGGGAAGGAAATCGCGGTGAATGGAAGTAACGATAATTACAAAACGCTCGAACCACATTCCGCAATTGATAATGATTGACATGAAGAAAGTAAACCAAACACTGCGGCGCAATGAACGAACCCAGAATAATTGCGGACTGATAACATTGCAGGTCATCATTCCCCAATAGGCCCACCAGTAAGGGCCAAGTGCTCTGTTTGAAAAAGCATATTGCTCGTAAATATTTCCGCTGTACCAAGCAACAAATAATTCAGTGATGTAAGCTGACCCTACAATAGAGCCGGTTAACACAATGATTTTATTCATTGATTCAATGTGTTCCAAAGTAATATACTCTTGCAGGTTCATTACTTTTCTTGCTACCAACATCAAGGTCAATACCATAGCGAATCCAGAGAAAATTGCACCAGCAACAAAGTATGGAGGAAAGATGGTAGTATGCCAACCAGGAATAACTGAAGTGGCGAAGTCAAAAGATACTATGGTGTGAACTGAAAGTACAAGTGGAGTTGAAATACCAGCAAGTACTAATGATAATGCTTCGTGTCGCTGCCAGTGTTTTGCTGAACCCGTCCATCCGAAACTCAGAACGCCGTAAATAAATTTTGATAATTTCTTTTTTGCACGATCACGAACTGTTGCTAAATCAGGAATTAATCCGGTGTACCAGAATAAAAGTGAAACAGTAAAGTATGTAGAGATGGCGAACACATCCCACATTAAAGGTGAGTTGTAGTTTGGCCAAACCGGTCCGCGAGTATTAGGGTATGGAAGGTTGTAAAAAATTAACCAAACACGACCCATGTGAAAAATCGGAAACAAACCTGCACATATCACAGCGAAAATGGTCATGGCTTCTGCTGCGCGATTAATAGCCATGCGCCATTTCTGACGAAACAATAATAAAATTGCAGAGATCAAAGTTCCTGCGTGACCAATACCAATCCACCAAACGAAATTGGTGATATCCCATCCCCAGTCCACCGTTCTGTTCAATCCCCACTCTCCTATTCCAAACCAAACTGTCCAACCAATCATGAACAAACCCCATGTCATTAACAACGCGGTGAATGTTATGGTAATCATGAAAAGTCTGGTGGGCTTGCTTTCTATAGGGCGACAGATATCTTCAGTAATCTGATGATAATTTTTGTTGCCGTAAATAAGCGGGGCCCTTACGGCCGATTCTGCGTGCATAATTTTTCTTTAGTTATCTGATTAAGCCATGTTTTCGTTATTCCTAACTTTAACCATGTAACCGATTGATGGTTTCACATGCAATTCTGCAAGCACATGGTAATTGCGTTCATCTTCACGGGTTTTTGCAACCGCTGTTTCTTTATTATTTACATCACCAAAAACAATCGCATCAGCAGGACATGCAGATTGACATGCAGTTTTAGCTTCGCCATCACCCAATGGTCGGTCTTGTTTTTTTGCAGTCAATTTTGCATCCTGTAATTTCTGCACACAGAAACTGCATTTTTCAATCACACCTCTTGAGCGAACAGTTACATCAGGATTCAACACCATTCGGGTTAAATCGTCAATCATCATGGCGACACCTTCACTCTTATTGTAAGTATTCCAAGGGAAACTATCTGCTGTTGTATAATCGAACCAATTGAAACGGCGAACTTTATATGGGCAGTTATTTGCGCAATACCTGGTTCCGATACAACGGTTGTAAGTCATTTGATTTAATCCTTCGCTGCTGTGATTAGTAGCTGCAACCGGACAAACATTTTCGCAAGGAGCATTTTCGCAATGCTGACAAAGCATTGGTTGGTGAACCACTTCAATATCTTCCCAATCTTTTACATCGTCGTATTGATTACCAAGTCCAATGGCATTTGAATGAGATTCCTTGGTTACTCTTTCTTTATCACCTGCAAATGAATAGTAACGGTCAATGCGAATCCAGTGCATTTCGTGAACACGACGAACTTCATCTTTACCCACTACTGGAACATTATTCTCTGCTGAACAAGCAACCTGGCAAGCACCACATCCGATACATGAATTCAAATCAATGTTCATTCCCCACCGCAACCCTTCATACTTATGAATTGTTTGAGGATACAGCGTTACTCCATCTATCTTTTCAAATTCTTCGGAAGAATGATTTCCTGATTTTGGATTTTTCTTGTATTCTGATAAAGTGGTTTCTTGTAAAATATTCCTTCCTTCAATAGTCCCATGGGTTTGCGTAATAGCTAATTCATATTTATTGCCTGTTGGTTTTACACTTACACTTGAATTGGAATAATTCATTGTATCAACATTCATTGTAACAAATGGATATACATTTTTTCCAACTCCGTTTCCGGCACGGCCACATTTTTCTCTACCCAATCCTACAGCAACTGCTATTGTATTATTTGCCATTCCGGGTTGAAGAACTACAGGTAATTCCAATTTGAAATCTCCTGCACTTACTTCAATCATATCACCTTCAACCAAATTATTTTCTTTACCATAAGGAACAGAAATCATGGCAACTGTATCCCAAACCACTTTTGTAATAGGATCCGGATTTTCAAGCAACCAAGGATTGTTTGCATACTTTCCATTTCCTAAACCAACTGATTCAAATATCAAGAGCTCCATTCCATCCGACTTCTTTCCACCTAAACCAGAAGCAGCAGCATTTACATCGCCTGCAAATGCAAAAGTGGTTGTTGCAGTAGCCGCTTTTTCATAAACACCTACACGAACACAATTATCCCAGAATGATTGAAAACTTAATTCCTGAGTTTGAGTTGGGAAAACATATTTCTCCCAATTTTTCTTAATAAGATTTGAATAATCATCGGCACTATCCATCCATTTCAATAAACTATCAGCTGCCTGACGAGTATTAAAAATCGGATTGATACAAGGTTGGCTCAAACTGTATTTTCCTAATTTTACTTCAGCATCATTCCAACTTTCTAAGAAGTGATTATCCGGTAAATGATATTTTACAAAGGAAGTGGTTTCATCATTTCTATCATTGAAAGAAATTGTGAGCCCAATTTTTTTCAATGCCTCACCGAATTTTTTTCCTTTCGAAAAACTGTAAACCGGATTGGTATTGTAAATGATTAACGCATCAACTGAACCTGCTTCCATTTCGGTGAGTAAATCAGAAAAGTCTTTGTCATTTCCCTGCGCAACATTGGAATAATTATCTAAATCAATGGTATTACCGTAGCTGCCAAGAATATCATTGATAGCATTAATTAATATTTGTGAGTTGGTATTGTTTGAACCGCATACTACTAATGAGGCACCTTTATTCGCCCACATTTCAGCAGCTGCTTTGTTCAACGATTTGGCAGCTTTATCAGAAACTTTTCCTCCGGTAACTGCAGTTTTTCCTGCAAAACCTGCTATCATATTATAGAGTGCAATTATTGCATCTCCTTCTTCGGATGGTTTTATTGCTATTCGTTTATCAGCATTACTACCGGTTAATGACACATTGGATTCAAACTGATAATGGCGCGACATTTCTGCTTTTGCCTTAGATACTTTTCTGTTGGTTACATATTGCTTGGTGAACTCAATAGGAGATATCCAGGTGCCTAAAAAATCGGCAGCGAATGAAACTATCACCTTTGCCCTATCGAAATTGTAACCCGGAATTAATTTTTTACCAAAACTTTTTTCATTGGCAGAAATAATTCCGGAATTTGACATGGGTTCGAAAACTATATGCCTTGTATTACCATAGTATGTTCCGAATTCAGCAATCAAATTTTTTGTTGAAGGACTTAAAACTGTAGATGAAAGTATGCGAATGTTTCCTCCCTTTGTTTTTATTGCAGCTAACTGATTTTTAATATCTGAATCTGCTGCCGACCATTCAATAATTTTCCCTTCTTTTTCAGGTGCAGATGTTCTTGCTTTATCATATAAAGAAAGTATAGAAGCTTGTGCACGGGCACTTGTGCCTCCTTTGGTAATAGTTGAATGTGAATTGCCTTCAATTTTAATTGGTCGGCCATCCCTTGTTTTTACCAATATGCTGCAATAGTCGCTGCCATCAGCATAAGTAGATGCATAATAATTAGCCAATCCCGGAACAATTTCTTCCGGCTTAATAATATATGGAATTGCCTGGCGAACCGGAATTTTACAACTTGCGGCAACAGTAGCTGCTGTTACACTGAACCCAAGCATTTTTAAAAAATCGCGGCGAGCTCTTGGTTTTTGAACAAAGTTGCTGTTAAAAATTTCCTCTATCGGAAGTTCTTCAGCAAACTCTTTGTCGCGCTCATGAATAAACTCCGGCGTTTCTTCTAATTCAGCGAGACCTTTCCAATATGATTTATTTTCCATCCGGTGTTTTTTTACAACTCGAGTTTGAAAATTTTAGTAATGACATTTTTGACATTCCGTTCCACCTAAATCACCTCCTGTTACATGTTTTATTTTTCCGGTTTTCAGTTCATCATGCAAGCGTGTAAAGAGTGGTTCGTAGTATTTATTTTGTTCGAAAGTTGTTCCTGTGTTTCGGTGACAGTTAACACACCAGCCCATTGACAAACTTGAAAATTGCTTCACCTCATCCATGGTTTCAATTGGACCATGACAAGTTTGACAAGCAACCTCTCCTGCTTTCACATGCTGAGAGTGATTGAAGTAAACATGATCAGGTAGGTTGTGAATTTTTACCCACTTGATTGGTTGGTTATTATCAAAAGCAGCATAAATTTTTGCAATTTCAGCCGTGCCTGTAATTGGCCCTTCCTTAATTGCTTTGTGGCAATTCATACAAACACTTACTGAAGGTATTGAAGCCACTTTACTTTTCTCAGCACCAGAGTGACAATACAAACAATTGATTTGATTTTGTCCGGCGTGAATTTTATGGGAGAATTTAATTGGCTGAATGGGTTGGTAATCGCGGCTGCGACCTAATCCCTGCCCTTCTTTCACCATCCAGTATCCGAGAAACATCACACACATAAATAACATTAAAGCAACATTTCCTTTTGAGAATATGGCTTTGAAGAACGGGCGCTCTTCAGGTATTTCATCTCCAATTTTTTCTCCTGCGTAATGGCGAAGATTATTGTTGATTCGGAATATTAAAAAACTTATTCCCATTAACACAACCACTACCACCCACAGAATTCCGGTATAACTATCAGCATTTTCTTCATCAGCTCCGGCACTCCCTGCAGTTGGGGCAGTAGCGGCAACCGGAACTTTATTACTCGCATCATTAATATAGGCAATGATGGATTTTATATCATCGTCAGTAAAAGAAAGGAACTGAGTCATGCTCGCTTTCTTGTATTCTTCGAAAATGGCAATGGCATCTTTATCGCCCGAAGCGCGGAGGGCAACATTGTTTCGAATCCAGCTAATTAACCAAGCTTCAGATCTTTTTTTATCAATATTTTTTAACGATGGGCCAACTAATACCTGATCTTTATCAGGAGTAACATGGCACGAACGACAGTTGTTTGCATACAATTTTTGACCGTCGGCTACACTTACGGCTGCATTTGAAACTGAACTGTTAAAATAAAAAACGAAGGAAAAAAGAAATACTATTTTGGCCGAAACCCTTGTTAACTCAGCAATCCGCGAGGGCTTGTAGTAAAATGTCATGCGGGCTATTTTTTTTTGAATGGTGGCAAAAATATACAGGCAAGTGAAGTTTTTACATTCTTGTGACAAAATAATTTAACACAACCATTTTTAGTGGAGTGTTTCATACCAAATGCACATTCAAAATTTTATTTACTCTGTTCCCTACATTCCTTTGTAACACTTGATGAATAAGGGTTTCAGGCAATTTTAAAAAATATTAAAGTTTAAATTTTCACTATTTTTCCGATTCGTTTTTTTAACTAATAAATTTTTACTTTAGAATAATTCTAAGATTTTAGAAGCCGGTTTCAATAATTTGCACGGGCTTTGTCTTTATCCTTGCATTCAACAAGAAAATTTATGAAAAATATTTTTTTACTTTTTGTTTCCATCAGTGTTTTTGGAGGCTGCACAAGCATTCAAAAAGAATTACGCAATGGCAATTATGATTCAGCTTTTGAAAAAGCATTGAAGCGTGTGAAGAATAATCCCGGAAAAGATAAGTATGCCATTTGGTTGGAAACTGCCGCCCAAAAAGCATATGCCCGTGATATGAAGCAGGTGGACTACTGGAAAAAAGAGGGAGAACCATCGCGCCTTGTTGACATTTATTATTTGCTGAATGATATTTATTATCGATTCAATGCAGTGGAACCAATTACACCGCTTGCAATAAAAAGCAGGAATCGTGATGCAAATTTTAAAGATGTAAGTGATGCAGAATTAATTGCTGCTAAAACAAAAGCGGCTGAATATTTATATGCTCATGCTGTAAAAATTTTAACCAGCAACAATCGATACGATGCCCGAGATGCATATGAAGAATTGATAAAGGTGAAAGAGTTTTTTCCGGGATTTCGCGATGTGGATGCTCAAATACAGAATGCCTATAATAAAGGTATCAGTCATGTGCTGTTGAATGTAGTGAATATGTCGAACGCTATTATGCCTGCCGGATTGGAAAAACAACTGACTACTATTGATTTGGTTGGGCTGAATTCGTTTTGGGTGAAGTTCGACAGCAAGGCAAATGAAGGAACTACTTATGATTACCGCGTGAAGGTTCAATTGGTAAAAATTGATGCGGGCCCCGAACAGTTATTGAAAAATAAATATACCGATACCCGAAAAGTGGATGATGGTTTTGATTATGTGCTGGATGCAAAAGGAAATGTGAAAAAGGATAGCTTGGGTAATGATATAAAAACCAAAAAATATAAAATGATTGCCTGTGATGTGATTGAAACTGTGCAAAAGAAAGAAGGTATTGTAGGAGCAACCGTCGATTTTTTTACCGCACAAAATGAATTGATTTACTCGTACCCTATTAGTGGAATGAGTCATTGGCAGTATGTAAGTGCCATTGCCATCGGCGATTTGAATGCGCTGACTGATGCAAGCCGCGTGAAACTTGCACACACCGTTCCTGCACCTTTTATTTTGGATGAAGAAATTGTATTGATGGCCGGCGAACAATTAAAACCTTACTTGAAAAGTGCGATTGAAAATAATAGGGGTTTGATGAAATAATATTAATTTTTATTCCGATACAAATTCGCATCCACCACTTCCACCATTTTATCAATCTCCATTTCTTCATCTAAAAAACTGGCGATGGTTTCGGCGGCTTCCTGCGGGTTGGCAATCACCTCTTTGTAATTCAGTTTTAAAACTTCAGCACTGGGAGTTCGTGCAATCCACGCATCGGCCTTTTCTAATTGCTTAGTAAAAGCTTCGGCTAATGCAATTGGATATGCGTCCTGCCGCACTGCACGATTGTGCCCGAGCATAACCTGTTGCGAGCGCAGCACTTCATCCATATCGCGCTGCATGAAAATAATTTTGTAGTTGTATGCAGCAGGTAAATTAGGGAGCAATGGTGCTACCACTTTTACTGCCTTGTCAACTGCTTCATTCATCCAACCATTATCGCGAAATAAACTTTTTACTTTTTCAAATTCGAGGTATCCTTTCGGATTGTTGGTGTCATTTGCACGAATGTTATCGGTGAGAATTTCTACTCCTCCTGCATTTAACATTTGCATAATCATGCTGGTGCCGGTGCGTGGCAATCCTGAAACGATTGTGATTGTGCCTTTTATGTTATCCATAATAAACTGTTCGTGGTATTTTGCTTTTTCTGTATTGTGTAAATGGTCTCTGTAAATTTTTAACAGCCACTGATGCGTTTTTCGGTTTCCGTGCGATTGATTAATGACCACTCCAAATGCCATTGCTGAACTTTCATATTGTTTGAGATTATATAATGCTTCGCCCAAACAATAATGTGCTTGTGGCATGGCGTACATTAATCCAATTGCAGCTAAAGATTCTTCTGCTGCCTGTTCATATTCTTTGGTGCGAAGCAATGAGCGTGCAATTCCTAAATGGGCCGAAGCATTGTTTGCGTCAATATCCAATGCGCGGTTATATGCCTGTTGTGCTTTCTCCCATTTTCCCAATCGCTGATATACTCTTCCTAACTCATTGTAGTAATATGGCAAGTGTGCCGAGCGCTGTTCAGCTTTCTCGAGCAATTCCATTGCTTTGCGTGGTTTGTTTTCAGCAATGAATAATCCTGCTTCCAGTAAATCGAGTCGAGCCAATTCAGCGGCTTCTGTTGTACGCAGTTTATCCATCAGCACGCGGCACTCTTCATTTTTATTCAATGCCATGTAACATTCATGCAGCGCCAAACCATACCGGAGTTTATCCATGTTCTCCGAAAATATTTTTTCGAGAATCACCATCGCCTCGCCGAATTTTTTCCGGTACATCAACACACGAGCTAAATAAAATTGTGATTCGTCGGTAATTTTTTTCAGTGCTTTCTCCTTGTCTTCGCCGGGTTTTTCTACATAACCCAATTCAATCAACTGATCCATTGCCGCTTTTGCCGCCCACGGATCTTCGCGCACATCGCCGGGCAACATGCCTGCATTGCCTTCTGTTACATTTTCCCAACTGTCAATAAAGGTTGGCTCAACTATTTTATTGAATGACTGCAACAACGATTTACCAATCATATCTTTTCCAACCGGCAAACCAAAAAGTGTGAGAACAGTTGGAGCAATGTCTAACAAGGTTGCACCATATATCCGTTCATCTTTTTTTATATGCGGACCTTTCATGGTAAAAATTCCGAACGGCGCATGTTCAAATGCAGGCCCCGCAGGTTCTTTCGGAATTCTGTTCGGACGCAAATGATCAGAATGAAAACCATGATCGCTCATGATAATGACCGTAGTATCATCACCCGCCAACTGCAACATTCGTTCAAGCATCATGTCATGAAAACGATAAGCGCCCTGCACCACATCTTTATACAATTCATATAAATTATCCGGAATATTTTTTCGTTGCGGCGGATGAAATTTCATGAAGCCATGACAGAAATGATCAATGGCATCGTAGTACACCGCCATGAAATCCCACTCGGTATTTTGCATTAACCAGGTGGCAGCGCCGTGAATGGAAGAACACTCAGCTAAAATTTTTGCAACCGATGAAAGATGTTTGTCTTTATCCTGATCAACTTTTAACGCTTCGGGAACAAACGGTAAAATGTGCGACAGCGTTAACTCGCCCGGATGCACGCGCCACTCGCTGATGTGTTCCATTGCTTTCGGATGAATGCTTCCATCGGGCATTGGCCATGGCTCGCCATACTTGCTTTTTACTTTCTGAAAAAAATTTGAAACCATTACACCGTTAATGGGCTCCGCAGGATTGCTTGGCCACCAACCAACAATATTTGATTTCAATCCTTTCTGACTTAACATGTTCCACAGCGCTTTCACTTTTCGTGAGCGTGATGACACCGGGCGAACACCCTGATTGTTAGCATCCGGTTCCACAAAACCAAGTATGCCATGTTCATCGGCAGTTTTTCCGGTTGCAATTGAAGTCCATAATATCGGAGAGAGCGGAGGGTCAAGAGTGGCGAGATTTCCCATCACTCCCTGCTCTACAAATTTGTTGAGCGTGGGCAATAAACCCGCATCGAGCATGGGCGAAATAATTTTCCAGTCCGCTGCATCCCAACCAATGAGTAAAACTTTTTTTGCGAGCCTCAAGAAGGATTTTTGATTTTAGATTTTAGAATTAAGATTTCTGTTCTTCTGAAAAAATTTCGCACTGAGCTACAGAGTTCACGGAGGGATTTCATTTTCAGGTTTTGATTTTTATTGTTGATTGCATTTTGCTAATTGCTAATCGCTAATTTCCTTTTTCTGTTCCGTATTTTCTTCCGGCTTCGGTCTTTTATCTTCCAACTCTTTTCGCTTGCTCCTCCACATTTTTAATCCCACATCACCAAGGGCAAGCAAGCCAAGCATACCTTCTTCGGGAATTTCAAATTTTTCGTTGTTCAAAAAAATTTGTTCTTCGGGTTTTGTATCTGAATTTTTTTCAGTCATCTGCTTTTTGATAATGCTGCAATGTATGAAGAAGAATAAATTATTGCGATGATAAAAATTATATAGGGAGAATAATTTTAAATACTACCTTTCAGAAAAGTTTTTAGTCTTCACGCATGAAGAAAGATTCCTTCGCAAAAAAATTAGCCGGTTAAATAGCTGTGAGTTCTGCATTTCTTGCAGCACAGCAGGAATGTGATGCACAGATAGTTTATACGAATGTGGAGCCGGATTCATTGATTGGTTTTGGAAATACTTATGAGAGCTACTCTTTAGATTTGAATAATGATGGTGTTACTGATTTTTTATTTGTGAATGATGAAGAAATTTATAGTTCTACTTCGTTTACATTCCCATATAATTTCAATGTTTTTTTAAGCCCTGGTATAAATAAAATTGCAGCGACACCTGTTTCAAGCGGCAGTTTCAATATTGAAGTGTTAATGTCCGGAGATACAATTGACGCAAACCAAAATTGGCACAACAATAATTTATTAGGTCCGGGTTGGCAGGGTAATTACCCAATAAATGGTTTTATTGGATTAGAATTTATAAAAAACAGCCAAACTCATTATGGCTGGGCACGATTGTATTCGCCGAATGGTGCTGACTATTTAGTTGTAAAAGATTTTGCTTACAATACAATTGCTAATGCACCAATTTTGGCCGGTGAAACATCTTGTAATACATCGGTGCCACCACCTTCAATAAATTGGAATGGTATATCATTAGAAAGTATTGGCAATGGAACTCCTCAATGGTTTTTAAATGGTGATACACTTTCAGGGTATAATGCAAATAATATTTCGCCACCTTTAACAGGAACTTTTCATGTTATTTACTCTGATTCTTTGGGTTGTAATTCTCAATCTCAAATATTTTATTACATAAGTTGTGATAGTGTTGTTTCTACTATTGTTGCAAGTGCTGATACATTGTGTTTTGGAATGAGTTTGACACTTGAAGCTTTTCCTGCTAACCAATATTTTTATTATCAATGGCAAAACAATAATTTAAATTATGGCGATAATAGCCTTGGAGATTTTTCATTGCAAACAAACATTTTAGATAGCATAAATAATTTTAGTGTAATAATTTCTTACCCTGAAATGGGCTGCGCTGATACCTCCCTCACAATTAATGTATATGAATTTCCAGAAATAATTCCAACAATAACAATTTCCGGCGATACTTTAATTTCGTCCACATCACAAAGTTATTTGTGGCTCAATTATCAAAATTTACCTGTTGATTCTGTGCAGTTTTTTTTGCCGCCAAGCACTGGAATTTACAGCGTATTCGTTACAAATTATTTTGGATGTTATGGTTGGTCGGAAATTGTTTATTATGACCAATGCTGGTATATTCCCAATACAGTTCAAAATCTTGGCGACTCTATATATTGCCCGGGTGCACCATTTAATGATTCACTCTTAATCAATTATAATTCAGATTATTTATATCAATGGAATATGAATGGTTCACCGGTAACAGGTGCCGATTCAAATATTTTTTATGCAGTGTTACCTGGGAATTATAATGTACAAATTACAGATACAACCAGCGGATGCATTGTCATTTCAAATTCTATTCATCTTGAATATTCCATATCTCCTATTCCATTTATACTGCAGTCGATTGACACCTTATTTACTTATTCAGGCATGAATGGATATCAATGGTATTTAAATTCACAACCAATTTCATGGGCAACAAACTGGTTTTATCTTTTCAATCAACCAGGGAATTATTCAGTTGAAACTTATAATGAAATTAATTGTTCAGCAACTTCTCAAGAATATTTTTTCAGTAATTGTTTTATTGCCATTCCACAGATTCAAAACTCAAATGGAAATTTGTTATGTGAAGGAGAATCCACCACTTTATTTTTAATCGCTTCGGCAGGAAACAATGTTCAATGGTTTATGAATGGCGACAGCATAATTGGAGCCACCACTTATTCAACAGTAGTTTATACTTCCGGAAATTATTCTGCAATTGTCAGCAATGGTTCGTTTGGATGTTCCGCTGTATCTGATACCATTTTAATAATAGTTTACCAAACCACCACTCCTGTTATTACACAAAATGGTGATACGCTTTTTTCCTCAGTGCCATTTGGAAATCATTGGTACTATAATTCTGTGGAACTGGCCGGAATAGCAGCAACCCATTACTTTTTAATTCCAAGCCAAAATGGAACTTATTATGTTGCGAATACCGATCTGAATGGTTGTGAAACTATTTCTGCTCCATTTATTTTTTCAACAACCAGCATCGCCCCAAATGTTATTGAGCCTTATGAATTAATAGCTGATGGAAAGGAAATTATTTTCAAAATAAAAAACATTAACCTGATGGGTGGTGAGTTAACAATTTATAATGTTCTAAGTAAAGAAATTTATTCTACTCAAATAAAAAATGAAATAATGAGATTTAAGTTGAATGAAGCTAGTGGAATGTATTTTATAATGATTGAAAATGATCGTTTTTTAAGAATTGAAAAAATAATTTTGAATTAAGATGAAAAAAGATTCGTTTGAAAAAAAATTAGCTGCATATATTGCTATGTCATCAGCATTTCTTGCTGTGCATTCAAATGCGAATGCGCAAATTATTTATACAGATGTGAATCCTGATTTTGTATCGAGTAATGGTTCTTATTATCTTGATTTGAATAATGATGGAATTGTTGATTTTAATTTGAATGCCTCTATGAGTGCATCATATTCATATTATCCTGGTCAGTTTTGGTCATCTCATTATGAAATTTCTTTATCGATACAAGGCATTGGATATAATAAAGTAAAAAACGACCTTCTTCAATTCCCTTTGGCATTAAACGCCGGAGACACTATTATTCCCTCAATCAGCCAGTTAGGTAATGGTCAAATTTTATATCATCACCAGCATAGTGAACTGTTCAGCATTGGACCATTCGGCACTAATGTTTCATATTCTTTTGACAGCATTGCAGGAAACTGGACAAATCAAAATGATAGATATTTAGGTTTAAAAATTAATGTTGGCGGGAATAATTATTACGGATGGGCAAGATTAGTAATAGATGGCTACCAGGTCACCTTGAAAGATTATGCCTGTTTTATTTTTCCTGATTATCCGATTATTGCAGGAGAAACAAGCTGTAATTTCTATCAACCAACTTTATTATCGAGCCCATTAGATTCTATTTGTGTTGGAGAAATAGTAACGCTGCAAATTCTAAATTATCAGGGCGATACAATACATTGGTACAGAAATGGAATTTTACTGCCTCTTTATTCATCTCATATTTCAGTTAATCAATCAGGAACTTATTATGCTGAAATAATCTATAACTATTGTCCATCCGAAACCTCAAACACTATTTCAATAACAAATGTTGGTACACCAAATATTCCAATAATCAATCTGCAAAATGATTCATTATTTACAATTGAGTCTCCTGTTTTTCATTACCAATGGTTTTATGGAACTTATCCCATTCCGAATTCTGATAATTATTTTTTTGTTCCCCAATGGACAGGTTTTTATAAAGTGAAAGTCACAAATCAGAATAATTGTTCACGCACATCACCTGTTTTTAATTATGTTCTGACAAACGCAAACCCAGCTTCTTATTTATCTGATATTTTAATTTTCACCATTGAACAAAATCATTTGCAGCTTATTTCGCTGCCTGAACAATTAGTTCGCGGAGAAATAAAAATATTTGACATCAAGGGAAAATTATTGATTGAACAAAAACTAATGAATTCTTCCGAACAAATTCCACTAACAAATTTCTCTTCCGGAATTTATTTTTTCGAAATCAGAAAAGATGAATTGGTTGTGCGGAAAAAATTCTTTGTGAATTAATTTCTAACCTTATAAAAAACAAAACGGACACTTCCTTTTCAGAAAGTGTCCGTTCATTTATTGTTAGAGAAGTTTATTTCTGCAATCCTTCAACCAACACGGTAACTTTATTATCTGCCACTTCAACAAAACCACCAAGCACTTTATAGTTGGTAGTTGTTTTATCGTGGTCAACCTTAATGTTGCCTTCTTTCAAACTGCTGATCATGGGCGCATGGTGATTCAAAACCTGAAAACTTCCATCAGTTCCCTGCATTTGAACCGCTGTTGCTTCGCCGTTGAATATTTTACTTTCCGG
This sequence comes from Chitinophaga pinensis, assembly GCA_945903305.1. Taxonomy (GTDB): domain Bacteria; phylum Bacteroidota; class Bacteroidia; order Chitinophagales; family UBA10324; genus UBA10324. The sequence goes on from CAMDOA010000006.1 coordinate 23,966, forward strand.
AGTTAGGATTTCAAGTTTCATTCGAATAGTTGTTAGGTTTTAAGAAGCTTCCGCCATCATTTTCTTTCCTTTCGCAATGGCATCATCAATTGATCCAACGAGATTAAATGCTGCTTCAGGGAATTCATCCACTTCACCATCCATAATCATGTTGAAACCGCGAATGGTTTCTTCAATCGGAACCAAAACTCCTTTCAATCCGGTAAACTGTTCCGCCACATGGAATGGCTGCGATAAGAAACGCTGAACACGACGGGCACGACTTACAATTAATTTATCTTCTTCACTCAATTCATCCAAACCAAGAATGGCAATGATATCCTGCAATTCTTTATAGCGCTGCAAAGTCAGTTTCACTCTTTGAGCACAGTTGTAATGTGCTTCGCCTACCACATCAACCGACAAAATCCGTGATGTAGAATCCAGAGGATCTACCGCAGGATAAATTCCTAACTCAGCAATTTTTCTACTCAATACTGTGGTTGCATCCAAGTGAGAGAATGTAGTAGCCGGTGCCGGATCAGTTAAATCATCCGCAGGCACATAAACCGCTTGTACTGATGTGATAGAACCACGCTTTGTTGAAGTGATTCGCTCCTGCATCATTCCCATTTCAGAAGCTAGAGTTGGCTGGTAACCTACCGCTGAAGGCATACGGCCTAACAACGCCGATACCTCTGAACCTGCTTGTGTGAAACGGAAAATGTTATCAATGAAGAAAAGAATATCACGGCCTTTTGCTTCGTTCGGATCTCCATCGCGGTAATATTCAGCCACAGTTAATCCGCTTAACGCTACACGGGCACGCGCACCGGGAGGTTCGTTCATTTGACCGAACACCAATGTGGCTTGCGATTTTGCTAATTCATTTTTATCAACCTTGCTTAAATCCCAATCACCTTTTTCCATGGCGTGTTTAAATTCATCGCCATATTTTATCACATTCGACTCAATCATTTCGCGCAACAAATCATTTCCTTCACGGGTGCGCTCACCTACTCCTGCAAATACCGAAGTTCCTGCATAAGCTTTTGCGATGTTGTTGATCAACTCCATAATCAATACGGTTTTACCAACACCGGCGCCACCAAACAAACCAATTTTTCCTCCCTTTGAATAAGGTTCCAAAAGGTCAATAACTTTAATGCCTGTGAAAAGAACTTCTTGTTCAGTTGAAAGTTCTTCGAAAATCGGGGGTTTGCGGTGAATGGCATATCCGCCTTCGTTACTAACCGGGCCAATGCCATCAATAGCCTCACCAATTACATTGAACAAGCGACCTTTAATTTGTTCGCCGGTCGGCATGGTAATATTTGAACCGGAATCAACTGCTTCCATTCCACGAACTAATCCTTCGGTAGCATCCATTGAAATGGTGCGAACACTGTCTTCTCCTAAGTGCTGCTGAACTTCGAGAACTATCTTTTGACCGTTCTCGCGGGTAATAACCAATGCGTTTAAAATTTCGGGTAATTTTCCTCCATCAAAAGCAACATCAACGATAGGTCCGATTACGGTTTTTATGCGACCAACATTTGCCATTTTGTTATTGTAATTTTTTTTAAAGAGCCGCAAAAGTAACAGCCCAAGCGAAAGAAAAAAATGTGATTTAAAAATTTTGAATTTGTGTATATTTCATTAATATTTTTCAGACACAAGAAAGAATAGTAAAGGTCAAAAAATATTGAATTCGATACCTTTTTAATACCAAATAAAATTCTTAACGCAAAAAAAAAGACCGTCACAAAATTTGTGGCGGTCTTTTAAATAGTTTTTAAATTGAAGGAAATTATTTAGTCCCCTTTACATTGGTTGAAACCGGAGCAAAGTTCAATTTCATAGTAGTTGATTTCTTTAGACCATTTGAGAAGTGTAATGCACCAATTCCCTTGTCAAGAGATAAACCATAAAGTTCAGGATGCAGATATTTACCTTTCTCTTTTCCTTGTTTTTCAACTTCAGGAATAACACGATGAGCGTTTGCAAATTTATCCTGACGCACACCGGTTACTTGCCAGCTAACCTCAACATTTGGTTGGTTTGTTTTAATTTTAAATTGGTTGCCTACAATTTTTTCGGCCACCATCACCTGAGCAAAAGTTCCGATAGCAGTTAACTGATAACGGAAATCTTTGTTCAATGCATCAAAGTAATCAGGCATTGTAACAGTAGCATCACCGTTAGGATCAGTTGTTACATTGCCATTGTATATGTTCATCATATCAGGGCTTTCTACAAAACTGTGATACAGGAATTTATTTTCAGGATCAAGCGGGTGATCAATTTTAAATGTACCACCCCCTTTTGTTAAAAAACCTGTTACATCCACATCACCTTCAAAATATCCGGCAAGTGTGCTTAAGAATCCATTTGATAAAGGCACAGCCACTACAGCAGTAACATAATCTGGTGCGTTCACTGTTTCTGCTTCCGCATAGGCTTCAATACCAGTAGCAGATGTAGTAGTTGGGAAAGAACCACCAAGGCCGTAACTTGTAGTACCAATATTATAGGTTGAAGTGATTGAGTTACCTACATTAACTGCTCCGTTTGAAACCGTGTTTGCACCATAAGTGTTTTCGCCTACAGAAATTGAATAAGAACCTTGACCTCCAGAGGAATAATAATAACCTGCAGGATTTCCAACAGCATAAACATCCGCAATTGTGGCATTAACCAAAGTATTATTATTTCCATAAACCGGAATGTAAGAAGATATTCCATAAATAGCAGTGGCTGCATTTGAAGCACCGTATATTCCAATGGTTGCTGCACTTCCATATACACCAATGTCTTGACTTGCCGGTAAAGCAGTAATTCCTTGAAATCCAATTCCCATAACACCCGCACCATATGCTGCACCATTATAATCACCATACACCCCAATGTTTCCCTGCCCTAATGATGTTGTATTTTGGTTGCTTCCCCATATTCCTTTATTACCAACCGTTGTTCCAGAATACTTACCATAGATAGCAGCAGCTGTATTGGTTGAGTTTACATCAAATTTATAAGTTGGAGCAGTGTTATTAATTCCAACATTAGAAGTGTTGTTATTATAAATATTATTACCACTTGCAGTCCAAACTGAATTAATAACACTACCGGCAAAAGAAATACCTGTTCCTGCGGTATAAGAACCACCACCAGCTGGAAGAGTTACTGTTCCTCCACCTAATGAAAGTGATAGTTGATTTCCGGCAATGCTCAATGTTTGAATTTCATTGGTTGAGTTGTTATCGCTGTCACCGGTGTTTGATATCACATTACCTGTAATATTGATTCCTGTACCTGCGGTATAAGAACCACCTCCACCTGTAGCATTTATAGTGAAAGTTGGATAAGTTCCTGTTACATTAATACCTGTCCCATTTAATAATGTAACCAACTGATCAGGTGCAGTATTGGTAATCACATTTCCACCTAAGTTAATTCCTGTTCCAGCAGTGTAAGTTGTACCGGTTGGTAACACCACGCTTCCACCATTGGTTAATGATAAAGTATTTCCAATCAAATTTAATGTTTGCGCATCTCCATCATTCGATGGAATCCAGCTGCTGCCACCCCATTTTAAAACCTGACCGGCAGTTGCTGCCTGTTGAGCGAGGTCAAGTGGGTTAGCCAATGTACCATCGCCAATTAAACGAGCAGTAACATTCACTGAACCGCTGCTTGCTCCAACATTATCACTACCCGGAGCCCAATTGGTTCCATTCCATTTTAAAACCTGTCCGCTTGAAGCGCCTTGTTGTGCAAGCCCAAGTGGGGATGCTGAAGTTCCATTACCATTTAATGTAGAATTGGTAACTGCAGTTTGCGTTCCCCAGTTGTCGCCGCCGCTAATATTACCAGGAACCCACTGGCTTCCGTTCCATAACAACACCTGATTTGCAGTGGCTCCTGTTGAACTGACATCCGTTAAATCATCTAACGAAAGTGCAGGATTGTTTATAGTGCTTCCGGCTACTAATGCGTAAGGAACACTTAACAATTGTGAAGTACCCATATCAATATATGAAGCACCGCCTGCTGGGTCCATTTCTACTTTCATGAACTTGGCGTTTGTTGCCCAGCTGATAGTTGAGAAGTTTCCTGAAACAATAGTTCCGGTTCCAACAGGTAAAGTAAATAATCCAAACTGATTGGTAGTTGTTGAATGTGTTTCAGAATAAAGAGTAGTTCCGGTTGCTGAAGCATCTTTAATGGAAATCCGGATACTGATGTTTGTGCTTATTAAAGCAGCTCCGGTTGTGTTTCGGGCAATAGCCTGATAAGTTAATTGTTGCGGAATTTGTGCAAATGAAAAAGTCGCAATTAAGCAAAATGTTAAAAGTGTAATGAATTGTTTCATTGTTAGTTCGATTCTTTAAATTTTTTAGTAAGAGATTTTTTGAATTTTAAATGAATGTTTTATTTCTCCTTGTGCATTTACCACACAAACAAAATAAGTAGCTGAAGGTAACTGCGATAAATTAAATGACTGTTCCAACTGAGTGCGGCTTCTATCCAATGTTCCGGGAAGTGCAAGAGTTCTTCCTAACAAATCATACATTATGACTCCATAAGTTTCTGCATTATCAGATTGAAGGTTCACGGTAACCAAATCTTTAGTCGGGTTTGGATAAATATTTATTGTTAATCCATCGTCAAACAATTGCTGAATGCCAACATCTTTATCATCAGGTTGCTGAAAACCCTGTGTGAGAATATTATTCCCCAATGAAAAAGTTTGTATCATCATTTCGCCGCTTGTTGCGGAAAGTGTGTACCCTCCATTGTTTGACCAATTACCAAAAGAAGCAATAACTGTGGGGGCAAGGCTGAACTGAGCCATCGTAAACAAAGGCATCAGCATCAGAGAAAGCATGGATAAATATTTCATCTGTTTAAATTTAAGTTTGCGAATGTAAAAATCAAATTGAATTTTGGTTAACATGTAAATATTAATTTTTTATTAGCATTATAGTCAGCTGCCCCTGCATTTCCGGTTTTGAACTATCGTCGCTTACAACACATCCAAGCCCCATAACCACAAATTTTGCTCTTACATCAATGGTATGATTTCCTGATGAAAGCACCGTTGCAAAAGACATGTCCCAATTAGCAACAGCCCGGGAACTGTAATCATTATTTGAAGCATAAACTCTTCGGTAACCTCCTCCGGCAGCATTAATTACATTATCAATATGAACAGCAATATCCACAACCGAATATTGATTGGCCAATGTGCCATATCCATAAACTCCGCCATCAGTACTGATATAAGCAGTATAACCAATCGGTACTGTTATGGTTTGGGTTAATCCTGGTATTAAATACCAGGCGATTGGTGTTGTATTAATTTTTAAAGTATCCGTTCCATAAACGGTTGAAACAATTTGGCCTAATGTACCTCCCCCGCTAATTGTTCCCGGAGTCCATGTGGTTCCGTTCCATTGTAGCACCTGGCCAACAGTAGCTCCTTGTTGTTCAATTTTTAAAGGGGTTCCGGCAGTTCCATTTCCATCAATAGTGGCGTCAGTAATTGCATTATTGCTGAATGTAGTTCCAGTCAAAGATATTCCGCTTCCGGCAGCATAAATTGTTCCTGCAGGAAGTGTAACCGAATTTCCGTTGCTTATGCTTAATAAAGTACCCGCTATAGAAAGAGTTTGTCCATCATTATCATTTCCTGGTTGCCAGGTTGCTCCATTCCATTTTAAAGTTTGGCCGCTCGCTGCTCCTTGCTGCGCAATTTTTAAAGGTGTTCCTGCGCCATTACCTGCCAATGTAGCATCGGTAAGTGCATTTAAACTGAATGTGGTTCCTCCCAAACTAATACCGGTGCCGGCTGTGTAAGTTGTTCCGGTTGGTAGTGTTACATTATTTCCATTACTGATTGAAAGGATATTTCCGGCGAGCGAAATAGTTTGTGCATCCAAATCAGTATCAATATCATTGGCAGGTAACCATGTTGCGCCATTCCATTTTAATGTTTGCCCGCTCGCAGCTCCTTGCTGCGCAATTTTTAAAGGAGTTCCAGCTCCATTTCCCGCCAATGTAGCATCGGTAAGTGCATTTAAACTGAATGTGGTTCCTCCCAAGCTAATTCCGGTGCCTGCTGTGTAAGTTGTTCCGGTTGGCAGTGTTACATTATTTCCATTGCTGATTGAAAGAATGTTTCCGGCGAGCGAAATAGTTTGTGCATCAATATCAATATCATTTGAAGGTAACCAGGTTGCGCCGTTCCACTTTAGTGTTTGTCCACTTGTTGCGCCTTGCTGCGCAATTTTTAATGGAGTAATTGAAGCTCCATCGCCTGAAAGTGTTAAGTCGGTTTGTGCTGATGAATTAATTGTAAAGTTAGGATAAGCACTAGTAGTAATGGTGGTTGAACCTGTTCCGGTTAAAACAACTGTTTGATCGGGTGCTGAATTTGAAATTACAGTTCCGGCAATTCCAATTCCGGTTCCGGCAGTGTAGCCTGAACCGCTTGGAAGTGTAATGGTATTGCCATTTAAAATACTTAAATCATTTCCTGATAAAGAAAGAGTTTGCGCATCGGTATCAGTGTCAACTGAACTAATAGTAAAGTTTGGATAAGCACTTAAAATTGTTGTGGCACCACCACCGGTTAAAACAACCGTTTGATCAGGTGCTGAATTGGTAATTACAGTTCCGGCAATTCCAATTCCGGTTCCGGCTGTGTAAGGTGTTTGTGCAGGAATGTTTACTGAGTTTCCGTTTGAAATACTTAAAGTATTTCCAGCAATAGAAAGATTTTGTGCGTCGGTATTTAATGAAGTATTAGAAATCACAGTTCCAACAATTCCAATTCCCGGCCCAGCAGTGTATGGAGTTTGTGCTGGAATGTTCACTGAGTTTCCATTTGAAATAGTCAATTGATTTCCGGTTATAGAAAGTTGTTGACCATCTGTAGCATCAATCGTGAAGTTCGGATAAACATTCGAAGTTATTGTTGCTGAACCCGTAGCAGTGAGTGATACAATTTGGTCAGGCGCAGTATTACTGATAACTGTTCCGGTTACATCTATTCCGGTTCCGGCTGTATAATTTGTTCCTGTATTTATAGCAACTGTATTTCCGTTTGAAATGGTTAACTGATTTCCTGAAACTGAAAGCGTTTGTAATTCATTGGTATTACTTAAATCGCCGGTATTGCTGATCACATTTCCGGCAATGTTAATTCCCACTCCGGCTGAATAATTTATTGCAGATGGAATAGTAACTGAGTTGCCATTACTAATGGAAAGTGTTGAGCCGGCTATAGAAATTGTTTGAATATCATTATCGAGATCGTTTGCTGGAGCCCAGGCAGCGCCATTCCATTTCAGTGTTTGTCCGAAAGTGGCTCCTTGTTGTGCCATACCCAAGGGCGATGCAAATGTTCCGCTTCCATCGAGAGTTGAATTAGTTACCACACTTTGTGATCCCCAATTATCGCCGCCTGAACCAACCATATCATTTGCAGGCGCCCATTGCGAACCGTTCCATTTTAATGTTTGACCCGATGCCGCTCCTTGCTGTGCCATTCCAAGCGGACTTGTTGTTGTTCCATTTCCTCCAAGAGTAGTATTTGTAACGGCGGTTTGCGCTCCCCAATCATCGCCGGCGCTGCTGTTCAATACACTTCCGGCAACCAATGCATAAGGTACACTTAACAGTTGCGATGTTCCCATATCAATGTAAGATGAACCACCGGTAGCATCCATTTCAACCTTCATAAATTTTAAACCAACTTCCCAGTCAATACTGGCAAATACACCCGACTGAATTAGTCCGGTACCTATTGCCACGGTAAATAATCCGAATTGGTTGGTAGTAACCGCATGTGTTTCGGAATAGACTGTTGGCCCTGATGATGTTGCATTCTTAATAGAAATACGAATGCTGATGCTGGAATTAATTAAGCCAGCGCCAGATGCATTGCGTGCCACTGCCTGATAGGTTAAGGCCTCTGGAATTTGCGCAAATATTTTGGCAGTAAGCAACAGGAAAACAGAAAGCAGGAAAATCTTTTTCATGTTCAGAAATTTAAAAATCAGGTTTCGAAATTAACACTTGCAATTTATAACATTTTTTCAATTTGATTTCAGTATTACTTATTCATGGAATAAATAATTTTTTAAACTTTTCTTTCCATTAGATTTTTCTAAAAAAGAATATTAAAATATCATTCAATTGTTTTTTCTTCAGCATCTGTAAATCCATTTTCAAAATTTTACAAACTCCGAATTACTTTCGCGCGCTATGGCAGAACAAAGGGATTTATTTAAAGACATTATTTCTCATGCGAAGGAATATGGATTTGTATTTCAATCGAGTGAAATATATGATGGACTGAGTTCAGTTTACGATTACGGACAGAATGGGGTGGAACTGAAAAAAAACATTCGCGAATACTGGTGGAAATCAATGGTGCAGATGCACGAAAATATTGTGGGGCTCGATGCCGCCATTTTTATGCACCCCACAGTTTGGAAAGCAAGCGGACATGTGGATGCTTTTAACGATCCGCTTATTGACAATAAAGATTCGAAAAAAAGATACCGTGCTGATGTATTGATTGAAGATCACATTGCCAAGATTGAAGCGAAGATTGAAAAGGAAGTAGAAAAATCGCGCGCGCGCTTCGGCGAAAGTTTTGATGAAACGATGTATCGCTCCACCAATCCGCGCGTGATGGAAAATCAAAAAAAAATTGATGACATCAACACCCGATTTAAAAAAGCACTGGAAGAAAATAACCTGGACGATGTAAAACAAATCATCATTGATCTGGAAATTGTTTGCCCCATCAGCGGCACCCGCAACTGGACCGATGTGCGACAATTCAATTTAATGTTCAGCACCTCCATTGGTTCAGTAAGTGAAGAAGCAAATACTATTTATTTACGACCAGAAACTGCACAGGGAATTTTTGTTAATTTTTTAAATGTGAAGAAAACCGGCAGAATGAAAATTCCATTCGGCATTGCACAAACCGGAAAAGCGTTCAGAAATGAAATTGTAGCACGACAATTTATTTTCCGCATGCGCGAGTTCGAGCAAATGGAAATGCAGTTCTTTATTCGCCCGGGTACTGAAGAGAAATGGTATTCATTTTGGAAAGAACAGCGAATTAAATGGCATCAGGCATTGGGTATTTCCGAAAAAAAATATCGATTTCATGATCACCTGAAATTAGCGCACTATGCAAAAGCTGCTTGCGATATTGAGTTTGAATTTCCGTTTGGCTTTAAAGAACTAGAAGGCATTCATTCGCGCAGCGATTTTGATTTAAGCAGTCACGGAAAATTCAGCGGAAAAAAATTGCAGTACTTCGATCCGGAATTGAACGAGAGTTATGTTCCGTATGTGATTGAAACAAGTATTGGATTAGATAGAATGTTTCTCGCTGTTTTTTCATCGTCACTGAAAACCGAAAAGTTAGAAGACGGAAGCGAACGCACAGTTTTGAGTTTGCCTCCATGTTTGTCGCCTGTGAAAGTTGTCGTACTTCCATTGTTGAATAAAGATGGCTTGCCTGAAAAAGGAATGGAAATTTTCAACCAACTGAAAACATCTCACCTCTGTCATTACGAAGAAAAAGATACAATTGGAAAAAGATACAGAAGGCATGATGCCATCGGAACTCCATTCTGCATCACAATTGACCATCAAACTTTGCAGGATGATACTGTGACCATTCGCGAGCGCGACACCATGAAACAGGAGCGCATTGCAGTGAGCGAAGTGCTGAAAATTGTAAGTGAGAAAGTGAATATGAACCGGGTGCTGGAGAAAATAGTTTAAAGTTTAAATAATAAAGTATAAATCTCAGATACCATGAACGACGATGAAATTACCCCCGAAGATGAACTGAAAGCGGAAAATGAAATATTAAAACTGCGGCTTGAAATGGAGCACGGCATGCAAAGCATGCAAAGCATGGAAAGCATGGATAGCAATTTGCCCCCTGAAATAGAAAACCAATGGCTCAATAATATAATGAACTTTGAGCAGCAACATAAAAATGCAAAACGGATCAGTGTGTATGAGTTTATTGGCAAACCCGAATTTAAAAAAGCAAGTGAACTGAATAAAGAATCTGTAGCTGAGGAACTGGAGCGGCTATTAACAATACTGGACCAAAACGAAATTGAGCTTTCCAGTATCAGCGAATACGATGATGAATTGATTTATAAATTTATTACTGAAGAATTATTTCTTCAGGAAACAGATGACATACGAATTGAAGGAATTATATCTTGTTTTGATTATGAAGAATTTCATCCAAATCATCAAAATGATTTAGACCGGTACACCCGCGAATACATTGAAGATATTTTCGGAATGAAGTGGCATTCTGAATACAGTGTGACCATGATGGAGGATGAAATAAAATTAAATGGAAAAAAAATGCTGAAGAAAATTTTTTCTGAAAAGGTAGAATTGTTTCATGAGTTGCACCAATCTATTTCGGTTTCAGATTTAGCAATTAATAAAATTGATTTCAGTATTGAAAAAGAAAAAGCCAAAGTAGAGGCACACTTTGAATATGAGGTACAACAATCGGATGGTGAAAAACAAAACCATAAAACCAACTGCACTTTTCAGTATGTATATAAATGGGATTGCTGGTGCCCCAAAGAAATAACATTCGACAACTTTAATTTGTAAATGATTTTCGAAATGAAAAATAAAATCCTTTACACTTTTTTATTTTTCATTTATTCTTTTGTGTTTTCCTGTAAAAACAGTGAAAAAAAAGATACAGTAACTCCTGTTCATAACGCTGATTTGCATGTAACCGTAATGCGAACCGACTCAACCGGCATATTGAAACCACTGAATGCTGTAACAGTATATTTATTCCTGACCGATAACGACCGCACTCAAAATCAAAACACAAAATTCAGTGGAACAGTGAACGACAGTGGAAAAATTTCTTTCAACAAATTACCCGATGATTATTATTACCTATTGGCTTCACACGCCGCTTACGGTATAAAAAAATCGGAAACGGCTACACCGAACAATAGTGTTTCGTATGAAGAGATTAATTATTAAACCTTCGCGCTTTTTATAATTTCGCCATCATGCTTCCCAAAGTTATAATTGTTACAGCTCCTTCAGGCGCAGGAAAAACAACCATCGTAAAACATTTGTTGGCGCGTTTTTCTGAACTCGCGTTTTCCGTTTCGGCCACCACACGCCCGCCTCGCTCCGGCGAAATTGATGGCATTGATTATTATTTTATTTCGGTGGAAGAATTTAATGAGCGGGTGTTGAACAAAGAGTTTGTGGAATATGAAGAAGTTTATCACCAGACTTTTTACGGAACATTAATGGAAGAAGTAAAAAGATTATGGAAAGAAGAATTAGTAGTGGTATTTGATGTGGATGTGAAAGGCGCAATTACATTGAAAAAAAATTTTGGCGAAAGCGCACTTTCCCTTTTTATTAAACCCCCATCAACAGAAATTCTGGATCAGCGATTACGCAACCGCGCCACCGATGAGTTATCGAAAATTGAAGAGCGCATTAACAAAGCGCATTATGAACTGGAGTTTGAAGAATACTTTGACCTCACAGTAGTGAACGATGATTTACATACTGCATTAGAAGAAGCAACGGAGGCGGTGGAAGAATTTATCAATAAAAAATAAAAATATATTTTGCGGTTTAATCTTGTTTCATACTTTCGGAAATTCAATTCTAAAAAATAATGCAAACAAAAGTTACAGAAGGCGTTCGTATCAGTGTCGAAGTTTTTTATCAGCCCGATTATTCACACCCTAATTCGGGCGAGTATATGTTTGCTTATCGAATTACCATTACCAATGAAAGTGAATATGCGGTTAAGTTATTGCGCCGCCATTGGACCATTACTGATGCAAACGGAATAACACACGAAGTGGACGGCGAAGGGGTGGTAGGCCAGCAACCGGTTATTGAACCCGGAAATTCTCACCAATATGTATCCGGCTCTGCGCTGAAAACTGAAATCGGAAAAATGCGTGGCACCTATTTAATGCAGCGACAATATGATGAAGTAAAATTCAAAGTGCTTATTCCGGAATTTCACATGGTAGCACCCTATAAATTAAATTAGTGAAAAGTAAATGGTGAATTGTTAATGTTCAATTCATAAACCTTTAAATTTATTTAACCACTTTTTATCAAATGCTATTTTCGCAACATTGAATTCCCTATCAAAAAAATTTCATGAAAGTTAATGAACACATTGCTCAGAGAAATAAAACCTTGTTTTCATTTGAAATACTTCCCCCTTTAAAAGGGGTAGGAATTCAATCGATATACAAGACTTTGGATCCATTGATGGAATTTAAACCTCCGTTTATTAATGTAACCTATCATCGTTCCGAATTTATTTTCAGAAAAACTGCCGATGGTGAATTCGAAAAAAAAATAGTTCGCAAGCGGCCGGGTACTGCCGGTATATGTGCAGCAATAATGACCAAGTATAACATTGATGCTGTGCCACATTTAATATGCGGTGGATTTTCTATTGATGAAACCGAGGATGTATTAATAGAATTAGATTTTTTAGGAATTAATAATGTGCTGTTACTTCGTGGCGACAAGATGAAAAGTGAAGAAGTTTTTACTTCGCAAAACGATGGACATAAAAACGCAACTGAATTAGTGAAGCAGGCTAACCGAATGAATAAAGGTATTTATCTGGAAGAAGAATTAAACAATGCCATGCCAACTGATTTTTGTATTGGTGTGGCCGGTTATCCTGAAAAACATTATGAAGCGCCTGACATGAATTCTGATTTAATTTATTTAAAAGAAAAAGTAGATGCCGGAGCGCACTATATTGTAACGCAAATGTTTTTCGACAATAAAAAATATTTTGAATTTGTAAAATCATGCCGGAACGCTGGCATCACCGTTCCGATAATTCCCGGGCTTAAACCCATTACTACAAAAAAACAAATTACTAATCTTCCGAAAATTTTTAATGTTGAAATTCCGAAAGATTTATTAAAAGAATTTGAAAAGTGTGATAACGAAAATGATTTTAAAAAAGTGGGAATTGAATGGAGCATTAATCAATGCAAGGAACTGATAAAAGAAAATGTGCCGGTTATTCACTATTATACCATGAGCAATTCAGAGTCGGTAAAAAACATAGTTGAAAAACTGGCTTAAAAAATAAGCGGCATTAAAATCTTTTTTTATCGGCAAGTCGCTTTACATTTTCCTGCTCGGTTATATAGTTAAGAATAAACAAACCGGCCACAAAAAAAGGAATACATGGAATTTTATATCGCACTAGTGCCCCGAAATTATAGGCGGTAAACCCAACACAAAACCCGAAAAACATGGCGAAGAATATACAAAAGAAAACAGTGGCATTGTTTCCGATAGCTCTAAATGTTCGTCCAATTCCGGTTCGGTAAAAAATTCTGATTGTTAGCAGCATGAGCGCGAAACTTTCCAATGCTGAGAGCAGCATTACCGGATTTTTTGTTTCCCATGGATAAGGCCGAAAGAGTGTGACATTAATAGCTGCAGGAATATTTCTAACAATACTGAATGTAGAGCCATCCATAGTACCCAAATGATACCCTGAAGCATTTGATGTTTCAGCAAGAAAGGTATGATACCCTTGAAAACTGGTAGCTGTTTTTAAAGCCCCTTGTATTGAGTACTGTTTAAAATCCTGCCCCAATCGATTTACAACAAAGTATCCGGCTATGGCTGAAACCACCACAACCATTGGTCCCATCATAATTCTTAAAAACTGAAGTTTGACTCTGTCGCGGTAGGTAAGAAAAATCCAAAACACCAATGATGGGGCAAAACTTAAGATTATGTAAGGTTTTATTACCAGGCAGAAATAACTTGAAATTACCAGCATGATTGCCGAAGAAATCATTTTGTCTCTTTTAATAAATAAATTATAGGAACTCCAGGTAATCCATCCGATGCAAGCAAGTGTGACAGAATCTTTTAACACACCTGAGCCCCAAAAAAACACCGAAGGAATATATAAGGTGGCAATTGCAAATTGTGATTTTAATTTTGGGAAAGCATCGGCAAAAGTGATGAACAGCGCCCACACTCCGGTAAAAGAAAGTGCAGCAAAAAAAAGGGCAATTGGAAGATAAGTATTGAAAGTGAACAGCGAGAAAACGCCCGCTATTTTTCCAATCATGTAAGAACTATCATCAGTTCTGAAATACATCCACGGCATATATTCCTCACTGGTGGGAAGGTTGTAATCATTTCCATTAAAAAGTAAAATAAAAAAGTCGACCACATTGTCGCCAAATGCACCATACATAACAGTTGCATTATTGAAAAATGAATTAGTATCGCCTCCTTTGTAGTAAAAAAAATAAACTAATCCCACACCAATTGCGCCCATAAATTTCAAGGCTAATCCCTGCATAAAATACTTTCGTAATAATTTATCTTCCGGATATAAAATGTTTCGGATAAACAGAAAAAACATAAAAAGAAGAATTAAATAAATAGGTGTTAAAACCAAATCAACATTACTTAAAAGTGGTTTCCAATAAGCTTCTTTCAGTGTGAACATTAAATCAAATCTATTGATTGAAATTTCATTTCCCGAATAATTTTTTTCTGTTTTTCTGCATTGGCTTTTTCAATTTTGTATTTTGCGCGCTTAATTGATTTTTTAATGTGTGGTATTGCCGGTTTGTTTTCTTTTAATAACAATAATCAATTGTGGTTTCAGGCACTTTCACAAGTTAATGAATCAATGATTCGCAGAGGCCCAGATGCGGGCAATACCTGGTTTGATCAAACAGCTGGACTCACGCACAGGCGGCTTTCCATTATTGATACCAGTGAAAAATCGAATCAGCCATTTTTCGATGAAAACCACCGATACGCCATTATTTTCAATGGCGAAATATTTAATTACCGCGAATTAAAATCAACTTTAATTTCAAAGGGAATTTCATTTCGCACCAATAGCGATACCGAAGTCATACTTAAATTATATATCCAGGAAGGCGAAAATTTTTTAAATAAGTTGAATGGTTTTTTTGCTTTTTCGATTTATGATTCCGTCGAACAAAAAATGTTGATTGCCAGAGACCGATATGGCGAAAAACCACTTTATTTTTTTAACAACGAAAATGTTTTAGCCTTTGCTTCGGAACTGAAATCCATTAGTTGCTTTCCGATTACAAGGGAAATAGACCCTGTTTCACTTTCGTTTTACTTTCAATTAAATTACATACCACAACCGCGGTCAATTTATAAAAATATCAGTCAGTTAAATCCGGGGCATTACTTAATAGTCAGTAAAGATACCGTTGAAAAAAAACAATATTATAAAATACCTTTTAATAAAAAGGAGGAAATAGTAAATACTGATTATTTAACTGCTTGCAGTCAATTTGAAAATCTGATTGATGCCTCGGTTAAAAAAAGATTGATTAGTGATGTGCCGCTCGGGGCATTTTTAAGCGGCGGCATTGATTCGTCAATAGTCGTTGCACTTGCTTCGCGATATACCAATCAACTAAAAACATTTTCAATCGGTTTTCACGACGAACCTTTTTTCGATGAAACTAAATATGCCAACCTGGTTGCAAAAAAATTTAATACTAACCACACAGTTTTTTCTTTAACCACACAGGATTTATTTGACGATTTATTTTTAATGCTTGATTATTTAGATGAACCGTTTGCTGATTCATCAGCTTTGCCAGTGCATATTTTAAGCAGACACACCCGAAAACATGTAACAGTTGCGTTGAGTGGTGATGGTGCCGATGAATTATTTGGCGGATACATGAAACATGTGGGAGAATATAAAATAAGAAATGCCGGTTATATTGAATGGTTAATCAGCCGTTTAAATTTTATATTGAAAAAAATGCCGCAATCGCGCAATAATAAATTAACAAATATTTTTCGGCGGCTGAACAAAATGTCTGATGGATTATTGCTAAATGTAAAAGACCGATACCGCTTGTTTTCAAGTATCGGGAGCTACGAGTATGTCAATAATTTACTTACCGATAAATGGAGAGCGAATAATCATACAATTCAGGAAACCGAAAATGAATGGTTAAATTATTTGCTGTCAAATAAGGATATGAATGAAGTATTGCTGACAGATATGAATTTAGTATTGCCCAGCGATATGTTGTATAAAGTTGATCGAATGAGTATGGCAAATAGTCTGGAAGTAAGAGCTCCCTTTTTGGATTTCGAATTGGTTGATTTCGCTTTTTCATTACCTGCTGATTTTAAAATAAAAGATGTAAAACGAAAAAGATTAGTTCAGGATTCTTTCAGAAAAATTCTTCCTGAACAATTATACAACCGACCTAAACAAGGCTTTGAAGTACCTCTCCTGAAATGGTTTCGAACAAAATTAAAATCTTATATAAATGAACTAACTGGTGAAAAATTCATTATTAATCAAGGGGTTTTTAATATAAACGAAATCATAAAGTTAAAACAACAATTAAATTCAGCGAATCCTGGTGATGCAACAGCAAAAATCTGGGCGATTATTGTATTTCAACATTGGTGGAAAAAAAATTTTTAACAAATAGTATCGAATCAAAAAAAACATAACTGTTACCTATAATCATTTCTCCAGAAAAATTAATTGAATTCATTTTAACTTGCGCTCAAGGTAAATGACGAAAATTTTACGAATCATTAACAGGCTTAATCTTGGTGGCCCCACATTTAATGCGGCATTTCTAACCAAGTATCTGGAACCTGAGTTTGAAACACTGCTCGTATCGGGCATGATTGACGAAACAGAAGAGAGTTCTGAATTTATTGCCCGGGAGCTTAGCCTTGAACCTATTTATATTCCTGAAATGTATCGCGATATCAATTTGTTTCAGGACCGCAAAGCATATAAAAAAATAAAAAGCATTATTCGCGAATTTAAACCCGACATTGTTCATACTCATGCTGCAAAAGCGGGAACGCTTGGCCGGTTAGCCGCAATTAATTGTAAGGTGCCGGTAATACTGCATACTTTTCACGGGCATGTTTTTCATTCCTATTTCAGCCCGTTTAAAACACGCATGTTTTTAGAAATTGAGCGCTATCTGGCAAACCGAAGCAGCAGAATTATTGCTATAAGTGAGCGACAAAAAAAAGAATTGGGTTTAATATATAAAGTAGCACCATTAGATAAAATTGAAGTAATTCCGCTCGGGTTTAATTTAGAACCTTTTCAGGAAAATCAAGATGCCAAAAGAATTCAGTTCAGAAAACAATACTTGATTGATGATGATGAAATTGTCATTTCTATAATCGGACGGTTAGTGCCAGTTAAAAATCATAAATTATTTATTGATGCAATGAAAATCGTATTCGAAAATACAAATAAAAAAGTGCGTGCATTCATTGTTGGCGACGGACAAGAAAGAGTGAATCTGGAAAATTATATTCAATCGATTGGAATTGATTATGTAAATTTTACAAAGGAACAATGCAAAGCTCCAATCACCTTTACATCATGGAGAAAAGACATTGATGTTGTAAATGCCGGATCAGATATTATTGCTTTATGCTCTTTTAATGAAGGAACACCGGTAAGTTTAATAGAAGCTCAGGCAGCAAATAAACCCATTGTTACAACTCGTGTAGGAGGCATTACAGATGTAGTTATTCCATCAAAAACTGCCCTTGTTTCCTCAAAAAAAAGTGTAACGAACTTTGCCAGAAACCTTTTTATGATGATTGAAGATGATGAAATGCGAAAACAAATGGGTTTATCAGGACACGAATTTGTTGCTCAAAAATTCAGCTATACCCGATTAATATCCGACATGGCTGCATTCTATAACAAACTATTAAAAGAGCAATCAGGTTTAGGTTAAAATCTTACATTTGCGGTAATCCAAAAAAATTTATGCCTCTGGCTTTCATTCGAGTTCAATTATTGATTTTATTTTTCGGAATCGGGTTATTATCTCTATCGTCATGCAAAATTTTTTATCCTGATGTCATGTTTAAAACCGACAAATTTTATCAGTTTACTCCATCTGATACTATATCCGGCAATAAAGAATATGTATTAAAAGCCAAGGATATTATGGAGATTCAGATATTATCTAATAATGGGTATCAATTAGTGGATGTACTTGGTCAGGGTGGATTTTATAATCCGGTTACATATACAATTCACAACGAAGGTTTTGCCATTTTACCCATGCTCGATTCACTTTATCTGGCAGGTTACAGTATTACCGGTGCTGAAAATTTATTAAGTGAAAGATATGCCTATTATTTTGTGAACCCCTATATCAGAATTAAAATTACAAACCGGCGATGTGTAGTTTTTGCCGGAAGAAGCAGCGGACGAGTGATTAATCTTGATAACGAAAGCATGTCGTTAATTGAAGTGCTCGCATTGGCCGGTGGACTAGGAGGAAGTAAATCATATCGAATAAAACTTATTCGCGGCGAGCTTCGCAATCCACAGGTGTTTTTAATAGATTTATCTACTTTGGAAGGAATGAAACGAGCGAATTTGCAAATTGCATCGAACGACATAATATATGTTGAACCAGCGCTTAATTTTAACGAAGTAAACCAACAAATAATCCCCATCATATCATTGATAACAACCACCATTTTAATTTATAGTACAATACTTTCACTTAAAAAATAATGCTCGAAAAAAAAATTATACTAAGCCCGATGCAAAAAATCCTTGGCGAGGATTTTAACCCGGGTTTATTAATGATTATTGCCCGTAAAAGTTTAATCTGGTGTGTTTTAATTTTATTAATAACTGTTTCTACTTCCATTTTATATCTGAGATATACTACTCCGTTATATGAAGTAACCGCACAAATAATGATAAAGCAGGTGAACACCTCCAATTCATTAGGCATCACCAGTGGAGTTACATCAGCCGATCAAATGGACCAGAATGAATTGCAAAAAAACATTCAGATAATGAAATCGAATGTGATTTTGGATCGTGTAATTGACCTACTGCCTCTTTCTATAAGCTATTTTAATATCGGGCAAATTTTAGTTGAAGAACGATATAAAACATCGCCATTCGAAATTACTCCCAATATAACCGAACACATTGTTTACGACCTTCCTATTTATTTTTTCTTCAAATCAGCCCGCGAATTTGAAATTGAATATCGAATTGCCCG
The DNA here is from genome assembly GCA_945903305.1 of Chitinophaga pinensis. Taxonomy (GTDB): domain Bacteria; phylum Bacteroidota; class Bacteroidia; order Chitinophagales; family UBA10324; genus UBA10324. Next base: position 43,114 of record CAMDOA010000006.1, read on the forward strand.
GGTTAAATTTTCATTTAAAGGAAAGTTTAATCAAAAAGTGACTACCCCTCATTTTAATTTTATTGCCAAGCTGACCACCAAGGATTTTAAAAGCAATCCCGGTATTTATTTAAACAGCAAGTACTATTTTGTAATGAACAGCCGCGATTTACTAACTAAAGAAATCAGAAGCAAAATAAGAATTGAACTGTATCCGCCAACGATTCAATTCAGCCTGCAAAATCCGGTACCCCTAAAAGCAGTTGATATTATTAACAACCTGAACGATCAATTTATACTTTATAACAAAGAAAGAAAAACAGAAAGCTCTTCATTAATTATCGATTTTATAGATACTCAAATTGGTTTATTGAACGCCGAATTACAAGCTTATGAAAACCAGTTGAAGGCTTTTAAAATTGAACATAATTTAATCAGCACTGAATCGAAAGAACACGAAATTGTAACAATGTTGAAAGTAATCAACGATGCACAAAACGACCTGAATGCTGATGAAAAAAACCTGAATTACTACCTCAGTTATTTTACACAATACAAAGATTCATCAAAGCTTTTATTAGGAATTGTTGATCCAAAATACAATGGCTTACAAGAATATGTTGGCGCATTAGATAAACTACAAGCCGATAAAAGAGAAAAATTATTAAAACTAAAACCGGCAAACCCTCAAATTATTAATCTGGATAAACAAATAGCCGAAGTAAAATCCAATATCATTCAAAACATCAATAACTCAAAGCAAAACATCAATCAAAAAAGAACCGAATTTAATCTTTCATACAACGAATATTTAAACCAGTTTAAAGAGTTTCCGGACTTGGAAGCCGCCTTTGAAAAACTGAATAGTCTCAGCAATTTAAAGCAGAAATATTATTTAATGTTCTTGGATAAAAAATCAAGCTTCAGCATTTCGCTTGCAGGATTTGTTTCAGACTTTGTAGTATTAAAACGAGCTGAAATTCCACGCAATCCAGTTTTCCCAAATGTGCCCTTGATTCGAACCATTGGATTAATATCCGGTTTATTGATGAGCTTATTATTTATAGTAATCAGGTATTTATTAAGCAACAAAATTTTATCAATTTCAGAAATCGATAAATTTTGTAATGCTGGATTAATTGGTGTCATTCCCATTTACCGCAAGCCCATGGATGTTTCGCAATTGGTGGTTAATATGAATCCAAAATCAGTTATTTCTGAATCATTCCGAAGCATCAGAACTAATCTTGATTATGTTTATTCAGGAGTTGGAACAAAAATTATTTCAGTTACTTCCACTATTGCCGGAGAGGGAAAAACATTTATCGCAGTAAATACCGCCGGAATTTTTTCGGTTGGGGGAAAGAAAACAATCATACTCGATTTTGACTTACGCAAGCCCAGAATTCATAAAGCATTTGCAACCGAAAACAACAAAGGATTAAGCACCATTCTGATCGGAAAATACAAACTGGATGAATGCATAAAACACTCTGAATGGGATAATCTGGATTTTATTACATCAGGTCCTGTTCCTCCAAACCCTGCCGAGTTTATTATGTCGCAAAAAGCGGCTGATTTAATTGAAGAACTTAAATTACGATATGATATTATAGTGATTGATACACCACCAATTGGCGTGGTAACCGATGCACTTGAATTATTGAAAAAGGCCGACTATCCGTTGTATGTGGTTCGTGCCGATTATTCCAGTCGCAATTTTTTAAATAATGCTAACAGGCTGGTAACAGAAAATCAAATAACCCGATTATCAATAGTACTTAACAGTATGGGTTCTGGCGCATCAGGCTACTCATACAATTATGGCTATGGTTATGGCTATGGTTATGGTTATGGTTCCGGATACGGCGGGTATGGTGGTGGTGGAAGCTACGGCTATGGATATTATTCAGATGCTGCTGCACCAAAACTATCGAGATGGAAAGGGATTGTAAAATTTATAAAAGATAAATTTTAATATGTTTAGCAACGATTATAAAATTTATATTGCCTACTTAATATTTTTTATTTTATCCATCGTTTTTTCGGCTCTTGTTAATGGTTTGTTTTTACGGTTTTCAAAAACATTAGGTGTCAGGCAATCTGATTCACAAAACATTGTACGATGGGCATCCACCACAAAACCCTCAGTTGGTGGTTTTTCATTCTACATCATTTTTCTGTTTTCATTTACAGCATATACCATAATCTCATTTGACACAAATGATTTATTTAATAAGCAATTAATAGGATTGCTTTTATCTTCCACCGTTGGATTTTTAATTGGCTTAGCTGATGATGCTTACAACACCAATCCCATTCTGAAATTTTTAGGCCAGTTAATGTGTGCGGTTATTCTTATTGTTTCAGGTGTTATAATTAATCTTACAGATTACTACGCCTTAAATGCGTTGTTCACTATTTTTTGGGTAATTGGTATAATGAATTCAATTAATATGCTCGATAATATGGATGGAATTTCTGCCGTAATATCTGCCATCATTTTACTTACCTGCCTGCTTGTTCAAATTATCACAGGAAATTTTTTAACCATTTACACATTTCTGATGCTGGGAGTAATTGGAAGCATAGGCGGTTTTATGATTTTTAATTTTCATCCATCTAAATTATATATGGGCGATACCGGTAGTCAGTTTTTAGGTGTTTTACTTTCCGGTATTGGCATTATAACTCTGTGGGGATTTCGCGATGTGCCGGGACCGGTATTTCAATTTAAACAAATATTATTTCCGATTTTAACATTCAGCATTCCCATAATTGATACGACCACGGTATTTTATCGTCGGCTCATGCGCAGGCAGTCACCATTTATTGGTGGAAGAGATCATACTACTCACCACCTTGCCTACTTAGGATTTAGCGACCGGCAGGTTCTTTATATTCTTTCCGCTGTAGCCTTGCTATCGTCTTTGATTGTATGCGTATTAATTTATTTTCATTCCTTTTTAGATTCAGAAATTACACTGGTCTTTTTTGTTTACTTCATTGTTTTATTTTTTGTGGTTCAATATTATTATGAGATTGGAAATAAAAGAAAAATGAAAAATGAAATGAATGAAAAAAGTATAAAAATTGCCTGATATTTTATTCGCAATAATGAAGTTCATTTTACTATCAGCATTCTAACTGAAATTATTATGAAGGAATATTTTTTTCGCACAGGTGCATTTATTTTTTTTACAGGAAACAAATTGCATTTCTTCGTTCATGATTATTTCTTGAAACTTATTTTTCGTTGTTACTTTTGATACCATTATGAAGCAATTTCATGACCTTTTAAAAACCGTTTTAGAAAAAGGAATAAAAAAATCTGACCGGACAGGCACAGGGGTTATCAGCTATTTTGGATATCAAATGCGGTTTGATTTAGCTGATGGATTTCCATTATTGACCACAAAAAAACTACATACCAAATCTATAATTCACGAGTTACTCTGGTTTTTGAAAGGTGATACCAACATAAAATATCTAAACGAAAACGGAATAAGCATTTGGAATGAATGGGCCGATACTAATGGGGAACTTGGACCGGTTTACGGCAAACAATGGCGCAAATGGGAATCGCCGGATGGCAGAATAATTGATCAGATTTCACTGTTAGTTGAGCAGATAAAAAACAATCCCGACTCGCGAAGATTAATTGTAAGTGCATGGAATGTGGCTGATGTAGATAAAATGAAACTACCCCCTTGTCATTTGCTGTTTCAGTTTAATGTTGCTGATGGAAAACTTAATTGCCAGCTTTATCAACGAAGCGCCGATATATTTCTTGGCGTTCCATTCAACATTGCTTCTTATGCTTTGTTGCTGATGATGGTTGCACAGGTTTGCGATTTAATTCCCGGAGAATTTGTTCACACATTTGGTGATGCGCATATTTATTTGAATCATTTAGAACAAGTGAACGAATTGCTTTCACGCGATTTTAAACCCTTGCCTACTATGAAACTGAATTCAGAAATCAAAAATATTTTTGATTTTAAATTCAGTGATTTCGAATTGTTTAACTACAATCCTCATCCATCTATTAAAGCTCCAATTGCTGTATGATAGTTTCCATTATAGTTGCAGCTGCGCAAAATGATATAATCGGAAAAGAAAATAAATTGCCATGGCACTTGCCTGCTGATATGAAGTATTTTAAGCAAACAACTTCAGGTCACTGTATTATCATGGGGCGAAAAACTTTTGATGCTTTAGGGAAACCACTTCCGAACAGAACAAACATCATTATCACCCGACAGGAAGACTTTTCTGTTGAAGGCTGCGTGGTAGTAAATCAATTGCAGCATGCTATAGATTATTGCAGAGATCATGGTGAAGAAGAATGCTTCATTATTGGTGGCGGCGATATTTTTATTCAGTCATTGATCTGGACTGATCGCATTTATCTTACCCACATTCATCATCCATTTGACGGCGATACTTTTTTTCCTGCATTAAATAAAGGTGACTGGAATGAAATTTCATCTGCTAAACATTTACCCGATGAAAAAAATAAATATGCTTATTCTTTCATAGTGTATGAACGGACTAATGGGTAACTGTTTCTGAATTCTTAAATCAATTTTAATTTAATAGGATAGCTGATAAAATTCAGTTTTTAAAGATTTATTTCAGGTTAGTTTTATTTCTGAAATGAATAAGGAAAATTATTTATTGAAAGGACTTTCAGATTCAGAAGTTGAATGGCGGGTGAAGCGCCATGGATTCAATGAATTAAAAACTGCAAAACCGAAACCTGTTTTCAGAATTGTGTTGGAAGTTATAAGGGAACCTATGTTTCTTTTACTAGTAGCATGTGGTGCATTGTATATTTTTCTCGGAGATACAGGAGAAGGAATTATGCTGATGGCATCAGTAATCATCATCATCATCATTACTTTTTATCAGGAGCGAAGAAGCGAGCGTGCGTTAGATGCCTTAAAAGAATTATCAAGTCCGCGTGCATTGGTTATTCGAAACGGAGTAGAAAAAAGAATTGCCGGAAGAGAGTTAGTAGTGGATGATTTAATTATGTTGCAGGAAGGTGACCGCATTCCTGCTGATGCCATTGTGCTGGAGTCGCTCAATCTCAGGATTGATGAATCCTTATTAACCGGCGAATCAGTATCAGTTCATAAATCAAAATGGAATGGCAGTGATGAATTCGTTTTTCCTTCGGGAGATAATTCAGCATTTGTTTATTCTGCAACCATGATTGTCCAGGGCCATGGCATTGCAAAAGTTGTGGCAACAGGCACAAAAACTCAATTGGGAAAAATTGGAAAATCGTTAGAATCAGTTGAGCAAGAAAAAACTTTGCTTCAAAAGGAAACTGCAAGCATTGTAAAAATATTTTCAATCGTCGGCTTTTTCACCTGCATCTTATTAATTGTTGTTTATGGATTTACCCGCGGCGATTGGCTGAATGGAATTTTATCAGGTCTTTCGCTCGCCATGGCGTTACTGCCCGAAGAGATTGCCGTGGTACTAACCATTTTTATGGCGGTAGGTGCATGGCGCATCTCAAAGAAAAAAGTTTTAACCAGAAAACCTTCAGCTATTGAAACATTAGGCTCTGTTACCGTTTTGTGTGCGGATAAAACCGGAACACTTACTGAAAATAAAATGCGTTTGAAAAAACTTTTTGCGAATGGACAGTTTATTGAAGTGAATGAATCAACCAATCCGGAACTAGAAGAAAATTTTCATTCGTTGATTGAGTACTCCATTTTAGCAAGTCAGAAAAATCCATTTGACCCGATGGAAAAAGCTATTTTAAAATTGGGTGAAATAAAACTTTCAAAAACCGAACACCTGCACAGCGATTGGCAATTGCTAAAAGAGTATCCGTTGTCGTCTGAGTTGCTTGCAATGTCGCATGTGTTTCATGAACCTGAAAAGAATGAATATTTAATTGCGGCAAAGGGTTCGCCCGAAGCTATTTTGCAATTGTGCCATTTGAATGAAGCGGATGAAGCAGTATTGAAAAAAAATATTTCGCAACTCGCATCAGAAGGTTATCGTGTACTCGGAGTTGCAAAATCAAAAACACATTCCGAAAAATTTCCGGATGAGCAGCTTGCTTTTCATTTTGAATTTCTAGGATTGCTCGGATTGGAAGATCCGTTGCGCGAATCGGTAGTTGAAGATTTGAAATCATGCTATGATGCAGGTGTGCGTGTAATTATGATTACAGGTGATTATCCGGCAACAGCGCAAAACATCGCACAACAAATGGGATTAAAAAATCCGGAAGAAATAGTAACCGGTAAAGAGCTGAATGAAATGAATGAGTTGATGCTTCGTGAAAAAATCAGAACCGCCAACATTTTTGCTCGTGTGGTTCCCGAACAAAAACTAATGATTGTAAATGCGCTAAAAGAAAACGGAGAAATTGTGGCGATGACCGGCGATGGCGTGAATGATGCACCAGCTTTAAAAGCCGCTCACATTGGAATTGCAATGGGACAGCGCGGAACAGATGTGGCACGCGAAGCATCATCACTTGTTTTACTAGATGATCAGTTTTCATCCATCATTGCAGCTATCAGATTAGGACGACGGATTTACGACAACATGCAAAAAGCAATGGGGTATATTTTTTCCGTGCACTTTCCGATTGCAGGACTGACTTTGATTCCTGTATTTTTTATGGGTATGCCGGTGATTATGTTTCCGTTGCACATTGCATTTCTGGAACTAATAATTGACCCTGCGAGTACTTTGATTTTTGAAGGAGAGGAAGAAGAAAAAAACATTATGAATCGACAACCAAGGAAAGTGAACGAAAAAGTTTTTGGGATTCGCAGAATTATAATCAGCACTATTCAGGGCGCATTTGTGTTGGCGATTTCATTGGTAGTTTATTTCATTGCTATTAAAATGCAACGACCAACCGACGAAGTTCGCGCACTGACCTTCACAACATTAATATTTTCAAATCTCGGATTGATATTAATTAACCGCTCGTGGACACGAACTATTCTCGAAACATTTAAGGAAAATAATAAGTCGGTTAAATGGGTTATAGGTGGTGGTTTAATTTTTCTATCCGTTGTATTATATGTTCCATTTGTGCGTGGATTTTTCCACTTTAGTTTTTTGCATTTAAATGACATACTTATTTGCCTGTCTGCTGGAGCTATCAGCATTCTTTGGTTTGAGGTATTTAAAATTTTACGACGGAAATACAAGTATATTAATCATTGATATAAAAAATTCAACATTCTAAATTGCATCAGATAATTCAAATGATATGAGCGAAGATTTAGTAGAATATGGAAAAAAGGAGTCGCGAAGTATTTCAATACTAACTATTCTTCAATACACGGTTTTAATATCTGTGATTCTATATTTTGGAAAAACATTATTTATTCCATTAAGCATTTCAATGCTCATCAGTTTTATTTTATTTCCGATATGCAAGTGGTTTGAAAGAAAAGGAACCGGTAAAAGTTTAGCCATTGCGCTGTCTTTGCTTCTGACAACAATATTGCTGTCTGCAATAGTTGGATTATTTCTCTGGCAGATAAGTTCGTTTACTGCGGAATGGCAAAGTGTGAAAATGAAAATAGTTGAAGCCGTAAATCAATTGAGTTTATTTATTGCTGAGCAATTAAACCTCAGTTCCGAACAACAAAAAAACTGGATGAAAAGTATTGCAGATAATTCAGGAGGAAATATTCTTCCGTTCCTCAGTTCGACTGTTTATTCTCTTTCAGTCACTTTTGTTTTAGTCATTCTCATTCCGGTTTTCTCTGCGCTCATTTTGTATCACCGTAATTTATTTGTTCATGTACTGCATGGAATTTTTCCGAATGAAAAAATAGAAACCATTCGTGAAATTCTGAACGAAACTGTTCAATCATATTACAACTTTATAAAAGGAATGCTGCTTGTATACTTGATAGTTGGAACATTAAACAGCATTGGACTTTTAATTCTCGGAGTACCGCATGCCATTCTGTTTGGATTTATTGCATCCATCTTAACTTTCATTCCTTATGTAGGAATCATGGTAGCATCGTTATTACCAATTTCAGTTGCATGGATTACATTCAGTTCCATCTGGTATCCGGTTGGGGTAATAGCCATCTTCGCTTTTGTTCAATACTTAGAAGCGAATATCATTTTCCCGTTTGCCGTCAGTAGCCGTCTGAACATTAATACACTGGTTACTTTGGTCATGATTTTTATTGGAGGAATATTGTGGGGAGCAGCCGGTATGATTCTTTTTATTCCATTCATCGGCATTATAAAAATGATAGCTGACCGGACGGAAAGTTTAAAAACACTGGCCCTCTTGTTGGGAACAAGTGAAAAGAAATCTATATCAAAATAAAGGACACAATTCAAATGCTGAAAAAAGAAATATAAATTATACAATCTTCACCTGATCAGAGTTACATCTCCTTTCAGAATATATTTTTCGCCGCTCAGCATTTCAACTTCAGCAACATAAACAAAAACATTAGTGTTTTCCTTCATTCCAAGAAATGTTCCATCCCAGCCAATTGAATAATCTTTGGTTTGAAAAACCATTTCGCCTATCCGGTCATAAACACGAAAGTCGAGTGAGGAGATTCCGACTCCATAAATCATTAAAAAATCATTCGCACCATCATTGTTGGGTGTAAATGCTGACGGTATCCAGGGCTTGGGTTCGCCCTCAATAATTATCATCGGACTTCGTGCAGTATCCCTGCAACCATTATCAGCAATAGCGGTGAGTATCACATAATATTCTCCCATCTCTTCAAAACTATGCGTAGTGTTGAATGAAGTATCAAAAGTTTGATCACCAAAATTCCAATTGTAAGCAGTTGCTCCACTCGAAATATTTATGAAGTTGAAAAGATTATTGCTATACATCATATTTCCCGGAGCAGGCGGATCCATATAAAAATTAGCTGTAGGGCCAGGTAAAGATGTAACTGCCGAAAGCTGAGTTACTGAATCAGCGCAACCACTTGCATTAGCAGTTATCATCAGCACATCATAAATTCCTGCCATGTAATTATGCTGAATAGAATTTCCAGTGCCGGTTGTTCCATCACCAAAATTCCAGATAGCCGTTACTCCGTTAGAACTTGTATTTTGAAACAAAACTTTGAGCGGCTCACAACCAGTGGATGGAATTATAGTGAACGATGCAATGGGTGTTGCATCAAATGTGAGAGATGCTGTTGCAGTTGCTGAGCAACCATTGGCATCAGTTCCGGTAACACTATAAATTGTAGTTGAAGTTAAAGATGCAATCACATTCGCACCAATGTTTGTATTTAATCCGGATGCGGGTGACCATGAATAAGATGCAGCACCATTAGCAGTAATTGAAACTGTTTCACCCGTACAAAATGAAGTGATAGCTGGATTGACCGTTACAACCGGAAGTGGAAAAACAGTTACAACTGCAGTTGCGGTATTTGTACAACCATTCACATCAGTTCCCAAAACAGTATAAGTAGTATTTATTGCCGGGGATGCTGTTGGGTTTGAAATAATATTTGAACTCAAACCTGTATTCGGCAACCACGAATAATTTGATGCGCCTGTTGCTGATATATTTCCTGACTGTCCGGAGCAAATACTTGTTCCGGTGGCATTCACAATGGGTAAAGCATTAACTGTAATTACAATGCTTGCAGTTCCGCTGCACCCTGTATTATCAATTCCGGTTACGATGTAAGTTGTTGTTGAATTGGGTTGCGCTGTTACACTTGCATTGGTTGAATTATTCAAACCGGTTGCTGGCGACCAGGAATATGTTATTCCGCCATTAGCAGTAATTACAGTAGTAGCGCCAGTGCAAATGGAATTACTCACAGCTGCTACATTGATGTTTGCCGCTGATGTAACCGCTGTTTGTTGTGTTGATGTATTGTTGCATCCATTCGCATCAGTATAACTGTAAGTTATAGTGTAAGGTCCTCCTGCTCCGGCAACAGCTGGATCATAAGTGTTTCCGACAATTCCGATTCCAGAAAAAATTCCTCCCGCAGGATTTCCAACTAAATTATTTACAGGAGAAGAAAAACAATTTGTTGTACTCAATCCGTTGAACGAAACTGTTGGTAAAGGATTTACAGTTACAACTACTTGCGCGGTGCCACTGCAGTTTTGCCCTGAAGTTCCGGTTACTGTGTAAGTAATTGTGACAGCAGGTGAAGCTACCGGATTTGGAATTGCATTATTTGTTAATGCTGTTGCCGGATTCCATGAATAGGAATTTGCACCGCTTGCAGTGAGCTGCACATTTCCTCCCGTGCATATTGATGGAGCTACAGGAATAATATTTATTACAGGAACAGAATTTACAGTTACAATAGTTGATGCGCTTGCCGAACAGCCATTGGCTGCAGTGCCGGTAACGCTATAAGTTGTTGTTGCATTTGGCGAAGCAGAAACACTTGCATTAGTTGAATTAGATAATCCAGAAGAAGGCGACCATGAATAAGTACTTGCCCCGCTTGCAGAAATATTTACCGAACCACCAATACAAATTACAGAATTAACGGGCAGAATATTTATGGTTGGAAGAGGAAGCACACTCACCACAACTGTCGCCTGATCAGAACAACCAACGCCCGAAGTTCCAACAACAGTGTAAGTAGTATTTACAATTGGAGATGCAGTTACCGTTGTTCCGGTTGAATTAGTTAATGAAGCAGATGGCGACCAGGTATAACTTACCGCACCATTTACATTCAATGCTACATTTTGTCCCGAACATACCGAAGCCGGTGATGGATTAATTACAACAACAGGAAATGGATTTACAGTAACAACAACCGTATTTGTATTACTGCATCCGTTTGCAGTTGTTCCAACTACAGTGTAAGTGGTGGTTGCATTTGGCGAGGCAGTTACTGAAACAGTATTTGTTCCACTAAGCCCAAGTGCCGGTGACCATGTATAATTTGTGGCGCCGCTTGCTATCAATAAAATATTTTGTCCGGTACAAATTGCAGCAGGACTTGGATTGATAGAAACTGTTGCACCCAAAGTCACATTAACATTGATTGAAGTAATTGCAGAAACACATGTGCCTTGTATAACCTGAAGTGTTACAGATTGAACTCCTGTTGTATTCCATGTAACCTGGTAAGGACCACTACCTGTTCCTGATATAACAGTTCCGCTTCCGAAATTCCAATTGAAAACTGCTCCGGCACATGATGTTCCGCTGTATGTTATGGTTGCTGTTTGTCCCGAACATATTGGATTTGGATTAACGGTAAACACTGAAGTTGGTACCGGAACTACCGTAACCTGAGCAGTTGAGGTTGCTCCAACACAGCCAACAGCAGTAGGCGTAATAGTATAAGTCACATTTACTGAAGGGCATATTGCGTTTCCGAGTGTTGCTGAAATGTTTCCAACACCCGAAGTTCCATTAGAGCCGTTCCACGAATAAGTTGTTCCGGCAACGCATGATGTGAGTGCAATATTCATTGGCGTATTAGAACAAACAGTTTGGGTTGCTGGTGTGGCAATTGCATCGGGCACCGGTTTTACTGTAACCGTTTTTGCAATTAGTCCTGCCACTATTGTTCCGCAAGCATCCGTAATTACAGGAGGAGGAACAGATAAAAGATTTGTGGCGCCACAAGTTGTTGGGCACCCCGGAATAATCAGATTAATATTTCCGGAGCCGCTGCTCGTGCATGGATTAGCGCCCGCATTATATATTCCAAAATTTACTGAAGATGCTGACCAAGGATGAGTCATAGTATAAGGTGCTACTCCTGAATTTGCTGTTGCACTGATAGTTAGATTGCAACTGTTTGCACAAAGTGTAGTTGGATTAACAGACCACATTGCATTCGATGATTCTAATGTTCGGCCAACAACATGCGCGCTGAATGGAGCAATAGTAACCGGGTTGTAATAAATATAAGTTGTGTTACATCCGCTGCCACCAAAATCGCGAAGCAGATGCAAGACCAATGCAATATTTTGTGCAGCACACGATGGAGCAAAACAACACGATAGTGTTTGTTTCATATCCTGATTTATCAGAGTTGCAGTACCTGATATATTGCCCCCGGGTGGAGCAACCGTCCAATAGAAAGCCGGATTTGCAGGGTCTCTTCCACAGGTGGTTGTAAAATACATGTACCCATCCGACATCCAGCTTCCGTTTGCCGGATTAGCATAATAACTTGCTGTAACAAAAAAATTAGTGATGGTAATATTTGCCGGAATAGAAACATTGATGGTGGCTGATGAAGCTGCCGGAAACCAACACGAAGGAATCATCCCTCCTGACCAGGTAACAGTGGGGCCTGTTACAATTGGGTCAATGGTAATTGGAAAAACCCGTTGTGGATTTTTTAACCAATCTGCAGGAACAATAATTTCTAAAATGTATTTACCAATCGCTTCTGTCAAACGATAAGTTCCAACCAAAAAAGAATTTTCACGCTTTAGCGGGTCAGTGTTTGAATCATAAAAAACCGGAGTTCTGAATCTTGCTTTTTCATTTTGGTCAGCATCATATACTACCAATTCTCCCATCCAATTTCCATTGTGTACTTCTCCTTTTTGTAAATCTTTTTTAATAGTGAATCCTTCGGGTAAATTAATTTCTTCCGAAATAATTAAATCCGTATTTCCAACTACTGCATTTGCATTTTGAATAATGTAGTCCGATTCAATTTCGTTTTTTCGGAAAACAATTTTTTTATCAATACCGGGAAATGCTGAATGAATGTACATTCCATTATCGCCAACCGAATAGTTGTTCGAAGAAATGGGTACTCCGTTAATTTTTGAATTGATATTGAATTTTAATTTCGAAAAATTACCCAACGAAATTTCTGTGCAACCATCCGGAAGTAAAAAAGTCGGATTAAGTTGATGCATGGCTGCCCAACCATTTTTTGTTGGACTTAAACGCGGATCAATCGCGTGCCACCATCCATCTTTAAAATAATTTATTTCATCAGCAGCATATTGATAAATCGAATCTCCATTGGAAGAAATATAGGTTCGGGTAGTGGAAGTTCTTTTTTGAATCAGCTCAAACCAATTCAAACTATCGTTAAAACAAATTCCAAAATCAGGGTTTGATTGATAGAATTCAGGAGTGATTTGTTTGAGAATATCAGTCCGATCATAGTTTTTAAATTGGTGAAATTGAGTAAGATTATATTCAACAACATTCAAATCATTTTGTGCCGTCAATACAAAAATATTGCTGCACAAAAAAATCAGAGTGAATAAAATTTTTTTATTGAACCACATTGGTTTTATCGTGGTGGAAAAATACTAATATCTTTTTGTCAATAGAAATTCTATGGTTTAAAGGCTTACTCATTCAAGAAAAAAAATTCAGAAATGTGATTTATACAAAACACGGCTTTATAACCGTTTATCTGATCAGCGTTACATCACCTTTCAGAAGATATTTTTCGCCGCTCAGCATTTCCACTTCGGCAACATATACATAAACATCCGTGGATGATTTCAGGCCATGAAAATTTCCATCCCAACCAACTGAGTAATCTTTTGTTTGAAAAACCAGTTCGCCCCACCGATCAAATACTTTGAAATCAAGTGTGGCAATGGCAATTCCATAAATCATAAACAAATCATTGGCACCATCATTATTCGGAGTAAAAGCAGATGGTATCCATGGCTTGGGTTCGCCTTCAATAATAATGATCGGACTGTGTGCGGTATCGCTGCAACCATTGGAAGCAAATGCGGTGAGCACTACATAAAATTCTCCGGGCTCACCAAAACTGTGTGTGGTATTGAATGATGTATCAGAAGTATTGTCGCCGAAATTCCAATTGTAAGTTATTGCTCCCGAAGATGTGTTTGTGAAATTGAAAAGATTATCGGTGTAAGGAAAATTTCCCGGAGCTGGTGGATTCATATTGAAATAAGCTGTTGGTGTAGGAAGAACTGTTACCGCAGCATTTTGAATTGAAGTATCAGCACAACCGCTTGCGTTAAATGCAATCATTATCACATCATAAGTTCCAGCGAAATAATTATGCTGAATTAAATTTCCATTTCCACTGCTTCCATCTCCAAAACTCCACGCAGCAGTTACACCATTGAAACTTGTGTTTTCAAATTGAACAATCAAAGGTTCGCAGCCATTATTCAGAAAAACACTATACGAAGCAATCGGAAACGGGTCGAGAGTAAGTGTTGAATATGCAGTTGCCGAACAACCGTTTGCATCGGTACCGGTTACAGAATATCCTATGGCGTTAGCTGGTGTTGCAGTTACAATTGCAGTATTGTTTGTATTCAATCCGGTTGAAGGTGACCATAAATAATTTACTGCTCCTGATGCAGTTAATACCACACTCGCACCCGGACAAAACATTGATGATGTTGAATTAACTGTTACAATGGGAAGCGGATTAACAAAAATATCGGTGTAAGCGGAAGTTGAGCAGCCATTCGCATCAGTACCTATCACCGTATAAATAGTTGATGCAACAGGTGTGGCAATCGGATTTGAAATGTTATTACTGTTTAATGTAGCCGCAGGAGTCCATAAATAAGAATTAGCTCCGATCGCATTTAATTGAATGTTTTCTCCAAAACAAATTGTTGCCACGCCCGGATTTATTGTGACTATCGGCAATGTATTAACAGTAATTATGGTTGATGAAGCAGCGGTGCAACCATTCGTACCTGTTCCAATAACCGAATAATTGGTTGTAGAATCCGGGGAAGCATTTACAGTTGCGCTTGTTGAATTATTTAATCCGGATGAAGGTGACCACACATATGATGCGGCACCACTTGATGTAACACTCACACTGGCGCCACTGCAAATTGTTGGGTTGGAGGGTAGAATATTTATTGTTAGATTTGGAAGCACATTTACAGCTACAGTTGTTTGAGCAGAACAACCAACCCCCGAGGTTCCAATAAGCGTGTAAGTTGTATTTGTTAATGGCGATGCAGTAACTGAAACGCTTGTTGAATTATTTAATCCTGTTGATGGAGACCATGAATAGGTACTGCCGCCGCTTGCATTCAGCACCACACTATCACCCGAGCATATTGAAGGAGCAATTGGAATAACGGCAATAACCGGAAGCGGATTTACAGTTACAACAACTGTGTTTGTATTGGTACACCCATTTATATCGGTTGCAAAAACACTGTATGTTGATGTAACCGTTGGTGTTGCAGTTACAATGGCAACATTGGTGGCACTTAACGCAATTGATGGAGACCAAGAATAAATATTTGCGCCACTTGTTGTGATTAAAATATTTCCACCGATACAAATAGATGGAGCTACCGGATTGAAACTGATTGTTGGTTGCGGATTTACAATAATAATTGTTGTATCAAAGCCATTGCAACCGGCAGCATTGGTTCCGGTTAAAACATAGGTGGTGGTAACTGATGGTGCAGCCATTACTAAACTTCCGGTTGAAATATTTAATCCTGATGAAGGCGACCATGAGTATGTGTTGGCACCGCTCCCTGTAAGTAGAACACTATCGCCTGCACAAATTGTTGATGCAGCAGGTGAACTGTTTACAGTGGTAAGAGCGCTAATTGTTATTGCAGCAGTTGCAGTACCGGTGCATCCATTTGTGGTTCCTGTTATTGTATAAGTTGTGCTTACCTGTGGCGAAGCAGTTACCGTTGTTCCTGTTGATGCAGTTAAATTAATTGTAGGTGACCATGTATAAGTGGCAGCACCATTTGCTGTAAGTGCTACTGATTGTCCTGCACATATTACAGATGGAAATGGAGCTATTGTAACGGTTGGCCCTGTAGTAATTATAACCTGATGAACTATGGTATCAGAACAGGTTCCGTTGCTTACAATTAATTGTGCATTGTAAATTCCGCCGTTCGCATAAATATGTGATGGATTTTGAACCGTAGAAATTCCACCATCACCAAACTCCCAACTGTATGTAACGCCAACGCCTTTTGACGAACAGTTTGTAAACTGAACAGGCATTCCTGCACAAGCCGTTGTGTTTGTAAAAGCTGCAACCATTCCAAGTTGTGATGTTCCGCCAAATGACAGAGTAAATCCACTTGTTGAGGCCGCACTAAATCTGTTTATTAAAAGCGCATAGGTTTGATTTAAATTAATATTTATAGCACCACTACATCCGGCGCCATTTGCGCAACCTATTCCAGTCGTTCCGTTTCCACCGGGCAATGCGTAATTACAGGAAACCAATGTCCCTAAATTACAAACACCCGGTCCGGAACATGTAATATTATAGAGGGCAAAATCAAAATCGGTTCCTGAAATTAATGGTATGCAACTGAATGTGAAAGTGCCGCTTTGTGTACATGAGAATGTGTACCAATGTGATCGAAGGTCGGTAGTTCCAAACCAACACCCCGGAGATTCAGCAATTCCTCCCCCACTATACGCTCCACCGGCGACCGAAAAAGTATTTTCATTACATAAAAAAACAGCCGTTGGGCAATCTGTATTTTGCGCAACTAAAAAATAATTGTTGCTTAAAAACAGGAGAATGAAGAAGTGAAAAAAATTAATTTTCGTGGAGCGCATTTTCAAGGCGGAAAAATAACATAGCCATTGTTACAATGAAAATTCATTCCGATGAAATCAAACTCATTCAGCATTTGGAGAAATGATGCTGACAACCGGATAGTGATCTGATAAATCTTCACCAATCACTTTAAAACTATTTATATTCCATCGCGGGTCAATTAATAAATAATCAATTCTGAAAATCGGAAGCCAGTAATCATAAGTAAATCCTATTCCCCAACTCTTTTCTAAAAAAGCATCTTGCAGATTTCCGCGCAGAGAATTATAAGTAAATGAAGATGGCACATCATTAAAATCGCCACAAACAAAAACCGGATACGGCGAAGCCCGAATGTGTTTTGCCACCACTTGCACTTGCGCTCCGCGTGTTACATAAGTTTTTTTCATTTTACTGAAAATAGATTTTCCTGCTTTCAGATTTAATGCGCTGTCGTTTTCAAATCCAATGGCTTCATAATCTTTATAATTTAAATGAAAACTTTGCAGGTGAACATTGTAAACGCGCACCACTCTTGCTGGGGTTTTTATATCAGTATAAATACATGCCTTTGATTCTTTTCCGTTTATAATAACACTTCCTTTTCCGATAATCGGATACCTGCTGTATGTGCACATTCCCCAGTGCTCATACTTTTCTACCGTGTTTGTTTTTTTAAAATAGTGGTAATCCAGGTTTAATAATTTGGTAATGTCTTTTTCATTCGACCAACCCTTGTAAAAACCACTGCTGTAAAATTCCTGAAAGCAAAGAATATCCGGTTGTTCATCGACCAGCATTTTATAAATATTGCTTTTAGTATCACTGTTGTGTTCCCAATTGTATAAATCAAAATTGCGAACATTGTAGCTCATCAATTTAATACTACCCGAATCTGTTTCGTTCGCATTTTGTTTTGAAAATTGAAACGAGAACACATGAAAAAAAACAGGACTCGAAATTAAAATGGCAATAAAAGGAATGAATGCATACTTGATTCTTACAATGATCCAAAAGATCAAAACAATAAAATTTAAAATCAATATCGGAATAAAAGCCAATCCGAAAAATGCAATTATCCATGCTTTTCCGGGAGGGAAATAGCCAGCGCTCACGCTCACTAATAAACACATGGCAATCATTGCTGATACTATCACCATTGACCTTCGTAAAAATGTGAGCAGCTTTTTCAATATCAGTTTCTGCTTTCTTTAAATAATATTTCCTTCTCTTCAGCGCTTAAACTTTCGTAACCCGATTTGCTTATTTTATCGAGTATTGAATCAATTTTTTTTTGTTTATCAATTTCTTTTTTTCTTACCGATGGTTTCGCTTCGGTTCTTGTGTAAGTCACTTGCATTTTTTTTCTTCCTGAAAAAACAGAAACAATGGCATCAGCCGCTTTATTAAACCAAAGCGATAAATCATTTCCGTTTCGGTACGAAGCAATATAAATGTACCCGAACAACGCGCCGCCAAGATGTGCAATGTGTCCTCCGGCATTTCCACTGAAGTTGATGCTGATAATATCAATGCCTACAAAAATGGCTGCCAACCATTTCAATCGTATTGACCAGATGAAAAGCATGATGGTGTAATCAGGAATTAATACTGCCGCGGCAACAATGATTGCCATAATGCCCGCTGATGCACCAATGCACGAACTCTGGTCAACTACATTATTGAAGTATGGAAATATATTATAGAACAAAATATAAAGCCCGCCACCAAACCAGCTTCCCATCATATATACCGGAAGTATTTTTTTATTGCCGAGAAAGTCAGTTAGAATGCTTCCGATCCAGAATAACCATAGCATATTGAATATCAGGTGAAATAATTCGAAGTGGGTGAAGCCATAAGTAATTATGGTCCACGGGTGATAAAGCAGATTTGATAAGCCGGAGGGAAGCGCCAGAATAAAATAGGGATAGGAAATAAAATGCTGAACATTGAAATCGCTCGCACTTAAAAAAGCAAAGAGCGAAATCATCCGTAATACTAAAAACACAATAATGTTTACGACAATTAACCGGCTAACCATTTTTCCGGTTAGAGAAAAGGTGTTTTTGATTTCGCGGATTAAAAAATTTTCTGCCATCAGAAAAAATCCTTGCGGGTTTTATTCCAGTACTTAATCATAATGAAACCAAACAACATTCCGCCGAGGTGAGCAAAGTGTGCAACACCGGCTTGTGTTCCGCTTACTCCGGCATACAATTCAAATGCCCCATAAAATATCACAAAGTATTTTGCCTTGATTGGAATGGGCGGAAACATCAGATACAAATAAGTATTCGGAAACAACATACCAAAAGCAAGCAACACACCGAACACAGCGCCCGATGCACCCACCACCGGAATGTTGGCTTCCATTGAAGTGAGTTTTTGCGCAAGAATTTTCGCCTGTAAAATCATGGATGAATCAGCAGGGTTTTGCGACCACACGCCCATTAAATTATTTGCCTGATTAATGTAATCTGAATCGTACAATAAATTCCGGTGACTCTCCAATAAAATTTTGAAATTGTCAATAGTAACGGATGAAAAAAATAAGTTGATTTCATTTTGAATTTGATAAATGTTGTAAGCACTGAATGCCATATGTGTGAGCGCACCACCAATTCCGCATATTAGATAAAAGATCAAAAATCGTTTAGGCCCCCATACATTTTCCAGTACTGAACCGAACATCCACAATGCAAACATATTACTGAAAATATGCATCATGCTGCCGTGCATGAACATGTGCGAGATGAATTCGTGTGGCTTGAAATATTCCGAGGTGAAAAAAAACAATCCGAGATATTGCGATAAATCAATATTGTAGGTATTCTGCAACACCACAGTTGCCAGGTACATCAGCCCATTAATAATGAGCAGATTTTTTACAATCATCGGAAACCTATCGAAAGAAGTTGGTCTTAAATCACTCATGAAATTTTATTAAGAATATTTTTTTGCGAAATATAATTATGCAAGTTTCTCAAATTGTTTTTCAATATCACGCAGATGGAAAGTAACGAAAGTTGGTTTGCCTTCAGCGGTGTGCGATGGAGTTTCGCAACCGAATAATTCATCTAACAGATTTTTCATTTCGCGCTCGGTGAGTCGTGTTCCGTTTTTTATGGCTGCTTGTTTTGCCAATTGCAAAGCAACTTCTTCGCGCTTGTTCAACTTCGGGGCTTGCATGCTTTGCTTGTACCCTTCAATCAGTTCTTCTAATAATTTCGATGGGTCTTTATCTTTTATATCAGATGGAGTTCCGTGAATCACCAAATCAGTATTGCCGAATTCCTGGACATCAAAACCAAGTGCGCGTATCTCAGGAATAATTTCTTTCGCTATTTCAAAATCAGGAGTTGTTAAGTGCAGTGTTTGCGGAAACAATTGTTGTTGCGCCGCAGGAATATTGGAATTCAACTGCTGTAAATATTTTTCAAACAACACACGCTCGTGTGCCGAATGCTGGTCAACCAAAATAAATCCGGACTTGATTGCAGAGAGAATGTACTTGTCCTGCAAGTGAACCAGCACCTGTGTTTTTTCTTCGTTCGTAGTCAGTAATGGTTGATCTTCGGGAGTGGTTTCCCACCGGCTTGGAATGGTAAATGTTCCGGTTGAAAATTCTGTGTCAGGAATGATTGCTACATCTTCTCCCTTGCGTGAATCAGAATACAAATCTTTCCAGTTATTTTGATTCGATAATGTTCGGGAATCAATTTGTTTGTATGGCGAATAATCAGGGTTCAGTTTCGGATTTGGTTCATCCATCATTTCTTTATTCGGTCGTGAGAAACTGGTGTTCTGATTGAAACGGTTTTCGTCATTAAAATCCAGCGAAGGCGAAACAGAATATTTTCCCAATGCGCGTTTCACTGCTGATAAAATGAAAGTGTAAATGATTCGTTCGTCTTCAAATTTTATTTCCTGCTTGGTGGGATGCACATTTATATCAATACGAGCAGGGTCTATTTCCAAAAACAAAACATAAAACGCAAACGACTCTCGTGGCAGCAATTCATAAAACGCACTGGTCACGGCATGATTCAGGTAACTGCTTTTAATGAAGCGGTTGTTCACGAAAAAAAATTGTTCGCCTCGTGTCTTCTTTGCCGCTTCAGGTTTACCAATGAAGCCAATGATATTTGTAACAGTGGTTTGCTCTTCCACCGGTACTAACCGCTCATTGTAATTATGCCCGAACAAACCCACAATGCGCTGACGAAGATTGACTGCATTCAGGTGATACACTTCCACTCCGTTGTGATGCAACTGAAAATTTATTTCGGGATGTGCAAGCGCAATGCGTGTGAATTCGTCAATGATGTGTTTTGTTTCTACCGGATTGCTTTTTAAAAAATTGCGGCGCGCCGGCACATTGTAAAAAAGATTTTTTACTGAGAGCGAAGCACCTTCCGCGCAACTCACTGTTTCTTGTTTCAATACTTCGCTGCCTTCAATCAGCAATTCGGTTCCCACTGCTTCGCCGCGCAATCTTGATTTCAGTTCCACCTGTGCAATGGCGGCAATACTCGCGAGTGCTTCACCACGAAAACCCATGGTGCGGATGTGAAACAGGTCGTCAATATTTTTTATTTTGGAAGTAGCGTGGCGCTCAAAACTCATGCGCGCATCGGTGTCGCTCATTCCTTTTCCATTGTCAATCACCTGAATCAAACTTTTGCCCGCATCGCGAATGATAAGTTTTATTTCGGTGGCATCGGCATCAATACTGTTTTCCATCATTTCCTTCACAGCACTTGCGGGGCGCTGTATCACCTCACCGGCGGCTATCTGGTTGGCAATGGAATCGGGTAAAAGCGAAATGATATCTGACATAAAAAATTTAAAAACTGTTTCGATGTTTCTCAAAAACAGTGGGCGAATTTAGTTGATAGTAATTGTTGCGCTCAATGAAAATGAAACAGTGTTGGGTTTTGAACAATACATTCACAATTTATAATAATCACGATAAATTATTGTACTTCTATAGATTGAATCGAAGAACTTTCTTTATTTGAAAATTTATTAAATAATTATTAAGGAAATAATCTTCCATACATCCGTGGAAACGGAATGGTCTCGCGCACATGCGGCAACTTGCAAACCCACGCCACCAATCTTTCCAATCCCAATCCGAAGCCTGCATGTTTTACTGAACCATAGCGGCGCAAATCCAAGTACCACTCGAATGCTTCCATTGGTAATTTGTGTTCAATAATTTTTTCTTTCAGTAAATTAATATCAGTTTCCCGTTCGCCGCCACCCACAATTTCTCCGTAACCTTCGGGTGCCAGCACATCAACACCTTTCGCCAGGTAAGGTGCATTTTTATCGCGCTTCAAATAAAACGCTTTCACTTCGTGCGGCCAGTTGTAAACCATAATCGGAATGTCAAACAGCCGAGTGAGCACGGTTTCATCAGAGCCACCGAAATCATCGCCTCGCTTAAAATTCTTTGCCGAGTTGAGCCAGTTCGGAATGTTGCGCTCGTCTTCTTCCAAATCTTTCAATTCATTTTTCATCGAATCAATTTTGTTTTGGTTGAAAGCAATTTCGCCTTTCTTCATTCCGGCAACATTTAGTTTTGCTTCGCGCTCTTCGGTTTCCTTTTTCACTTCAGCAATTCTCTCCTGCACTTTTTTCAAATCTTCTTCCAGAAGTTTGATGCTGTTTTTTCCATCAACATCCTTCTTGCCAAGAATCATATCCACGGCATCATCATAAGCAATGCGCGGAAACGGACGATTTATATTTTTCAAAATAGATACATCGCGACCAATGATTTTAAATTCCTCTACACATACCGTTACCAATTCATTCACCACAAACTTCATCATCTCTTCAATCACATCCATGTTCATATCCAAATCATGAAAAGCCATTTCAGGTTCTATCATCCAGAACTCCGATAAGTGGCGGCGAGTTTTCGATTTCTCTGCTCTGAAAGTGGGGCCGAAAGTGTAAATCTTGTTGAAAGCCATCGCCATCGCTTCGCCATATAATTGTCCGCTCTGAGATAGATAAGCCGGCTGACCATAAAAATCTGTTTCAAATAAATTGCTCGTGCCTTCACAAGCATTGCCGGTAAAAATCGGTGCATCCATCTGTACAAAATCATTCGACTGAAAAAATTTGTGAATAGAAAAAATCATCTTGTTGCGAATGCGCATGATGGCCCACTGCCGTTGTGTACGCAACCACAAGTGCCGTTCATCCATCAGAAAATCTACACCGTGTTCTTTTTTTGAAATCGGAAATTCTTCAGCGATGGAAATTACTTCAACACTCGTTGCATGAATTTCATATCCTCCAATTTGTCGTTCGTCCTTCACCACCTTACCAATGATGATGCATGAACTTTCCTGTGTTAAATTTTTTGATGCTTCAAACGATTCTGCACTCACACTTTTTTCATTTACAACACACTGGCAGTATCCGAAACCATCGCGCAGCACAATAAAAAATAATCCTTTGCCGGAGCGTTTGTTGTAAACCCATCCCTGCAATTGTACATCTTCGCCTTCGTGCTTCGATAAATCTTTAATGAAAACTGATTTCATATTTTTTTCTTACTGAAAGTTTTTGTGGCGCTAAAGTAAATGGTGAATAGTCAATTGCGAATAGTCGACCTTGAATAATAAAAAAACATAAAGTGAGAATTCACAATTCAACATTCATATTTTACAACTTTCAAAATAATTCTCCCTGTTCACCCTGATCGCCATACAACCGGAATGAACGACGATGAACCGGAGTGATACCGAATTGAACAATTGCCCGACGGTGTTCTTCAGTTGGATAACCTTTGTTGTGATCCCATCCATATTGCGGATACTTGTTGTGCAGCTTTTTCATGTAATCGTCACGATAAGTTTTTGCGAGCACACTTGCCGCCGCAATGGAACTATAAATTCCATCTCCCTTCACAAAAGTCTGGTGCGGAATTTTTCCATGCGATTTAAATTTATTTCCATCCACTAAAATAAATTCAGGTTGCCGCTCCAGTTTACTTAGTGCGCGATGCATGGCCAACAGCGATGCCTGCAAAATATTTATAGCATCAATTTTTTTATGATCAACAAAAGCAACTGCCCACGACAATGAATTTTCTTCAATGAACTCGCGCACTTCATACCGATTGGCTTCATTCATTTTTTTTGAATCGTTCAACAGCGGATGATGAAATGCGGGAGGAAGAATGGCAGCTGCAGCAAACACCGGCCCGCACAAACAACCTCTGCCGGCTTCATCGCAACCGGCTTCCAGTCTGTTTTTTATGATATACGATTTCAGCATTTGCAACTACAAATAAGCGACCACAAATTAAAATTCAATAAATAAAATAGTTAATAAAATTTATTGCCCTTTCGTATTGTCGGGATCAGTTACTTCCAATTCATCCGATACCATTTCGGGTTCCGGAATTTTGATTGAATAAATTTTCTTATTGGAATTAGGAAGCGAAGTATTAATCAACCATGGGTTAAATATTTTCAAATATTTATAAGTTGTTCCTTGCTGGATTGCAAATTCGGTAAGATTATTAATTGCTGAATCAATGGTAACTGTATGGTATTTAAATGCCGGATATAAATCAGTTGAATTTATATGAAACCCATAAGATTGCGGGTTCTTCATCACCTCCTTTAAAGCAAGAATTCTGAAAATGTAACGACTGGTTTCATTATTTAAATACAAGTCATAATAAGATCCAACTTTTTGATTTTTAATTGATCGGGCTAACCCTTCCTGACCCATATTATAACTGGCGGCAGCAAGTGTCCAATTTCCGAATCGTGATTTCGACTCTAATAAATATTTGCAAGCCGCATCAGTTGATTTTTCATAATTCAATCGTTCATCAACATATTCATCAATCTGCAACCCAAAATTAATTCCGGTTGATTTAATAAATTGCCATACTCCGGTTGCACCACTTGGCGATACAACATCATTTTGCAACCCGCTTTCTGCCACAGCCAGAAAAATAAAATCATCCGGTATTCCATTCCGTTTCATAATGGGGCGCAGTATGGAGCCAATTTGTTTCATTTCCTTCATGATAAGAATAGTACGCGAATGCCAGTAAGTATTTACTATCAATTCACGGTCTAGTCTTTCCACAACATCAAAATCAAACAGCGGCACATTTTCACCGGCAAAGTCTAAACTATCAGGTATTTTAACCGGATAAGTTTTATTATCGAATGGAGACCGCAAATGACTATACCGATAATTAATTGGTCGACCAATGCTATCAATCTTTTTTGCACCAATAAACAAGCCCACCATTAGAAGAAGTCCAATGAAACCGGAAATTGAAATAAATCTTTTTCGATGCATGAGAAGCAAATTAACGAAAAAAAAATTAATTAGGGTTAATAGACAGACAGATTAGTCTTATCGCACAGTAACCTTTTACTAAAAGTATTGCATTACAAATTTTAAATAGAAACCGCTAATAATCATCTTTATAAACAAACGGGCACTTATAATTATTTATTGTAAAAGATAATCCTAAACCAAAAAAGAAATAATCATCGGTTTTAATATCCCCTCGGTATTTGTTTGTTGCACCAACCGGAATCCCTGCAAGTTCCAACGATCTGTCGGAAAGATTAACCGCTAAAGGTCCTCCTTCATTTTGAAGAATTAATTTATCAGGATAAACGGTAGATACATCATCTAAATAATCGGTAAAAGTTTTTCTCACCGCTCCTTCGCCAAACACGCTTAAATTTTTTGATATTCTCAATTTAAAACCTCCTCCGATAGTCCAAAATGGCTTTGTTAATTTGTATGGCTTTCTTGAACTGTATTCCGGATACCCTTGTCCTTCGGTTCCAATAGGTTGTAAGTCAAAAACTGTGTTGCCAAATTTAGTTTTGGGATTGAAACCAAAAACACCCAAGCCAATTAAAAAATACGGGGAATATTTCATTTTCGGATTGCGCGAATTGTACCCCATAAAATTAAACTCACCTTGTATTTCTGCCTCCCAAATTGTTGAATGGAAACTTAAATTCCGGCGTTGCTCAAAGTAAAAATCTGAAACAGAATCCATTCCTCTGACAGCACCATATGAAAATCCAAGTTTTGCAGCTAACCTCGAATCAATATTATATCTTGAATAAACACCGGATACAGGTTGTGTAAATTTGAAACTTGTATTCGTGTTAAGGTCGCCAAAATAAGTGCTGCCTCCAGCCCAAATTCCAAATTCATACCGCTGTGCTGTTGCAAATAACGGCAGCAGGCACAAGAATAAAATTGATTTCTTCATTAAACTGGTCAACTATAAATTTCTTTTTTGTAGAGATGTTCAATAACGAAAATGTTTAACGGTTTATTTCTTAAGAGGTTTAAAACAAAGGTAGTTTTATTTTTAAGGCATCGGTAAATATTTTATTATACCAGTCTGTTTGAAATCGATTGATTGAAAAATTTCAAACTTAATTTCACAAAAAATTCAGTACAGATATTTAACTGAAAAAAAAGTATAAATAAAAAATTCGCTTTTTTAATTTCATGCAAGCAATTAATAAAAATAAAATGTTTGGTGAATAATTGTTAACGAAACAAGACTAAATATTTAGTCTTCCAATCAATAAAATACTGAATTCCGCCTCGTCAAAGTCGATAGTGTTGCTTACATTCGCCCAATGAAATTTACTGCAGGCGAATTATGCCATTGGTTAAATGGGCGCCTTGAAGGAAACTCGGAAACAATAGTTACTCATCCATCAGGAATTGAAGATGCGAATGAATCGGCAGTATCATTCATTTCCAATCCAAAATACTTAGACTATGTGGCCACTAGTAATGCGGCTGTTTTATTATTGGCTGAATCGGTGAATATTGACAAAACAAATGCGAAAGCAATAATCAGAGTAGCCGAACCATATGTTGCATTTGCCAAAGTGATGCAAAAATTCAGCACTGTTTTAGCCCATAAAAATGGAATTGAAACACCCAGTTTTATTTCGCCTACTGCAAAAATTGGTGTGGGAGTTTACATAGGTGCCTTTGCCCATATTGGTGAAAATACGGTAATTGAAGATGGGGTAAAAATTTTTCCAAATTCAACTATTGGCGACCGAAGCTTAATAAAAGCGAATTCAATTATTTATGCAGGTGTGAATATTTATGCTGATACTTTTATTGGTGAGCGTGTAATTATTCATGCCGGTTCAGTTATAGGAAGTGATGGTTTTGGCCATGCCCCTACAGGTAACGGAGCATATTTAAAAATCCCGCATTTAGGAAATGTTATTATTGAAAACGATGTTGAGGTTGGCGCAAACAGTACAGTCGATAGAGCAACTTTAGGCAGTACTATTATTCATCAAGGGGTTAAAATTGATAACCTGGTGCAAATAGCCCATAATGTTGAAATAGGCGAAAACACAGTTATTGCCGCACAAACCGGTATTTCAGGTTCTACCAAAATTGGTAAAAATTGTATTATCGGAGGGCAAGTTGGATTTGTTGGGCATATAAAAATTGCTGATGGAACACGAATTAATGCTCAAAGCGGGGTTTCGAAAAGCATTCTTGAATCTGGAAAATCAGTTACCGGTTCTCCTGCATTTAATTATACCGAATCATTAAGGTCTCAAGTTGTGTTTCGTCAACTACCTTCGCTGCGCAAAAAAATTGCGCA